>CAADHA010000027.1 GCA_900696685.1 uncultured Planctomycetota bacterium
ACTCGATCCCTTGATGCTCTCCACCAGCGCCTGTTGCCTGATGCCAGGTGTCTCGCTTGATCACTTCCCTGCGCCGAAGAAGGTTTTGAGCGAGTCGTAGATGCCGTCCTTGTCGTTGACCTTGCTCGTGATGAGTTTCTCATCGCGGTGGACGTCGCCGCGGCGGGGGAAGGCTTCGTGGAGGACGTTGATGAAGTTGCCCGAGCCGTAGGCGCTGGCGACCTGGCAGTAGCCGAACATGTTGCAGCGCGGCAGGAGTTTCTCGTTGAGGACTTCGACGCACAGGCGGTTGTCCACTTCCGATGAGTTGTCGCCGTCGGAGAAGTGGAAGAGGTAGATGTTCCAGTCGGCGGGGTTGTACTTGGCGGCGAGGAGTTCATCGGCGAGTTTGTAGGCGCTGCTGATGCGCGTGCCGCCGTCCTCGCGGACTCGGTAAAATGTGTCGCGATCGACTTCGCGGGCGGTCACGTCGTGGACGATGTAGCGGCTGTCGATGCCTTCGTAGTTGCGCCGCAGCCAGGTGTCGATCCAGAAGGATTCGAGTCGGACGAGTTCCTTCTGTTCATCGCCCATGGAGCCGGAGATGTCCATCATGTAGAGGATGATGGCGTTGCTCTGCGGCTTTCTGACTTCGCGCCAGGAGCGGTAGCGGACGTCCTTGCGGATGGGGATGACGATGGGATCGTCGGGGTCGTAGAGGCCGAGCATGAGTTGCCGCTTGAGGGCTTCGCGGTAGGTTCGCTTAAAGTGTCGGAGTGATTCGGGTCCGCTGGAGCGGATGCCGGAGTACTTGTCCTTGACGGTGGTGATGTTGTGCTTGCCGCGCGGCTCGATGCGCGGGAGTTTGAGTTCTTCGCCGAGGATGTCGGCGAGTTCGTCGAGGCCGACTTCGACTTCGAGGATGTGCTTGCCTTCCTGTTCGCCGCCGGTGTTGTCGCCGGCGGAGGGCGCGCCGAGTCCATCGCCTTCGCCGCCTGGTCCGGCGCCGACGCCTTCGGAGTTGTCGCCGTAGCGGAAGGTGGGGATGTCGATGTCGTAGACGGGGATGGAGACGTAGCGACGGCCTTCCTTGCCGATGAGTTCGCCGCGCTGGAGGAACTTGCGCAGATCCTTGCGAATGCGACCCTTGACGATGTTGCGGAAGCGCTGGTGATCTTGTTCGATCTTGAGGACCATGTGGAGCCTTATGCGGCGGGCGTCGGGTTGCGTGCGGCGCGGGCCGGCTGTGGGGTTGAGTCGTTGGGGGCCTGGGTGTGTGCGGGCCACCGCGTCTCAAGAGGATAGAGGCCCATGAATATGATCGGGCCGGCGGCGGGGGTGGTTCCGCAAAAGTCCGAGGACGGGGCGCGATTGCTGTGGCATGGGGGGGTGGCGGATGACGGCCTTGGGGGCTATTGTTTCCGCCACTCCGGTGGGATTGTGAAAAATGGCACGCAGCGGGGGCTGGGACGAATGGATGGGCCAGACCCAGAGCGAAGGCGCCGCCGCGGAGCCGGGACTCCTTCGGTCAACCTCCTGAGCCTCACGGGCCTGTGGATGGAGATGCTCGCGTCGATCGCCGGACTCGGGCTGCTCGGGTTCGCGTTCGATCGGTGGCTGGGCTGGTTCCCCTGGCTGACGGTGACGGGGGTGGTTCTCGGGGTTATCGGCGGACTGTACAACGCGGTCAAGAAGGCAATGAGACTGCAATCGTCGGAATCACATGGTCGCAAGCGAGATTGAACAGAACGGAGCGCGGCGCACGATCGGCTGGATGGCGCTGCTGACGGCGCTGGCCTCGGCGCTGGGCGCGTGCATCGCGCCGCTCTTCGAGGGAGTCCGCTGGCATGAGGCTTCGCTGCCGTGCCTGGCGGCGGGGACGGTCTTCATCGCAATGACGCGCTGGTCGGTGCGGAGGATCGAGTCCGAACCGTCGTCGGCGGTGCGGGTGATGATGGCGGGGATCGGCGTGCACTTCGGCGTGATCGTGGGCGGCGGGCTGGCGCTGATTCTGGCGGGCGGGTTTGAGCCGGTGACGACGTTCGTTTCGCTGCTGGCGGCGTTCGCGATCGGGCAGCCCCTCGGGACGGCGGCGCTGCGGCGGGCGGTTTTCGCGTCGTCGCGGCCGGGATCGGGGGGGGGCACGGCGGGGGCGACTTCATCTCGGACTCTTATCGCGGAGGTCTCGGCGTGACCGGCGTCCGGACGCTGGTGCTGGCGGGCGGCGACCCCCTGCACCACAACTACGACTACCCGATCCTCAGCCTGCCCAACGGCTATGCGATCCTGACGAATCACATCGTCATGATGCTGGTCGCGGCGCTGCTGATGCTGTGGGTCATGCCGCGCGCGGCCCGGGCGATCGCCACGGGCAAGACCGGCACGAGCCATGACTACGTGACCAAGGGAACACTGTCGCACCTCATCGAGGTGATCTGCGTGTTCTTCCGGGAAGAAGTGGCCAGGCCGGCGCTCGGCCGGAACACGGACAGATTCATGCCCTTCATCTGGACCGTGTTCTTCTTCATTCTGTTCAACAACCTGCTGGGCATGGTGCCGCTGCTGGACGCGACGTCGCTGGTGCTGGACGGGGTGATCAACAAACCTCATGCGGCGGCGCCGCATGTCGAGGGCTCAGGCGCGGCGGCCGGCTTTGCCGGGAGCCATGGAGCCGAGGGGCACGAGGCGTCGAGCCTCGCAGCAGGCGATTCGCACGACTCGCACGTGATGAAACTCGGGCCGTTTACCCTCTTTCAGGATCTGACGAAGGAAGGGACGGCGTCGCATTTTCACGGCGTGGGCGGGACGGCGACGGGCAACATCGCCGTCACCTTTGCGCTGGCGCTGATCGCGATCATGATCATCATCGGCTCGGGGCTACAGTCGCTCGGTCTCCGGGGCTTCGTCGATCACCTGACGCTGGGAACGAAGTTCCCGTTGTCGGTGCTGATGGTCGTGCTGGAGATCATCGGGCTGATCGCCAAGCCCTTTGCCCTGATGGTTCGTCTGTTTGCGAACATGACGGCAGGGCACGTGATGCTCGCGTCGATCCTCGGGTTCTGCTCCATGGCGTGGAACGGCGTCGGGCCACTGGGAGGCGTGATTATCTCTGTGCCGGCGATCATCTTCGCGACGCTCATCGGGTTGCTCGAGTTGCTGGTGGCGTTCATCCAGGCGTTCGTGTTCACGTTCCTGACGGCGATGTTCATCAGCCTGTTCCAGCATCATGACCACGAGCATGAGCACGAGGATGATCACAGCCACAATGAGGCGCCTGTTCAGGGGGAGTTGGCGGGGGCGCATTGAGTGACCGGCCGTGAGGCAGGTGGGAGTGGGAATCGCGAGGCGCAGGAGCCTGCACTGTTGATACAAAGGGTCGAGGCTGGTCGAGCAAGGCGTCCGGTCCGTGCCTGCGAGGGTAGACCCGAAGAGCGACACGATCTTGCCGTGTCAGATTGTGGAGAGTTTGCCATGACGGTAAGCAAGTTGATGATGTGGACAGGCGCGGCGATCATCGCCGTATGCCTGCTCGCCGGCGCTCCGGCGCTGGCTGCAGACGGGACGATGTTCCCCGACGCGGGACTCAAGTTCGTGGGGCTTGGTCTGGGACTGGGCCTGGTGGTGATCGGCGGCGGCAGAGGCATCGGCAACATCGGCTCTTCGGCCGTGGAGTCGATGGCGCGCCAGCCGGAGGCGAGCAACGACATTCGCGCGGCGATGCTGCTCTCGGCTGCGTTCGTCGAAGGCGCCACGCTCTTCGGCGTGGTCGTGTTGTTCGTGGGCATTTTCACGGTGAAATAGCGGCGGCGAGTCGGATGGTCCATCCGACCCCGGCCGCCGGCCGGGGTCGGGGATGAGGACCGGCCGGGCCGATCTTCATCCCCCGCCCCGTCTTGCCCGCACGGAAGTGTCGAGCGCAGAGTTTCAGAGGCACACATTGATCGGACACCTGCCATGGCGAAGTTGAAACGTGTTTCCGCAGTCCTGTTCGTGCTGATGATCGCGCCGGCGGCGCTGGGCGCGCCGGAGGAGGGGGGGACGCAGGCGCACGCCGAACTGCTGGCGCGTCCGGAGACGGCAGTGCCTGCGGCGATCGCTGCAATCGTCATGTTCTTCCTGCTGTTCTTCCTCCTCAAGAAGATGGCGTGGGGCGCGATCCTCAAGGGGCTCAATGATCGCGAGACGAAGATCCGCACGGAGATCGAGTCCGCGGAGAACGCACGGGCGCTGGCGACCAAGGCGCTCGAAGACTACCAGAAGGAACTCGCCAAGGCGCGCGCGGACTCGAACGCGATGATCCAGCAGGCGCGTGCGGATGCGCAGCGCGTGGCGGATGAACTTCGGGCGCGCAACGAAGCGGAACTGGCGGGGATGAAGAACCGGGCGAAAGACGAAATCGAGGCGGCCAAGCGGGCCGCGCTTACGGAGTTGTACAACGAGACGGCGATGCTCTCGACGCAGATCGCGGGGCAGATCCTCCATCGGGAGATCAGGCCTGCCGACCACGCGCGGCTCGTCGAGGAGTCGCTCTCGCAGATCGGCTCGCTGAGCCGCAATGGAGATTGACAGGTTTCGAGGGGCCGGCGCGAATCGCCGCTGGAGGAACGGGCTGACATGGCCAAATCGGGCACATCACGAGTCAATTCCCTCGCACGCATCTATGCGGCGAGCCTCTTCGAACTGGCCGAGGAGGAAGGCGGCCTTCCCACCTGCGAAACCGTCGGGATCGAACTGGCCGAAGTCGCGGCCGCGGCGCAATCCGAGCGGTCGTTCCGCGAGTTTCTGCGCACGCCGGTCGTGAGCACGTCGGACAAGGAGCAGACGCTGCGGCGCATCTTCGGCGAAGGGCGCGTCTCAGACCTTCTTCTGCGGTTCCTTCTGGTGCTCAACCGCAAGGAGCGGCTGGGTGAAGTCTCGGGCATTGCGGAGGCCTACACGCAGATTCTGTGGGAGAGGACGGGGCGCGTCGAGGTCGAGGTCTTCAGCGCCAAGCCGCTCGATGAGGGCCTTGCGGCCGTCGTGCGCAAGCGGATCGGCGAGGCGCTGGGCAAGGAAGCGGTGCTTCGCAGCCGCGTGAACGCGGAACTCATCGGCGGGCTGAGGCTGCGCGTTGGGGACCGCATGATCGACGCGTCGGTGGCGACGAGGCTGAGCCGCATCCGGGAGTCATTGAACACGAAGGGCGCGGAGACCGTCCGTTCGCGGGCGGGCGCGCTGATACAGGATTGACCGGCGGCCGCGGCCTCGGGCGAGCGGCCTGGTTGAGGAACGCATCAAGAGGTCGAGGCGCGGCCGCAGTCCGCAAGGCCCAACACCAGCGAGGTTCAGACGTGAAGATCAGAACGGACGAAATCACCAGCGTCATCAAGCAGGAAATCGCGCAATTCTCCGATCGCCTCGAAGTCAGCGACGTCGGGCAGGTCGTCGAGGTCGGCGACGGGATTGCTCGCATCTACGGCCTGAGCAGCGCCATGGCGGCTGAACTCCTCGAGATCGAGACGAACGAAGGCTCTGTCATGTGCCAGGCGATGAACCTGGAGGCCGACACCGTCGGCGCCGTCATCTTCGGCGACTACCTTCACGTCCGCGAGGGCGACCGCGTCCGCTCGACGGGGCGCCTGCTGGAAGTGCCTGCGGGCGAAGAACTGCTCGGGCGCGTGGTGAATCCACTGGGCCAGCCGCTCGACGGCGGACCCGCATTGAGCACAAAGGAAACGCGCAAACTGGACATCGTCGCGCCGGGCATCGCCGAGCGGCAGCCCGTGCACCAGCCGCTCCAGACGGGCGTGAAGGCGATCGACTCGATGATTCCCATCGGGCGCGGCCAGCGCGAACTGATCATCGGCGACCGCAAGACGGGCAAGACGGCCGTCGCCATCGACACGATCATCAACCAGAAGAAGTTCTGGGGGACGAAGGACGCAGTCATCTGCATCTACGTCGCCGTCGGCCAGAAGGAATCGACCGTGGCCGCGGTGGTCGAGACGCTCAAGAAGCACGGCGCGATGGAGTACACCATCGTCGTCAACGCCTCGGCCTCCGACCCCGCGCCCCTCCAGTACATCGCCCCCTACGCCGGCTGCGCCATGGGCGAGTATTTCATGTGGAAGGGCCAGCACGTCCTGTGCATCTACGACGACCTGAGCAAGCAGGCGACGGCGTATCGCCAGTTGTCGCTGCTCCTTCGCCGCCCGCCCGGCCGCGAGGCGTACCCCGGCGACGTCTTCTACCTGCACAGCCGCCTGCTCGAGCGCGCGACCAAACTCTCCGATGAGAACGGCGGAGGGTCGCTCACCGCCCTGCCCGTCATCGAGACGCAGGAAGGCGACGTGTCGGCCTACATCCCGACCAACGTCATCTCCATCACCGACGGGCAGATCTACCTCGAACCCGATCTCTTCTTCGCCGGCGTGCGGCCGGCCATCAACGTCGGCATCTCGGTGTCGCGCGTGGGCGGCAACGCGCAGATCAAGGCGATGAAGCAGATCGCCGGCTCGCTGCGCCTCGACCTCGCGGCCTACCGCGAACTCGAAGCCTTCGCCCAACTCGGCACCGAACTCGACAAGGCGACGCAGCGGCAACTCGACCGCGGGGCGGCGATGGTGGAACTGCTCAAGCAGCCGCAGTTCGTGCCGATGGACGTCGTGGACCAGATCATCTCGATCTTCGCGGGCACGAAGGGCTATCTCGACGACGTGAAAAAGTCGGACGTGCCTCGCTTCGAGCGCGAACTCATCGAATACATGCACGGCGGCGGCAAGGCGGTGCGCGATGAACTCGCCGCGAAGAAGGCGTTCAACGATGAACTCACCGAGAAGTTGAACGCCGCGATCCGGGATTTCAAGGCGAACTGGCAGTAGTGATCGCCACGCCTTGACTGGCGCTGCGCGAAACAACAAGAGACCCAGGCATAGCAATGCCTGAGCTTTGAGTTGCGCTTTCGAACGCGTCGCAGATCGTGCGCGAGACGGAGTGCGAGATCACCATTCCTGCCCGAGCCAATTCTGGTATGCGGCCTTCTGTTCGTCCGTCGGGTTCTTCACCTTGCGGAGTTTCCACGAGCCGTCGGGGACGGCAGCGAGGCAGATGGCGATCTCGCGCAGTTCATTGCGCCGAAAGAAGGTGAGACGGATCGTCTCGCCGGGTCCGACGTCGCCGAGGCGGCCGTCGAGGTCGCCCTGCGAGGTGATGCGCTTGCCGTCGGCCGCGACGATCTCGTCGCCGACCATGAGGCCCGAGCCGTACGCCGGACCGTCGATGAGCAATGACGAGACGTGCGTGCCCGAGAGGTTGAGCCCGAGGTAGGGGCGCATGGCAACCTCGGCGGGGACTTCAGGCGACACTTCGGAATCAGCACGATCGTCTGCGGCAACTTCGTCGTCGAAAACGTCTGCAGCGTCATCGTCCGAATCCGCCTCCTGATGGGCGCTGTTCGTGTTCTCAGATGACGCGTCACTTGCCTCGTCTTCATCACCCGCGGCCGGCTCGAAGTAGAGTTCGAGGCCGCAGACTTCGAAGAGCGACTCGAAGGGGAAATCTTCCGTGCCGCGGATGTGGCGGTCGAAGAAGCCGGTGAAGTCAGCGCCGCTGATCTCGCTGATGACGGCGAGGAGATCCGCCGGTGTGTAGCCCGGCCCGCTGAGCGGAAAGCGATCGTACATCGTGCGCATCACGTCATCGAGACTCGCCGCATTGCCGGTGTTTGTGCGTATCGCAAGGTCGAGCGCCAGACTCGCCTGCGCGCCGCTGGTGTAAAAGGAGATGGTCGAGTTGACATCGTCCGGCGTCGATCGGCTGAACTTGATCCACGCGTCATATGAAGACTCTTCGACGCTCTGAACAAGACGGCCGGGCCGGCGTCGAAGCGAATCGATCGCGCTGCCGAGGTCTTCGAGATACTTCTTCGGCTTGACGCGGCCGATGCGCACCAGCGTGAGATCGTCGTAATAACTCGTCGTGCCCTCGGCCACCCACAGCAGGCGCGTGTAGTTCTCCTGCTCGTAGTCGTAGGGGTGGATACCGGCGGGTCGAAGTTGCTTGACGTTCCAGGTGTGGAAGAACTCGTGCGAGACCAGGCCGAGGAAACGTTTCCAGCCGGCGTCGCTTTCGAAGGCGCCGCGGCCGGTCTGCATGATGGTGGAGTTGAGGTGCTCGGTCCCGCCGCTCGCGCCCATGCCGACGTGAGTGAGAAAGACGTAGCGCTTGTAGGGCAGGTTGCCGAAGATCTCGCGCTGGGCGCGGATGATGGCGGAGAAGTCGTCGATGAACTTCTGCGCGTCGTAGCCTTCCGTGTCGCCCCAGAGAATGACTTCGTGCGGAATGCCGTCCACGTCAAAGTCAATGCGCTCGTGCAGGCCGATCTCGATGGGGGAGTCAACGAGGACGTCGTAGTTGGGTGCGATGAGAGTGCGCGGCTCGGTCGGATGCGCTTCGAGGCCGGAGGCGATGCGCCAGTCCGGCGGCGCATCAATGCGGATGACCGCGGGATCATCGCGCCGCTGCGGCACGAAGAGAAAGACCGATGAGCCGGAGAGGAACGCGTGTCTGTCATCGACGTGGCGCGTGCGGTCGCCGAGGGAGTTGGCGTAGATGCGGTAATCGACGCGGATGGACCCGGCGCCACGGCGCGCGACGCGCCAGGCGCTCTTGCGGATTTTCTCGATGGGCAGTGCTTCGCCTGTGTCGGCGTTGCTCGCGCGCACTTCGCGCACGGAGGACGCGGGGTCGAGGATGGTGTAGCGCCCCGGCCGCCAGACGGGCAGGATGAAGTCGAGCGTTTCATCCTCTGCCTGCGGCACGGTGATGGAGAGTTCGACCATCTGCGTGTGCGGCGCGGGCAGGGCGATCGTGTACTCGACCGGCGGCGGACTCGCCTGGGCCGCCGCAGCCACAGCGCAGAGGGCAGTTGCGAGCAGGAATCCGGCTGATCCGGGGCGTCTCATGTCTCAGGGTATGCCCGACCGCTACTCGGCGGAATGGAGAGCCCAAGTGGCTCAGCCGTCAAAGACGAGATCGACGTGGTCCGGGTGATACTCGACGCGCCAGGTGGCGCCCTTCACTGTGGGCGCGGTCGGCAGGATGAGTGCGTCGAACTCGCCATTGCGGGTCGTGCAGGTGATGATGGTGAAGCGGTCGCCCTTGCTGGGGCGGAAATTGCTGATGAGTTTGACCTCGAGGGTGCCGGCGAGCCGCGGCGCCGGTGCGCACCATCGGTGTGGACGCGCGTCTAGAATGCACACTCAGGCCCGACCGGACAGGAGTTGAAGACCGGGTCGGAGCAAGTCTGTCGAGCCGGGGCCGGCGTTGCAAGGCGTGGAGAACGAATGAAGAGGTTCTTTCGACGGTTGTGGGCAAGGTCGCCGCGCTTCATGCGCGTGGCGGCGGGAAGGACCTGGCGCCTTCGGGGCCACCTCGAGCGGCTCTGGCTGGGAGACAAGAAGGTCGACGCCCGCCTTGCCCGGACCAGGCTCTTCTTCCTCCTCGGAAGCGGCCGCTGCGGGACGCTGTTCGTGAGCACGCTGCTGAATCTCGACCCCGGTGCCGTGGTGCGGCACGAGCCGCGCGGGCACCCCGACCTCGATTCGCGCCCGCGCTCGCGCCGCGATGCCGACTTCGCGTATTTCTACATCCAGCACTACCGCAAGTATGTCATCTACCGCGACATCGTGGACACGGGGACGGGCCTCTACGGCGAGGTGTCATCGCCGCTTCGGGCGCTGGGCGGGGCCTTGGCGAGGAGTTTCCCCCACGCCCGCATGATGATCCTCGCACGCGACGGTCGAGACACGGTGCGCAGCGCCCTCAACCGGCAGGCAGGGCGGGGATTCAAAGCGATGCACGATCCTGTTCGGCCCCTGCCGGGCGACGCCTTCGCCGGCCGCTGGACATCGATGACCCCGTTTCAGAAGATCTGCTGGTGGTGGATGGATGCGTACCGGACGCTTCTCAACGACCTGCCCGGCGCGCCCGTGATCCACTTCGAGAAGACGTTGCGCGACTACGACTACCTCAAGGGCAACGTGCTCGACCCGATCGGGCTGAGCATCTCGCGCGAGCAGTGGACTGCGCACAAGGCCCGCAAGAGCGAGAACTCGGCCGAGACCTACCGCGTGCCGCACTGGCGCGAGTGGAGCGAGGCGGACAAGGCGTTCTTCGACGAGGTCTGCGGCGAGATGATGGAGCGCCTGGGATATCCGCGCGGGCAGTGGTCGTGAGTTTCTCCGCCGTGCCGCCTACATGTACAGGCCGCCGTTGACGTTGATCTCCTGTCCCGTGATGTAGGACGCGAGGGGCGACGCGAGGAAGGCCACGGCGTGGGCCACTTCCTCCGGCTCGCCGAAGCGCCCGATGGGAATGCCCGCCGTGATCTGGTCGCGGATGTTGGCCGGGACCTTCGCCGTCATGTCCGTGGTGACGAATCCAGGGGCGACGCAGTTCACCGTGATGTTCTTGCGCGCCACTTCGCGCGCGAGCGACTTGGTCAGCGCGATGAGGCCGGCCTTGGCCGCGGCGTAGTTCGCCTGGCCGAAGTTGCCGGTCTGCCCGATGATCGAGGTGATGTTGATGATGCGTCCCCAGCCGGACTCGACCATCTTGTTGAGCATGGCGTGCGTGATGAGGGCGGGGCCGGTGAGGTTGACATCCATGACCTCTTCCCACTGCTCGCGCGTCATCTTGGCGAAAGTGCGGTCGCGCGTGATGCCGGCGTTGTTGACGAGGATCTGCACGATGCCGAAGTCCTCGTGAATCTGGCTGAGCATCTCTCGGTTCTCTTCATCGACGGCGACGTTGGCGCGGTAGATCTTCGCTTTGCGTCCCTTGGCGACGATGGTGTCGCAGACTTCGCGGGCCGCCTCCTCGGAGGTGGAGAAGTTGATGGCGACGTCGCAGCCCTCATCCGCCATCGCGATGGCGATGGCGCGCCCGATGCCGCGCGCAGCGCCGGTAACGAGACAATTCTTACCTTCAAGCGGCAGGGTCATGATGCACCTCTCTCTTCCATGGACACCCGGCACCGGCGGTGACGGCAACGCCGGTCGTTCATCAGTGTACCGCCCGGCCAACGGGAGAACCACGGGGCGGATGCCTTGTTTCGGTCAGACCGGTCTGGCGGAAGGCTTGATTGTGACGTCACGCCGGCGGGTGCCAGCCGGCGTCAACCCAGAGGGCGCCGCTGGTGGCCGAGTTGCGGATCATGAAGACGATCGCCTCGGCCACCTCTTCGGGCTGGAGGAGGCGGCGCAACTGGGTCTGCGGCAGAATCTTCTCGCGGATGTAATTCTGGTCCATCGCGCGGACCATCGGCGTGTCGGTGAAGCCTGGGTGAATGATGGCGCAGCGCACGCCGTGGTAGATCGCCTCCTTGGCAAGTGTGGATTGCGCGCCTTCCAGTCCGGCCTTCGTGGTGGCGTAGGAAATCTGCCCGCGATTGCCCGCCGAGGAGATCGAGCCGATGAAGATGATCGTGCCCTGGACGCGCTCGGCCGGCTCCCAGCGGCGCAGGCCGCGGCGCGCGCGGTCGGAGGCGACCGTGGCGATCGCTTCCAGGGCCCAGTAGATCGGCGCGAGGAGATTGACCTCGATCACCTTGCGGAAGAGGTGTTCGTCGTAAAGCACGGGCCGGCCCGATTCATCAACCTTCACGGCCAGGGCGTCGCGCACGATCCCGGCCGCAGGCACGCAGATGTGCACGGGGCCGAAGCGTTTGACCATCTGCTCGTAGACGCGCTGGCGAAACTCCGTGCTCGTGACGTCGCCCTTGAACGGAATGAGCACCTCGCGCTCGAGCTCTCGATTGCCCTTTTCGCAGGCGGTGAAGACATCATCGGAAACATCGACGACACCGATGGCCCTGAGTCCTGACCCGGCCAGGCTCATGCAGGTAGCCCGGGCGATGCCGCTCGCCCCGCCGGTGATCACCGCGACACGATCGTGGAGTTGCATGATTTCCTTCGCCTCCTTGCCACGGACTGGTTCGCACCTCGCAACCTCGGGCGCGCTCCCTTGCGCTGAGCCTCCAGGTCGAGGCTGGACAGGTCAATCAACCGCGTCGGAGCGTGCGGCGAGCCAGTCGCACGCCTTGGGCCAGAGTTCCTTATGCGCCCTGGTTCCGACGGCCAGGCCGATGTGCCCCGCCTTTACGCGCAGAACCTCGTAGTCCTTTGATGAAATGTACTGGTTGAAAGGCAGGCTCTGTCCGCAGGGCACGAGATGGTCCGCGTCGGCCACGAGATTGAGCACGGGGCAGGTGATGTGGCGCAGATTGATGAGTTCGGGTCCGAGCGGGAAGCGCCCCTGGATGAGCAGGTTCTGCTGGAGGCCGAACTTCACGAAGTCGCGGTACACCTCGCCGGCGATGGGAATGTCGTCGTTGCTCCACGTCTCCATCGCGAAGAACTCTTCGAGGAACTTCTCATCCGTCATGCGCTCGTAGAAGCCGATCCACTTGGAGAAGTAGTTCTCGACCGGGCGGAGCATCTTGAAGGATGTGCCGAGGAACTCGGGCGGGATGTTGCCCAGCGTGTCGACAAGGTTGTCCACGTCGAAGTACTTCGAGTCGGTCCAGACCGAGAGCAACTGGCTGCGGTCGGTCCAGTCGATGGGGGCGGCCATGAGGATGAAGTTTCGCACGAGATCCTGGTGCAGCGACGTGTACATCGCGCTCATCGTCCCGCCCATGCAGTAACCCAGGAGCGAGACCTGGTCGACGTCGCAC
Source organism: uncultured Planctomycetota bacterium (assembly GCA_900696685.1). Lineage (GTDB taxonomy): Bacteria > Planctomycetota > Phycisphaerae > Phycisphaerales > UBA5793 > UBA5793. Next base: position 12,695 of record CAADHA010000027.1, read on the forward strand.
GCCGCGATCAGATGATGCACGACCCCGTGCAGATGGCCCTCGATGTAGTCGTGCAGCGTACGGTCGCTGTCGGCCGGGGTCGGCTCGCCCCAGTCCACGAGGTAGACGTCGAATCCGCGATTGAGGAACTGCCGCACCACGCTCTTGTGGGGCAGCAGGTCAAGGACGTAGGGGCGGTTGACGAGTGCGAAGACGCACAGCAGGGGCTGGGCGTAGCGGATCCGTGCGTCGCCTCGATAGCGGCGCAGTTTGACGGCTCCGGACTCGTAGACCACGTCGAACTCCGTCGCGCCCTTGCGGGCCTTGCGCGCATACTCCATGACCTTGGGCATCATGCCCGCGCGCTCGAACCAGCCGTTCACATCGGCGCCGGCAAACGGAAAGGCGGCCGCAAATGGATCAACAAGAGGAGGCATTGCGGAGGATTGGGTAGTCATGGGTCTCCCGTGTTTGCGGCCTCTTGCGGCGCTGGTCCCGGGTTGAAGGGGCGCCAGGGCCGCATGGCGAGCCTTCAGCGTCTGCGTTTCGCCCCTGCCTTCTTACCGGGGTCGCTTTTCGCGCTCTTCTTCCTCTTCCTCGGGACGCGGGCCGGCGCGGAGCGAGCGGTGCGGCCGTGGCGGCGAGGCTTCGCCACGCCCAGCGCCTCTTCAATCGCATCGAGGCGCTCCGCCACTTCGTCGATACGGCGCGAGAGCCATGATTCGGCGTCGCGGACCGCACCCACCGCGTCATAGACGCCCAGCGTCGAGCCGAACGACTGTTCCGACGCCTTGCGGATGAAATCCTCGACCTGGCGCCGCATGGCCAGGGCGTTCTCGAGGGAGTGCTTCATCTGCTCGAGGAACTGCGGGCTTCGGAGGTACTCCTCCGCCCATCGGCTCATGGATTCGAGCCACGCTTTCTGCATCTGCCGGAGCACTTCAGAGGATGTCTGCGCGACGGAGGCCGGCGCAGCGCCCGAGGCGGCCGGCGCGCCGGCGCGGGCGAACTGGCTCATCATCTGCTGCCACATCGCCTGCATGGGCGCGGGATCGAAGGGAGGCATCGTGAAGGGGGGTTGGGTTCCGGAAGTCTGACTCATCGGCATCTCCTGGCGAGTCGCGACGGTTGCGTGCTCGCCGCGACGATCATCGCCTGCGCCGCCGCCGGATCAAACGCGCCGCGTGGCGATCACGAAAGAAGGCCGCCCCGCGTCGTGGCGCGGCCGCGGCCTTCTCTGCTTCGCACGTCAGCGGAGGGCGGATCAGGCCTTGGCAGCGACCTTGACCCTGCGGGTCTCGGCCTCGGAAGGGCCCGTGCACGACCTGGCGGCCTCGAAGCCGCACTCCATAATGGAGCGGCTGAAGTCGGCCATCTCGGCGACGCGGTCATTGACGAAGGCGGCCTGGCGCTTCATGGCGTCGCCGGCCTGCTTCATGAAGCGGTCGGCATCGGCGCGGAAGGAGTCAGCGTCGAGGGGCCACTTCATCGCGCTGAGGCTGTTCACCTGCTCGCGGAAGGTGTCCAGGCCCTCGCGGCACAGGCCGGCGACGAACTTCTCGCCCTCCAGCGCCTGCCGCGCGACGAACTGGGTGGTCTGCTCGACGGCATTGCGGGCCGGCGCGGGCCAGTTCTCGACGCCCATCGGCCGGTTCATCGTGCCGACAACGTTGCCGACGAACTGCTCGTGCGCGCCGACGGCCTTGAGGGCGGCGTCGCTGAACTGCATCGCTGCGGTGCGGAAAGTGTCGTTGACGTTTTGTGCGTTTGCGTTCATCGTGGTGCTCCCGGCCGGCGATCGCGGCCACTGCGGTGGGTCGAAGTCCATTGGTTCCAACAGGACTATGATACCTCCGATCGGACCGCCGTCTAGCAAGAGTTTGTGCAAATGCAAAAAAACGTTGTGCAGACGCGGAAAGCGGCGGAAAGTCGGGTGCAGCCCCTAGGCCGCAGGCGCCGGGGAGCGGGCGCCGGCGAAGGCATCGAGCGGGTGTCTCGCCGCGACCCGGAGGCTCCGCGCAGGGCGGCGCAACGCGGGGCGGACGGCCTGCTGAACACAACGGATCTCCGGCGACGGGAGGAGCACGCATGGCGAAGAAACGCAGGAGGAGGACCGCACAAGCGAAGAGCCGCAAGGCCCCGACGCGCCCGCGCCGCCGGGCGCAGGCACGCGAAGCCGGCGGACCGACTGAGCACGCAGGCATCATCACGATCCGCAAGTACGCCAACCGCCGGCTCTACGACACAGCCGCGAGCGCCCACATCACTCAGGAGGACCTCTACCGAATGGTCGGGCGCGGCGCGATGGTGCGCGTGATTGACGCCTCAAGCGGCGAGGACATCACCAGCCAGGCTCTGGCGCTGACGCTGATCGAGCACGACCCGGCGAAGTGGCGCCTCATGCCCGCGTGGCTTCTGCACCAGATGATCCGCTTGCGCGAGCAGGCGCTCGGGGGCTGGCTCGGCCCGCTGTGGGGGATGCTGGGCGCGGCGAGCCACGCGCCGGCGGGTCAGCCGACGTGGCCGGGTGCGGCGGCGGTTCCCTTCGCCTGGCCCGCAGGCGGCCCGGTCTGGCCCGCGGCGGGAGAAGTCTCCTGGGGCGTGCGGGCGCCCGAAGCAGCCGCAACTCACAGCCGGCGGGCGACACCGACATCCGAGCGGCGCGAAGTTGAGGTGGCGGAGATTCGCGCGGAGATCGAAGCCCTTCTACAGCGCCTGGGAGAGATGGAAGCAGGAGAGCGTCGCCGGCCTCCGGCATGATGTTCGCATTCCGTCAGGATACCCGGCCCGAAAAATCTGGTGATTTTGCTCGCGCGAATGTGGAATCGACTACTCAACAGCGCCATCTGGTGCTATTCTTTACTTATGGTGGAGCCGGTTGTCCGCGGTGGGCATCGGTGACTCGGGAGTCGGTGCCAGGCGTTCGATGCACCGCCGTTGAGGGGTCGATCGGCAAGCAAGCCACACACCGCGTTCATCGCACCCGGTGCGCAGGCCGAGGGTGATGATCGCCTCGAAATGGAAACGAAGAAAGGGGTTGCGGCATGTCACGCAAGTCTGTAAGAGGATTCACGCTGGTCGAACTTCTGGTGGTGATCTCGATCATCGCACTGCTGATCGGTCTGCTGCTTCCGGCTCTGAGCCGGGCCCGGGCTGCGGCTCGTACGACGACGTGCCTGAGCAACATGGGCCAGGTCTCACGCTCGAACACGATGTACCAGGACGACGGCGAGGACTTCATGCCCATCCGCCATCCCTACTCGGGCGGCTGGTCGAACTTCAACCACGGCGGGCGCTATCCGCTGCAAGGCAGCAGCGTGCAGTGGGCGTGCGTCTACCCCTTTGACCGGCCGTTGAACAAGTACGCCCACCCCGAACTTCCGCTGGGTGGATTCCCGATCAACGGAAGCAGCGGGCCGGGGCGCTTTGACCAGGGCCTCAACCAGTCTTCCTTCCAGGACCCGAATCGCTTCAATTTCCCGATCTTCGAGTGCCCGGCCGACCGGGCGCTGAGCAGTAACTACCAGGAGGGCGGCGGCAACAACTTCGTCGGTCCGCGCTCCTGCTACCAGGCGATCGGCACAACCTACATGTTCAACTGCTACTGGTTCCTGCAGTTGACCGGCCACCCGCGCCGTCAGGCTACATGGAACTGGGATCGCGGGACGCGCATGTTCCGCCGCGCCCGCCTCGTGTATCCCGCCCAGTTCGTCGGGTTCTTTGACGATCCGTTCGACGCGACGTTCTGGGTGCGCCGGTCCCCTGCCGTTACTCACCACGGCCGGCCCGACGTGAACTCAGTTTCCTTCCTCGACGGCCATGCGACCCAGGTCAAGACGGAGTACAACGGGCAGAGCACCTTCCCCGAGTACAACACATCCATCTACTTCCTCGTCTACCCCGAGTACCTCCAGTAAGGCGGCCGGCATTCAGAATCGCCTGACAGAGGCCCCCGCGCCATGCGCGGGGGCCTTCTCCGTTGCGCTGCGCGCGGCCCCGCAACGGGCAGCGCCACCCGGAGCATTCGGTGCTTCCGCTCCCCCGAGGAGAGGGTCCTGGGACACTCGGGGAGTGTGGATTCAGCGGGTGGCCGGGGAGACACTTTTTGCGGTAATTCCCTCATTTCGGGGATTGCATTGGAGCCTGAAATGGGTTAGTGTCTATGGGGCCAGATCATCGGTCGCGGGCGGGGCGAATCTGCTCCGCCCCCATGCCGGCGCTTGCGGACGGCAAGGAACGAAAGGGGTTGCGGCATGACACGCAAGTCTGGACGAGGATTCACGCTGGTTGAGCTTCTGGTGGTGATCTCGATCATCGCCCTGCTGACCGGCTTGCTCCTGCCAACGATGAGCGAGGCGCGTGACGCGGCCCGCACCTCGACCTGCCTGGCCCACCTCGGCATGGTCGCGGTGGCGAGCAGCCTCTACCAGGATGACGGGGAGGACTGGATGCCCGTGCGCCAACCCTACGGCTTTGAGGGCGGCCGCGGCAACGCCTGGTCGAACTTCAACCACGGCGGGCGCTATCCGACGGGGGGAACGCTGGGCTCGATGTTCTGCGTCTACCCCTTCGACCGGTTGCTCAACAAGTATGCGCATCCGACGCTGCCACGTGGCGGCCGCGAGCCGCGCACCCCCGAGGAGTGGGACAGCCCCAGCGGGCGATTCGACGAGGGGCTCGGACCCCGGGATTTTACGATCGCGACGCGATTCAACTTCCCGATCTTCGAATGCCCGGCCGACCGGGCGCTGAGCGCGAACTACCAGGAGGGGGGAGGAATCAACTTCGTGGGGCCGCGATCGTGCTACCAGGCGATCGGGACGTCCTACCTGTTCAACGTCTATTGGTACAATCAACTGACAGGGCATCCGCGGCGTAACGCGACGTGGACCTGGCGGCGCGGGGTGAAGATGTTCTCGCGCGCCCGGCTCGTGTATCCGAGCCAGTTCATCGCGTACTTTGATGATCCGTTTGACGCCACGTTCTGGCAGGCTCGTCCGCCGGATTTGACGCACCACGGCCGGGCCGACATCAACTCCGTCTCCTTCCTCGACGCCCACGCAGAGCAGATCAAGACCGAGTACGAGAGCACGGGCCAGAGCAAGCTGCCGATGTACAACTCGGCGAAGTACTTCCTCGTTTTTCCGGAGTACCTCCAGTAAGGCGGCCGGCATTCAGAATCGCCTGACAGAGGCCCCCGCGACAGGCGCGGGGGCCTTTTCCGTTGCGCTGCGCGCGGCCCCGCAACGGGCAGCGCCACCCGGAGCATTCGGTGCTTCCGCTCCCCCGAGGAGAGGGTCCTGGGACGCTCGGGGAGTGTGGATTCGGCGGGTGGCCGGGGAGACACTTTTTGCGGTAATTCCCTCATTCGGGGATTGCATTGGAGCCTGAAATGGGTTAGAGTCTATGGGGCCAGATCATCGGTCGCGGGCGGGGCGAATCTGCTCCGCCCCCATGCCGGCGCTCGCCGGCGGCAAGGAACGAAAGGGGTTGCGGCATGTCACGCAAGTCTGTAAGAGGATTCACGCTGGTCGAACTTCTGGTGGTGATTTCAATCATCGCCCTCCTGATCGGTCTGCTGCTTCCGGCTCTGAGCCGCGCGCGGGCCGCGGCTCGTACGACGACGTGTCTGAGCAACATGGGGCAGATCGTTCGCGCCTGCACCATGTACCAGGATGACAAGGACGACGCCATGCCCGTGGCTTATCCCTACGGGAGCAACGGCAACACGGGCGCGCTTTCAAACTTCAATCACGGCGGACGCTATCCGGTTGCGGGAAGCACGATGGGCATCTATTGCGTCTACCCGTTCGACCGGCCGCTCAACAAGTATGCGCATCCGGACATTCCGCGCGGCGGGAGCGAAGTCCGCGACATCAGTCAATGGAACAACTGGCGGCAGCGAATGGACCCGCCGCTGGGTCCCCAGGACTTCCAGGATCCCAACCGGTTCAACTTCCCGATTTTCGAGTGCCCGGCTGACAAGGCCCTGAGCAGCAATTACCAGGAGGGCGGCGGCATCAACTTCATCGGGCCGCGGTCCTGCTACCAGGCGATCGGCACGACATACATGTTCAACATCTACTGGCAGTCATGGGCGAGCCGCCATCCGCGCCGAAACAACACCTGGAACTGGGAGCGCGGCACCAAGATGTTCCAGCGAGCACGCCTGGTGTACCCGAGCCAGTTCATCAGTTTCTTCGATGACCCGTTCGACGCGACCTTCTGGCAGATGCGCCCGCCGACGGTGACTCACCACGGCCGGCCCGACGTCAACTCCGCCTCCTTCCTTGACGCTCATGCCGAGCAGGTCAAGACGGAGTATTCGAACAACCTGCCCCTGTACAACACCTCCAAGTACTTCCTGATCTACCCCGAGTACCTCCAGTAGTCGTCGGCCTTGTCAACCTCTGACCATCCGAGGGCCTCCGCCTGCAGGCGGAGGCCCTTGTGCTTTCGGAGTCGGCGGTCCCTCTGGGTTGCCGGGTTCGCCGCGACCGGTCAGGGGCCGCTCGAACCTCTTGAACGGCCCGCTGAAGGCATGGTTCGCCCAACGGGATTCCACCCCGCTTTTCCGACGTGGGCATTGCAATGCCGGCTGGAGTGGGTTAGAGTCATGGAGGGGCTGCGCCACTGGTAACGGGCGAAACGGCACCGTAGTGTCTCATTGCCGGCGCTCGCCGGCGGCAAGGAACGAAAGGGGTTGCGGCATGACACGCAAATCTGGACGAGGATTCACGCTGGTTGAACTTCTGGTGGTGATTTCGATCATCGCCCTTCTGATCGGCCTGCTGCTTCCGGCTCTGAGCCGCGCGCGGGCCGCGGCTCGCACGACAACGTGTCTGAGCAACATGGGGCAGATCATGCGGGCGTCGAGCATGTACCAGGACGACGGAGAGGACTTCATGCCCGTGCGACAGCCCTACGGGCAGCTGCCGGGCAATGAGGACAACGGCAACATGTCGAACTTCAACCACGGCGGGCGCTACCCGACCGGCGGTACGATGGGCGGACCGTTCTGTGTTTATCCCTTCGACCGGATGCTCAACAAGTACGCGCATCCTGATGTGCCGCGCGGCGGGCGCGAACCGCGGACGCCGCAGGAGTGGTCCAGCCCGAGCGGGCGCTTCGATCCGGGACTGAGCGGCAACGACTTCGTCGATCCCAATCGGTTCAACTTCCCGATTTTCGAGTGCCCGGCGGACAAGGCGCTGAGCGCGAACTATCAGGAGGGAGGCGGCATCAACTTCGTCGGGCCGCGCTCGTGCTACCAGGCGATCGGCACGACGTACATGTTCAACATCTACTGGCATTTCCGCCTGACGCGGCATCCGCGCAACAACAACAAGTGGAACTGGGCACGGGGCGTGAAAATGTTCAAGCGCGCCCGCCTGGTGTACCCGAGCCAGTTCGTCGGATACTTCGACGACCCCTTCGACGCCACGTTCTGGCAGGCTCGTCCGCCTTCGGTCACGCATCACGGTCGGCCGGATGTGAACTCAACTTCCTTCCTCGACGCGCACGCCGAGCAGATCAAGACGGAGTACAACGGGCAGTCCACCTTCCCCGAGTACAACACCTCCAAGTACATGCTCGTCTACCCCGAGTACCTCCAGTAAGCAGGGCGCTGCGCCCTGAGACCGATTTTCAAGGGGCATCTGCCGCAGGCGGATGCCCCTTTCCTCTGGGACCACGGTCGAGGCGACGGCCCTTCGTGTGCGGCGCCGGATCGGCTGACGGAATCGGCCGGGCATTGAAGCGACCACTGCGCTGTTGAGAGTGGGGAGATTCTCGAGGGCAGGATTGCGCCTGCGGCCGGCGGCTCCGATCCATGACCCTTCACCCGGTCGGGGCGCGCGCCCCTACAGTTCTCCACGATGAATGCCAGAGAGACACGGGCCCGATACCGGCTTGGAGTCGTGAGTTATTTCAATACGCTGCCGCTGATCGACGGCCTGCAGAAACTGGCGGATGTGGAACTCGTGGCCGCGGTGCCCAGCCGGCTCATCTCCCTCCTGCTGAGCGGCGAGGTGGACGCGGCGCTGTGCTCGATCGTTGATTACCAATTGTCGGCTGAGCCGCTGCGGATCATCCCGGCCGGCCTTCTGGGGTGCGACGGCTCGACGATGACGGTGCGGCTCTTTTCCCGCGTGCCGCCCCGCCGCCTGACGCGCATCCACTGCGACGTCGACAGCCACACCTCGGTGATGCTCCTGCGCGTGCTGCTGCACGAGCGATACGGCATCAGGCCGGAGATCGTGGACTTTGATGCGCTGCGGCACCGCACGGCTCAGGGACGGGACGCGCCCTGGCCGGAGGCGATGCTCCTCATCGGCGACAAGGTGGTGACCGACTCGACGCCGGCGATCCGCTATCCCTTCCAGATGGACCTCGGCGCCGAGTGGAAGGAACTCACCGGCCTGCCCTTCGTGTTCGCGGCGTGGATGACGCGTCCCGGGCGAGACGTGCGGACGATCGCGGCCGTGCTTGACCGCCAGCGGAGGCACAACCGCGAGCGGGTCGAGCACTTCCTGCGCCTTGAGGCGCCGCGGCACGGCTGGCCGATCGACCTGGCGCGGTCGTACCTGTGCGAGATGCTGCGCTTCGAGTGGACTCCTGAAATGGTGCGGGGGGTTGAGCGGTTCTTCGCGCTGGCGCACGCGCTGGGGCTGGTGGAAGCGAATCGCGGGCTGGAGTGGGCGGGAGCGGAGGAGGCGGCGCCGGCCGCGGCGGCGCCGTAGCCCCATGAGCCGGCCGCCGCGCTTCCGAATCCCAGCCATCGAGGATCTCCTCGCGCAACTGCGCTACGCGCCGCCGGAACGACGCTATCGGCTCATGGAGGCGGCGGAGAAACTCGTCGGCGAGATCGACCCGCAGCGCGAGTACCCCGCTGAATACATCCGGTTCCGCATTACGGGCTTCCGCGAGGAGAGCGCAGGCACAGGCGCGGGGCTGATCAGGGGGGCGCAGGTCATCGGCGATCTGAGCCGGTTCATCGATCGGCTTTGCGCGTCGCCGGTGCGGCGGGTCGAGGAGTTTGCGCCGCGCCGGCCTCTCACGCCCGAGCAGGTCATGGCGCGCTTGGGCGTGGGAGCCTCGGCCCTGAATCGTTACCGATCACTCGGGCTGGTGGCGCATCTCGTCGCGGCCGACGGCGGCCGCAAGCGGACGCGGCGGGTCTACTTCGAGGACGCGGTCGAGCGCTTCGTTCGAGGCCGGGAGCAGACGCTGGCGGCGGCCTCGCGCTTCAACCGCATCGACGAGGCGACGCGGGCGCGGATCATCCGCCGAGCCCGGCGCTACGAGCAGCGGCTGGGCCTCACTCTCAACGAAGCGGCCACCCGCCTCGCGAAGCGCTTCCGCCGCAGCCAGGAGGGCGTGAGGCGCATTCTTCAGAGGCATGACCGGGAGAATCCGGCTGAGCGAATCTTCTTCGATCGCCGCCCCATGTCGAGGCGGCAGAAGCGAGTCGTGCTTCGGGCGCTCGACCGGGGCATAGGCGCCCAGGAAATCGCCGAGCGCTTCGGCAAGGCGGTCAGTACGGTGTATCGCGTCAGCCTCGAGCAGCGCGCGGCGCGGCTGCGGTCGTGGGAGGTTTCGGCCGTGGAGTTGCCGACGTTCCGACTCGAAGGGGCGCAGGAGGTGATCCTCGCAGGCGAAGAGGTTTCTCGCGGCCTGGCGGTTTCGCTGCACACAGGAGGAGAGCTGCACCGCTGGATCGAGCAGGCGGGAGAAGTGGCGATCCGCGAAGAGGAGCGTGAGTTGCGCCTCGCGGTGGCGATCGACTACCTGCTCTGGAAGGCGCGGGGGATCGTGGACTCCCTGCCGCGCTTTCAGCCTCATGCCTCGAGTATCGACCAGGCGGAGACTCTGCTCCGCTGGGCGACGCGGTTGAAAGTCCGACTCCTGGCCGGCCTGCGGGCCTCGGCCCTCTCCACGATCGAGATACATCTCGGGCGCCGATTGGTGCAGTGCCCGGCAGGCGAGATTGAGTCGGCGTACCGCCTGGCGATCAGCGTGCTGGGCCGGAGCATCGACACGTTCGATCCGTCGCGGCAGGGGAGGCTGGGGGCGGTGGCGACGCACGCCCTGCGGACCGAGTTGGCGCGCGGGCCGATCGCCTCGGCAGCGGCGACGGCGGCGAGGGCGCGGCACGAGCGCGGCGGCGTCGTCCTGCCCGATCTGCCCGAGGCCGTGTACCCGTGGCGCAGGGCCCTTGAGTTGCCCGCTGCAGCATTCGCCGCGTCCGAGGCTCTTGCCGGGGAGGATCTGGCGCTGCTCATTGCCCGGTACGGATGGTGTGGGTCGCCGCCCCGGACTCACGCGGAGATCGCGGCGGCGACGCAACGGCCGGTGCATCGCATCGCGGCCGCTGAGCAACGCGTGCGGCGGGCGCTGGCGCAACTCATGCGCACCGGGCACAGGGATTGAGGGCAGGTCTTCCGCAGCGCTCGAACCCTTCAAGCGTCACACGGCAGTCTAAGTTGTTGATTTCAAACGACTTGCACCGGGCAGGCTGTGGCGTGGTCAAGCTCGGGCACGATGCTTGCTGTTGAGCGCAGGCAACCGAGGAGCAGGCAAGGAGTGCCGCATCATGCTCGCCGATCGCATGGAGGCGAAACAACCCGAGCGCCTAGACGCCCGCTTGAACGGGCGGCCGGTCCGGCGGCTCGCGCCGGGCACGGCCGCGGAGGGGCGCGCGTCCCATTCTGAGGAGTGCGAGGCGCCGTTGATTGATGATGCGCTGGCGCGGCGGATCACGCGCCTGGCGTCATTGGCGGTGATGCTGCACATCGGCGAAGCGACGTCGAGGCGGCGCCTCGACGCCGCGGTCACTCCCGGCGCCAAGGAGAACGCGCGATGAACTACGGCCTCTACGTCGCCGCGTCCGGAATGCATGTCAACATGCACCGCATGGACGTGCTCGGGAACAACCTCGCCAACGTTCAGACGACGGCCTTCAAGCCCGACGCCACGGCCTTCCAGTGGCGCCACGCGGAGCGCATCGAGGCCGGCCTGTCCGGCGTGCCCGCCAAGCGGATGCTCGAACGGCTCGGGGGGGGGGTCAAACTCAGTCCCAACTTCCCGCTCTTCCGCGAGGGGCAGCTCGTCGAGACGGGCAATCCTCTCGACGTCGCCGTCCAGGGAGACGGGTTCTTCAAGTTTGCCACCGGCCGCGGCGAAGGAAACGAGCGCATGCGCTTCGGCCGCGACGGGCGCTTCACGATCGGCGCGGACGGATACCTGGTTCACGCGGCATCGGGGATGCGCGTACTGGACGCGGGCGACAATCCGATCCGCCTTGACTCGACAGGTGAAGTGAGGATCCAGCCGGATGGTTCGGTGGAGCAGGGGGGGGTACAGGTGGCGCGGCTCGGGCTGGTCATGCCGCCCGACATGACGATGCTGCGCAAGGCCGGGTCGAACATGTACACGCTCGGCAACACGGAGCAGGAGAGCCTCCAGCCTTCGTCGGCCCAACTCAAGCAGGGCTGGACGGAAGGCAGCGCGGTGGACGCCATGAGCATGATGATGGAACTGGCGTCAGCCAACGGCGCGATCGGCGCCAACGCGCGGATGATCCGCATGCACGATGAGATGATGAACGCGGCGATCAATCGCCTCGGTCGGGTCGGCTGAATGTGATTCGGCGCCGCCGCGGCGCACCAGGAGAAGAAACATGTCCGTTACTGCACTGCATTCGGCCGCGACGGGCCTCAGCGCACTGAGCACGGAACTCGACGTGATCGCGAACAACCTGGCGAACCTCAACACGACGGGGTTCAAGGCCAGCCGCGCCAACTTTCAGGACCTCCTCTACATCGAGAAGAAACAGGCAGGCGTGGAGAATCTCAACGGCGACCAGAGGCCCATGGGCCTCTACGTCGGCCTGGGCACGCAGGTCTCAGGCACTCAGAAGAACTTCGAGGGCGGGCCGGCGCAAGCCACCGGACGCGCGCTCGACGTCATGATCGAGGGCGCGGGCTTCCTCCAGGTCCGCATCGAGGACGACCGCGGCCCCGACGGCATCGGCTACACCCGCTCGGGCAACCTCACCATCAACAGCCTCGGCCAGATCGTGCTCGCCACCGACCAGGGGCGCGTCCTCGAGCCGGCCATCACCATCCCCGAAGACGCGGACAAGATCTCCATTACTCCGGATGGGCAGGTTCTGGTGAGTCTGCCGGGCGGCGACGTGGACAACGTCGGCCAGATCGAACTGGCGACCTTCATCAATCCCGCAGGTCTGCGCGAGATCGGCGAGAACCTCTTTGTCCGCACCGACGCCTCGGGCGACCCCATCACCGGTGAGCCGGCCACGGACAGCCGGGGGCTGATCCGGCAGGGCTTCCTCGAAGGGTCCAACGTCGAGCCGGTTCGCGAACTGGTGCAACTGATCAAGAGCCAGAGGGCGTTCGAACTCAACGGCCAGGTCGTGCGGGCCGCCGACGAGGCGCTTCAGCAGATCAACCAACTCCGCAGAGGGTAACTGAATGACGGGCAGACCAGGCCATGAGAACCTGTGGTCTCGAGGCGTCGAGGCATCGATCGGCCGTGACGTGGAGGCTCGGCGCAGGGGCGCGCCAAAGCGCCTCGCCGTCGTGACACGGGCGCTTCTGCTCTGCATGACGTGGTGCAGCGCTGCGCCTGCGGCGGCCGGAGATGGAATTGCCTTGCGCGGCTCGGTGCGTCTGGAAGCGGATCAACTCGAGATCCGTCTTGCCGACGTGGCGGACCTGACCGGTCCGATCGCCCAGGCCCTGGGCGACTGCGTCGTGTACGAGACCAGTTCGACTCCGCTTCGACCCGTGACGATCCATGTGGACTCGGTCCGACGCCGCCTCGACTCGCAGGGCGCGAATCTCGGGATGCTGGCGCTGAGCGGGCGCGAATGTGTTCTGCGCTGGCGGGCGTCGGCCCCGCCGGCCGAGCCGGTCGCCGGCGGCAAACCTGTCCGGCAGGAGGCGCCCCGCGGCCTCGTCGCCGCCGAACTGATCGGCCAGCGGACGCTGCGCGGGGTGATCGCGGACTACCTCGCGCGCATCCTGCTCCGCACCGATCCGGACCAGGTGCAACTCACCTTCAGCGACGCGGACGCCGAGGTGCTCAATCGCTCCACCGCCGGCTTCGAGTTCGAGATCAGGCCGCTCGCCTCGGCGCTCTCTTCGACTGTTCCGCTGAACGTGAACGTGCACAAGGGGGGGGCGATCGCGGCGACGCACCGCGTGACCGTGGAGGTCGCGCTGCGGCGGAGAGTCCTGATCGTGCAGCGATACATGAGCCGGGGCGAGACACTTGCGGCCGGGGATGTGACGGAGGAGACTCGCCTCATCGAGCCTCATCCGGCGTCGCCGCTGGGCGCATTGGCTGAGGTCGTGGGATGCGAGGCGCGCGGGCGCCTCGTGCCGGGGCAGGTTCTCCGCGAGGGGGACGTGCTCACGCCCGTCGTCGTCGCCCGCAACAGCGAGGTCTGGCTGCGAGCACGCCACGGCTCGTTCATGCTGCGCATGAGGGCCCGCGCGCTCGACGAGGGGCGCGCCGGCGACGCGGTCCGCGTGCGGCGGATCAGCGACCGGGCCGAGTTCGTCGGCATCGTGGACGGCGGCGGCGAAGTGGTTGTGAACCTGGGATACTGAGCGCGCGAGGAGGATCGGGATCGTGAATCAACAGCCCAATGAAGGAAACGCGCGGCGGCGCACCGGAACGCCGGGGCGGACCAGAGGCGCATCAGCAGCAGCGCCCGGGATCGCCGGCGGTGCGGCTCGCGTGCTGCGCGGCGCCGCGATCACTTTTGCGGCGCTGGCGCTGCTCGCGATCGCCTCGCCCGCGGAGGCGCAGACCGGTTCGGTGCTGGCGAGGCGGAAGGCGGAGCCGGTGGGCCCCCCCCCCGAGGACGCCGACCCGGCCGAGGCTCTGCAGGGACTTTCGTGGTTCACCGTTCCCCAGCCCCGGCCCGTTGTCTGGCGCAAGCACGATCACGTGCAGATCATCATCCGCGAGACGAGCACGGCCCGGAGCCAGCAGCGCATCGACACGTCGAAGGAATACGAGATCAAGGGGGAAATCAAGGACTTTCCCCAACTGACGATCAATGACATTATCGAGGGCGTGCTCAAGGCCAGCCAGAACAGCCAGCCCGCCAAGCTGGACCTCAATCTCGAGAACGAGTTCAAGGGGGACGGAAAGTACACGCGCAGCGACGACCTCTCCGCACGCGTCACGGCCGAAGTGATCGAAGTCTGGCCCAACGGCCATCTCGTGCTCGAGGCGCGCACCCTGATCCAGACGGATGAGGAGACTTCGACGATCCTTCTCTCGGGCGTGTGCAATCCCAGGCACGTGTCTCCCGCGGGCACGATCATCAGCAATCAGCTCTTCGATCTGCGGGTGATCAAGTTGCACGAGGGGCAGTTGCGCAAGACCACAAAGAAGGGGTTGATTCCGCGGGTGCTCGAAACGATCTTCTCGTTCTGAGAGGGGTCAATCGAGGCGGCGCGGCCGCCGAAAGGAGAGCGGAACATGGAAGTTCGATTCATGCCTGTGGGACGGTCGCAAACGTGGGCCGCGGCGCTGGCGACGGGCCTGCTGCTTGCCGCCGCCCCAGCGCGCGCCACGGACGTGCAGAGCATGGTGCGCATCAAGGGGCTGGAGACCAACGAACTCTCGGGCATGGGGATCGTCGTCGGGCTGCCCGGCACCGGCGATTCCACCAAGCGCAGCCTGCACGTGGCACGCTACCTGCACGAACTCCACCGCAACAACGGCCTGGGCGTGCAGTCGCCCGTTGAACTTCAAGGCTCCGACAGCGTCGCGGTCGTGACCATAACCTGCACGATCCCGGGCACGGGGGCGCGCGAAGGCGACCGCCTTGACGCAGTCGTATCCGTGATCGGCAACGCCAAGAGTCTGAAGGGCGGCACGCTGCTCCAGTCCTTCCTGCGCATCACCAAGGATTCGGAAGCGGACGCCTGGGTCTCCGGCCCGATCGACATTGACCCGACGAACGCGAGGCGCGGGACGATCCGCGGCGGCGTGCAGCTTCTGACCGACTTCCGCACCAGCGCCTTTGCGCCGGGGTCGCGGGAAGTGACGCTGATTCTCAACCCCGAGTACGCCGGCTATCCCGTGGCGAGCATGCTGGCGGACCAGATCACACAGCAACTCCAGGTCGGGGCGACGGGGGGCGAGGGCCGCGCCGAGGTCCGTTCGCCCAACGAAGTCGTGCTCACGATCAGCGACTGGGCGTGGGAGAGGCGTGCAGCGACGCTCAACTACGTGCTGACGATGCCCATCGACACGAGCCTGCTGGAGATGCCGGCGCGGGTGGTGATCAACCGGCGGGCGGGCGTGATCGTGCTGTCGGGCGACGTGCAGATTTCGCCCGCGGTGATTTCGGCCAAGGGGCTGTCGATCACGCGCATCGTGCCCGAGCCGCAGCCGACTGCCGCGGACCCGATCTTCTACACCGACCATCACGTCCGGATGAGCACGGTGGACGACGGTCTTCCGACGACGAGGGCGAGGCTTGCCGACCTGATCGACGCTCTTGATGCGCTGAAGGTCGACTTCGAGACGCGCGTCGACGTGCTCTACGAACTGAGGCGCCTCGGCGCCCTGCACGCCCAACTGGTGGAAGTGCGCTGATGAACGGCGTGGAGGCGAGACAACTTCACCCGATCTTCCTCGCCGATCCGTTGCGGGGCAGGACGGTCGGCATTGAGAAGTCGGGCGAGGCACACTTCGATCCGGGCGTGATTGACGGCGCGGCGGGCGGGCGGAAGGGGGGGGCAGAAGCGCCGCGGGCCGGCGCAGGAGCCTTTCACCGCATCCTCGGCCAGCGGATGGCTTCGGAGCAGTCGCCTGAGCAGGTGCGCCGCGACGTGTACCGCCACGTCGAGGAACTGGTCGCCCAGACGCTGGTGGCGCCGGTCCTGGCGAAACTGGGAGACGATCCGCTCAACAGCGGCCTGTTCGAGCGAGGCCATGCGGAGAAGGCGCTGAGGCCGCTGCTCGAGGCCGAGGTGGCCAAGGACATCGTCGCGGGCATGAGGGCGGGGTTCGTCGAGCACGTGGCGCGCGGTTTGCTGCGCCATCTGCCGTCGGCGCCGCCGGCGCATGTGAACGCGGGAGGCGCTTCATTCGAGGGATCGAACCATGCCTGATTTGCGCCAGGAGACATCCGTCAACGTCTGCGTCCAGCGCATCGAGCAGATTCTGCGCGACGCGACGAAGATGAACCGCGACCTTCTCGGCTGCATCGTGGATTCGCAGAACTGCCTGCGGTCGGCGGACACGAAGCGCCTCACCTCCTGCCTGAAGCGCGAGCGCGAACTGGTGGAGGCGATTGATGCGCTTGAGCAGAGGCGCAAGGTCGTGGCGGCGACGCTGGCGACGGCCCTGGGCCAGTCGAGCGAGACGGAGATGCGACTCACATCCCTCGCGGAAGCGCTCGGCGAGCCGAACCGCTCGCGGCTGCTGGCGCTGGGCGAGGAGCTGCGCGAGAGCATCCTGGACGTGCGGGACGCGGGCGGGGTTCTGCGCGACAGTTGCGAGAATCTCCTCGGCCACGTTTCGGGCCTGATGCAGGCGATTCACGCCGGCCTGAGCCGCACCAAGGTGTACGGAAGCGACGGTCGCATCGGCATGAACGCGGCGATGTGCGGCGGTCTGGACCTCAAGACCTGAGCAGGGACGGAGGACGGGCATCATGGGTCTGACGAGCGCCTTGCACATCGGCCGATCGGCGCTGCACTACGCCCAGGCGGCGCTGCAGGTGACGGGCAACAACATGGCCAACGCCGCCACGCCCGGCTTCACGCGACAGACGGCCGTCGCCACCCCCCTGCGCGGCGAGCGCCTCAACGCCTTCTCCTTCACGGGCGGCGGCGTCATGCTTTCGTCCATTCAGCGCCACGTCGATGAAGCGGTCAACACCCGCATCCGCAGCGCCCTGGGCGATGAGCAGCGCGGCCTCACACGGCAGAGCCTGCTCAGCCAGATCGAGTCCATCCAGAATGAACTGACCGGCTCCGATCTCTCCAGCGCCCTGACGCGCTTCTTCAACGCCTGGTCCGAACTCGCCAACAACCCCGGCGACCTCTCCGTCCGCACGCTGGTCATCGAAGAAGGCGTCAGTCTGGCCGAGCGCCTGCGCGACGTGCGCGGCGAGTACACACAGGTGCGGACGCAGATCGACCGCGACGCGGCGCAGCAGGTCGCCCGCGCGGATGAGATACTGACCGAGAGCGCGTCGCTGAATCTCTCGATCGCCCAGGCGGAGCAGGGACAGGGGACTGCTTCGTCTCTGCGCGACCAGCGCGACCGCCTCATCGATGAACTGGCGGGGCTGATGGACGTGTCGGTGGTGCAGCAGCCGTCGGGCACGGTCGATCTCTTCGTGGGATCCACGCCGCTGCTCCTCGGGAGCACGTCGCGCGGAGTCACACTGCGCACGACGATCACCGACGACGGGCCGCAGATTCTCATCGAGACCAGGGCGGACGGGTCCGACCTCAGGATCGCCAGCGGCAGCCTCGGCGCCCTCCTGACGGCCCGGTCGGACGTGGTGGACGGCGTGATCAGCGACATCGACCGCCTCGCCTCCTCGCTCATCTTCGAGGTCAACCGCATCCACTCGCAGGGCCAGTCGGGAAAGGGCTTCGTGAGCGTGGAGGGGACCTACCGCGTCGTTGATCCCACGGCGGCGCTCAACAGCACGGCCGCCGGCCTGCCGTTCACCATTGTGAACGGGAGCGTCGAGATCCACCTCACGCACACGGCCACGAACGAGCGGACCTCGTACCGCATCGACATCGATCTTGACGGGATCGGCTCGGACATGACCCTGAACGACCTCGTGAACGCGATCAACTCGACGATCGGCGCCCCCAACATCACGGCAGCGGTCACGCCCGATGGGCGGTTGAGCCTCACGGCAGCGGACGGCTTCAGCCTCACCTTCAGCGACGACACGGCGGGCGTGCTGGCGGGCCTGGGCGTCAATACCTACTTCGCCGGCGAAGACGCCTCGGACATCGAGGTGAACCCGATCCTCGTGGGCGATCCGTCGTATCTCGCGGTCGGCGCCGGGCACGTGCAGGGGAGCAA
Source organism: uncultured Planctomycetota bacterium (assembly GCA_900696685.1). GTDB lineage: Bacteria > Planctomycetota > Phycisphaerae > Phycisphaerales > UBA5793 > UBA5793. The sequence goes on from CAADHA010000027.1 coordinate 30,782, forward strand.
CGGCACCGCGCTGGGGATTGCGGAACTCAAGACGCGCGGGCTGGATTCGCTCGACGGACGCACGCTCATCCAGTTGTGGACCTCGAGCGTGGAGTCGCTGGGCGTGCGGGCGCGGACGGCGATCGGGCAGGCGGCCTCGTCGCGCCTGGTGCGCGAGAGCCTCGAGGCGCAGCGGGCGGCAGTAAGCGGCGTGAGCCTCGACGAAGAGGCGGTGAACCTTCTTAACTTCCAGAGGCAGTACGAGGCCTCGGCTCGCTACATCAGCGCCGTGGATGAACTCATGCAGGTGCTGATCAGCATCATCTGATGCGCAGACGCAGGCGGGGGCAGATGCGAAGACGCAGGCGGTCCCGGAGATTGGACTTGATTCGGATGAAGTGAAGTTTCGTCGCACGTGTGAAGTCTTGATCTGAACCCATCCCTCAATGAGCGCCATCCCAAGCAATCTCGCACGCGTACCTGTCTCTCTCTCGTCGCAGGCGATGCTCAGCAACCTGACGCGCACGGGAGCGCGGCTGCTCGAGACGCAGGTGCAGCTGGCTTCGGGGCGGCAGGTGAACCGGCCGAGCGACAATCCCATCGGGGCCTCGCTCATGCTCAGCCTCCAGCGGGCGATGGACATCCGCGAGCAGCGCTTCCGCAACGTGGACCGGGCGGAATCGCTCATGAACGTCGCGGACGCCGCGCTGAACGAGGCGACGGAGATCGTGCTTCAGGCGAGGGACATCGCCTCGGAGATGATCGGCCTCGGCGGCGATACGGTCACGCGGCGCCAGCAGGCCGAGATCATCAACGCCATGATCAACGAGATGGTCGATCTCGCCAACACGAGGTTCGGCGACCTGTATCTCTTCGGCGGGGAGCAGACGGGCGCAGCGCCCATTGAGCCGTTGCTCGGCGGGTATCGCTACACGGGCACGCGCACGGGACTCTCGCTCGACCTCGGCGTCGGCCGGCCCCTGGAAGTAACGCTGCCTCTGGATCGCGCCTTCGGCGCCCTCTCGACGCGCGTTGAGGGAGACCGCGACCTCAATCCCGACCTCACCGGCGCGACTCGGGTGCGAGACCTGAACGGGGCGCGCGGCCTGGGTGCGGCCCTGGGCTCGATCGACATCAGCGTCGCCGGCGTCGGGTCGATCCAGGTCGATCTCGCGACCGCCGACAGCGTGCAGGATGTGATCGACCTCATAGACGATGCGATCGCCGCGATGGAACTGGACACGGGCACGCCCGTGCTCGGACCCGGCCGCGTCGGCATCAACTCGACCAGCAACGGCCTGGCGCTTGATGTGCTTGGCGGCTTCACGCTCACCATCAGCGACGTGGGAGCGGGGACGAGCGCGGCAGACCTCGGCCTCTCACAGGGAACTTTCACCAGCGCCACGCCCGACGGGGCCGACATCGACCCGCGCCTGAGCATGCTCACGGCCCTGACGGACCTGCCTGGCCTGGGCGCCTTGAGCGACTTCGTCATCACCAACGCCGGCCAGACGCGGACGGTGGAGATGACCGGCGTGGCGACTCTTCAGGACCTCGCCAACGCCATCGCCCGCACCGGGATCGGCGCGCGACTTGACATCTCGGAGAACGGGCAGCGCATCAACGTCGTCAACGCCCTCTCCGGCAGCGCGATGTCGATCTCGGAAACAGTCGGCGGGAGCACGGCGACTGACCTCGGCATCCGCTCCTTCACGTCGAGCACGCGCCTGGCGGATTTCAACAACGGCCGCGGGGTCGAGATCCTCAGCGGGTCGATCGATCCCGTGACGGGCCTGCCCGACCCGGCGCTGGACATCGACTTCCGCGTAACTCTGAGCGACGGCACGTTCTTCGACGTGGACCTGGCGGGGGCGGAGACGGTGCAGGATGTGATCGACCTGGTGACGGCCGCGGCGCCTCCCGGCACGATGACCATCGCTCTCACCGACGGTCCGAACGGGCTGACGCTGACGGACCTGACGGGTGGGGCGGGGACGTTCCGGATCGAGAGCCGCAACGGATCACGGGCCGCGGAGCACCTGGGCATTCTGGGCAGCGCGACGGGCGCAACTCTTGCGGGCGAAGATCGCGCGATGATCGAGGTGGACAGCGTGCTGACGCATCTTGTGCGCCTGCGTGACGCCCTTCTTGCGGATGATTCGCTTGGCATTACGTTTGCTGGAGAGGCGCTGACCGCCGACGTCGATCGTCTGGCGCAGGCCCGGGCGGTGCTCGGGCAGAGGACCAATCGAGTGATGGCGATCCGGACGCGCGAGGAGGATCGACAGTTGATGGACCTGAGCGTAATGAGTCAGATCCGCGACCTGGACTACAACGAAGCGACGATTCGTTTCTCGACGCTTCAGGCGCAGTTGCAGGCCGCGATGATCACGACCTCGCAGTTGGGGAGTCTGAGTCTGTTCCGGTTTCTGAGTTAGTGAGGGGCGAGATGAGCGAATGAATCCTGTCGTGCCTCGGCCGCACGGCGGGAGCGAACATGGACGAGGGGGACCCGACGGCGATGGAACGCAATCGGGAACCCCGTGCGCCGGACCAAGGAGTGGTCCGGTGCGACCAGGATGGTTCGGCCGAAAAGTGGAGCGTTCTCATGAACGTGAAGACGAGTCGTTTTGGCACCGTGGAGATCGATGCCGATCGGATCATCACCTTCAAGTCGGGTCTGCTGGGATTCTCGAGCCAGACGCGTTACGCGCTGCTCCAGCCGAATCCGGAAGGCGTGTTCTATTGGCTTCAGGCCGTGGACGCGCCGGACCTGGCTTTCGTGGTGACGGATCCCAGCCTGTTCGTGACGGGATACGAAGTGCCCATTCGCGATGACCAGGCGGCGAACCTCGGGCTCAAGTCGCTCGAGGAAGCGCAGGTGCTGGTGATCGTGAACCGCTACGGCGAGAGCCTGACGGGCAACCTCCAGGGGCCGCTGGTCATCAACGTGGAGAACCGGGTCGGCGAGCAACTCGTGCTCGCGGATCAACGCTGGTCCACGCGGCAGAAACTGGTGGATGTGGGTCAGGCGGCGCACGCGGCCACGGCCTGAGGCGACTTCGCCTCGCGTCACGAAGCCCGGCCGGGGCCAGGAAGGTCCCGGCGCCCTGATGTCTTGACGTCCCGGAGCCATCGGCCCCGCGGCGCGGCCCATCATGGGAGAAGTGGAGCAACGGAATGCTTGTGCTCTCACGTCAGCGCGATGAAACAATCATGATCGGAGACCACATCGAGGTCACGGTCGTGGATGTTCGCGGCGACAAGGTGCGTCTGGGGATCAACGCCCCGACGAGCGTGGCCGTGCATCGCAAGGAAGTCTACGACGCCATCAAGAAGGAAAACGAGGAGGCTGCCCGCTTCGACCAGCGGCAACTTGAGGGTTTCCCCCTCCCTGCCGCGGGCGGGCCGGCTCCACGCCGCGGCGGCTCCTCGGCCAGGAAAGCAGCCAACACAAACCGCGCTTCGGCCCTTGAAGCGCTTCGATGCAGGACCGCCTGAAACGCCGGCGAGGCGCCGATCACGATGAGGCGCCTCCGCCCTACGCCCCGCAAGGGCGCGACTCGACGAACAGCAGCCTCAATCAAGGAGGATTGGCATGGCTCGGATCAACACCAACATCGCTTCCATGATCGCTCGCAGCACGCTGAATCGATCCTACCAGGATCTCAATATCAGGCTCGAGCGTCTCTCAACCGGCCTGCGCATCAACCGCGGCGCCGACGACCCCGCCGGGCTGATCACGTCCGAGCGGCTGCGGAGCGAACTCTCGGCCATCAACAAGGCCGTCTCCAACTCCGAGCGGGCCGCCTCCGTCATCGCCACCACGGAAGGGGCGCTGAGCGAGGTTTCCGAACTGCTCAACTCCATCAAGGGCCTGATCATCGAGGCCTCGAACACAGGCGGCATCAGCCCCGAGGAACTCGAAGCCAACCAGTTGCAGATTGACTCGGCCATTGACGCGATCACCCGCATCAGCAACACGGCGAGTTTCGCCGGCCTGCAACTGCTCAACGGTACTCTCGATTACCTGACTTCGGGCCTGCCCACCTCCGCCATCGCGAACACCAAGATTCTCGGAGCGAGTTTCGGCACGGCCTCCAACGTGCCCGTCAGCGTCCAGGTGCTCGGTTCGGCCCTCACTGCCCAGATCACCCTCACCGCCAACTATCCCGGAACCGCCAACGACGGCACCCTCCTCAGCAGCATCACCCTCGAAATCATGGGCAGGGAAGGCGTGACCGTCATCCAGTTCGTTTCCGGCACGACCATGCAGGACGTGGTGACAGCCATCAACAGCCGTCGCGACTCCACCGGCGTCGAGGCCAGCCTGGTCAGCGCCGGAGACATGAGTTCAGGCATGGTCTTCACCAGCGTGGACTACGGCTCCAACGCCTTCGTGAGCGTGAAGAAAATCGGCAGCGGCGGCGAGTTCTTCGACTCTCAAATCAGCGGCCAGCGAGAGGTCGGCCGCGACGTGACCGCGATCGTCAACGGCGTGCTCGCCACGGGGCGCGGGCTGGAAATCTCCGTCAAGTCGCCGGCCCTCAACATTGAGATGCTCCTGACCGCAGCCTACGCACAGGACACGACCAACGTCAAGACCTTCTACATCACCGGCGGGGGCGCCAAGTTCCAACTCGGACCGGCCGTCAACGTCAACCAGCAGATCAACTTCGGCGTGCGCTCAGTTGCCGCCTCGCGCCTCGGCGCCACATACCTTAATGATGAACTCCAGTTCCTCAACTCCATCCAGTCGAGCGGGGGCAACAGCCTCAACTCGGGCAACTTCCTCAACGCGAGCAAGATCGTCGCCTCCGCCATCGACGAGGTCGCGGTCCTGCGCGGACAACTCGGCGCGATCGAGCGCAACACGATCCAGCCCAATATCCGCTCGCTCAGCGTGGCCCTGGAGAACATTACGGCCAGCGAGTCGAAGATCCGGGACGCGGATTTTGCGCTCGAAACCAGCCAACTGACGCGTGCCCAGGTCCTCGTTCAGGCGGGCACCGCGGTGCTCGCGACGGCGAACAGCACGGCCCAGAGCGTGCTTCAGTTGCTCGGATAACCGGGACTGAGACGTCCGCCCCCGGGCGAGCCGATCAATCGCCTCGCCGAATGCTGCTTGCGTCCTTGCTTACGCATGTCGCAGCGGCGGACGGCACGACTGAGTCCGCGTAACCTGGCCGATAAGTCGAGGCTCACGAGACGCCCCCAGCGGCTCCCGATAATCCGGGAGCCGCCGGTCGTTTTGACTTGCGGCGTGAAGGAAGTCCGGCCGGCAGGCAGTGCCAGGGAAACCGATGTTTCGAAACAAAGGGCTTAACCCGAGTGCACCGGCGGACGATAGCAGTGCTTGGCCGCTCTGGATGGGTGCCCAACGTGGGCGCGAGACGGCCGACGCATCTGACCGGCTTCGAAGGAGCGAGGTCGATTAGAGGCCAACAACAGACCGCCCTGAGAAGGGCACACTTCCAGTCACGGAGGATGGCATGAGTCGCATCATCACGAATGTTCCGTCTCTGATCGGACAGCGAAACCTCGGTTTGCAGAACCGGTCGCTGAACCTCACTCTCGAGCGGCTGAGCACCGGTCTCCGGATCAACCGCGGCGGCGACGATCCCGCCGGCCTGATCGCCTCAGAGAACCTGCGGGCCGAAATGAAGGCCATTACTGCCGCCATCAAGAACGGCGAGCGGGCTGAGCAGGTCGTCAACGTCGCCGAAGGCGGCTTGCAGGAAGTCAGCAACCTGCTTCAGGAACTCCAAGGCCTCGTCGGCCAGTCCGCCAACCAGGCCGGCCTGAGCGATGAGGAGAAGGCTGCGAACCAGCAGCAGATCGACTCGATCCTTCAGACGATCGATCGCATCAGCAACGCGACCTCCTTCCAGGGCACCAAGCTGCTCAACGGCAACTTCGACTACACGACCTCGGCCGTAAACGGCACGCTCCTTTCGGACGTGACGGTCAATTCGGCCAAGTTGCCGACGACGGCAGGCGCGTACCTCGGCGTGTCCGTGGACGTGCTTACCTCCGCCCAGCGCGCAGAGGTCTATCTCTCCACGACCGGCACCTTCGACGGCAACGGCGGGTCGTACACCATCGAGATCACCGGCAACATCGGGACGCAGCAGGTTACGATCAACTCCGGCGCCAGCCAGGCCAACATCATCGCCGCGATCAACCAGTTCAAGGAAGTGACCGGCGTGTCGGCCGCCCAGAACGGGACCAACACGGATCGCATCGAGCTGCGCTCCAGAGGCTTCGGAAGCGATGCCTTCGTCCGCGTGAAGGAACTGGCGGGCACCACGAGTAATCTCCTCTTCAGCGCCGCGACGGGAGGCACAGGCACCGACGACTACAGGGACGCGGGCCGCGATGCGACCCTCCTGATCAACGGCATCCAGGCCACTACGAACGGCCTGACGGCGAGAGTGTCCAGCGATGGGTTTGACGTCTCCGTCACCATCGACGGCGACAGCGCCGTGAACATGACCAACGGCAACACGAATTTCTACATCACGGGCGGCGGGGCGACCTTCAGCCTCAACCCCACCGTGAATCTCGCCGGCAAGGTCAGCCTGGGCATTCAGTCCGTCTCCTCGGGCAACCTTGGAAACGCCGTCACCGGCTACCTCTCTGATCTCAAGTCGGGCCAGGCGGCCAACGTGACTACGGGCGACATTGACAAGGCCCAGACCATCATCGACGCCGCGATCAAGCAGGTCTCGGGCCTGCGCGGCCGCCTCGGCGCCTTCCAGTCGAACACCGTCGGCGCGACCGTCCGTTCGCTGGGCATCTCCTTCGAGAATACCGCGGCCGCGGAAAGCCAGATCCGCGACACCGACTTCGCCGCAGAGACCGCCAGCCTCACACGGTCGCAGATCCTGGTTCAGGCCGCGACCACGGTCCTGTCGCTCTCCAACGCTCAGCCGCAGGCAGTCCTGGCGCTGCTCGGCTAAGGAATGAGACGGGGCGCGAGCGCCTCACGGGAAATCTCCTCGAACGCTCGAGTCTTCGCCTTGCTCCGAAAACTCCGTGACTTCAAGCGCGGCGGCCGAAAGGCCGCCGCGTTTGCTTTCAGACCGGGGCGTGGCCTGGCCCGGGCGTTCCTGATCCGCGGCCGCCGGCGAATAGGATTGTTCCATGCACTCCAAAGCCGACCTGGGTCTCTTCTATCGCGGCCTGCCCGTTGTCGTCACAGGCGGCGCGGGGTTCATCGGCTCGCACCTCGCCCGCGCGCTCGTCGGGCATGGCGCAGAAGTTCGCGTAATCGACGATCTCTCCGGTGGGACGCTCGACAATCTCGCGCCGCTGCGCATCCAAGAAGCGACGTCGCAGGCGAGCGCGGCGGCCGCGCGCACATCCATCAGGACTTCGCCTCCGCCGATCCGCTTCTTCCGATCGTCGATTCTCGACGCGGAGGCCCTCGCGCGTTGCTGCGCCGGCGCGGCGGTTGTCTTCCACGAAGCGGCGCTCGCTTCCGTGCCCGCGAGCATCGAACAGCCGCGGCGGTACCTCGAAGTCAACGTCCTCGGCACGCAGCAGTTGCTCGAGACGGCCGTGAAGTGCGGCGTCAGGCGCGTCGTCTTCGCCTCGTCGAGCAGCGTGTACGGCGACCAGCCGGCTCTGCCCAAGGTGGAGACGCAGCTTCCTGATCCCCTCAGCCCCTACGCCCAGCAGAAACTGACGGGTGAGCATCTGATGCGCGTCTGGTCGCTGTGCTATGGCCTGAGCACGGTGTGCCTGCGCTACTTCAACATCTTCGGGCCTTACCAGCGGGCGGACTCGGCCTATGCCGCGGTCGTTGCCGCGTTTGCCAACGCGTTGCTGACCGGTCGCCCGCTGCGCATTTTCGGCGACGGCTCAGCCTCGCGCGACTTCACCTTCGTGTCGGACGTGGTGCAGGCGAATCTGCTGGCCGGCGCAGCGCACGGGTTGGACGCGCCGCCTTCGGCTGATCCGCTGCTTGCCGGCGGGGTGGTCAACATCGCCCGCGGCGAGCGGATCACCGTGGCCGAACTGGCGCGGCTGATGTCGGAGATTGCACGGCAGGAAGCGCCGCCGGTCTTCGAGCCGCCGCGGGCCGGCGATGTTCTCCACAGCCTCGCCGACATCACGCGCGCAAGGCAGTGGCTCGGCTACGAGCCGAAAACAACTGTCCGCGCCGGCCTGGAGGAGACGATGGCGTGGTATGCGCAGCAGTAGATTGATTCAGACCTTGTTTTCCAGCGCCTTCGGCGGGAAGGGTGAACCCCCGGCTGCAAACAGGCAGCGCGCGGGTGTACAATCACGGCGATGAGCACGCATCACTCCTGCGGCCGGTCGTTGCGTCGCCTGCGAAGTATTCTCGCGGCTGCGGCTGCGGCCGGCCTGCTCGCCGGTGTGGTCAGCGCCCAGGAAGCGGCCGACGACCCCGCGCCAAAGGCAGCGCCTGCGGCGACGCTGCCCGAGTTCGACCGCAGTCTCGCCGGCGTGACGCGCGGCCGCGATCTCCTCGACACCGTCGTCGAGAAGTACCGCAAAGCGGCGGCCATCCGCGACAAGGCAGTCATCACGCTCCGCACGGTTTCGAGCCGCCCTGTCCCTGATCAACGCCACGAGGTGCCGCTGATCATCAGCCGCGACGCGGCGATGATCGTGCTCGACAAACTGACGTTTACCGCCATCGACGGGACACTCTATGGTGAGTACGCATCCAAGCCCGATCGCCTCTACTCCGAGGACTACGAGGGCCCGCTTACGGCCTCTCTGTTCACGACGCACCAGGCCATTTTCCCCCTGCCTCACTTCGGGCTGTGCCTCTCCGTGCATCCCGTCGATGATCTCTTCTTCTTCACGTTTGACGCGCGCGTGGTGGGGCACCGGACCATCACAGACCCGGAGCGCGGCGTGCTGGAGCAGATCCGCATTGAATCGACGACGGACGGCGCGCCCTGCACGCTCTCGATCGATGCCGCGACAGGACTCGCCGTCCGATTCGAGGCCGAGTTGCGCAGCGTGGACGATCCGACGACGGGCTGGGATGTGACGACGGAGATGACGCCCGCCGTGCTCGAAGAATTCCCTCTTGAGGAGTTCGTCGTGCGGACGGAAGGCCGCAAGGAGGTCTCGTCGATCGGTTTCCTGACGGCCGAGGCGGTGACGTCGGACCTGGTCGGAACGCCGGCGCCGCGCTTCGAGTTCGCCGACCCCGAAGGGAAGTCGATCTCGCTTGATGACTGCTTCGGCAAAGCGGCGGTGATCACGTTCTGGTGGATCCCGTCCGAGGCGCAGTTCCCCGTACTCGACATGCTCGGGGAGATCGAGAAGTGGGTGCAGGAGGAGAAGGTCAATGCGGTGGTCGTGCCCGTGAACTGCGGAGACCGCGTGGAGGATCTGGACCTCTACCTGGCAAGCCGGTCGAAAAGGGTTGCGCGCTGGCGTGACGAGGGCGGCCGGACTTCGATCAAGGACTACTTCGCGCCGATCTGGCCGACGACAGTGGTGATTTCGCCCGCGGGCAAGGTAACGCACGCGTTCATCACGACCGACCCCGGCGCGACGTTCGTTGAACGCGTGCGCAACGCCGTGAAGCGGTCGCTCCAAGAGGATCTGTGATGCACGAGCGCCCGGCGCGCCGGCCATGACCTCCACCGCCCTTCCCGTCATTCCGACGCAGGACGCCGAACTGATGCGGCACGCGGCCGCGCTGCGCGGCTTCGTGCGCGGCGAGGTGCGCTTCAGCCGGCACGACCGCATGCTCTACTCCACCGACGCGAGCATCTACCAGGTCGAGCCGCTCGGCGTCGTCGTGCCCGCCGATGAGGACGACGTGGCGCGCGTGATCGAGTATGCGCGGGAGCACGCCCTGCCGGTCCTGCCGCGCGGCGGGGGCACCAGCCTTGCCGGACAGTGCGTCAACCGGGCGATCGTCATCGACACGTCCGTTCACCTGCGCGGGCTGGAATTCACGTCTCAAATCACCAAAACCTGTGGTGTGCGGGCCGGAACCACGATCGACGATCTCAATGATGAATTGCGCCCTTCGGGTCTGTTCTTTGCTCCTGATCCTGCGACGTCGCGGCAGGCCAACATCGGCGGGTGCATCGGCAACAACGCCGCGGGCACACGGTCCATCAAGTACGGTCGGACGGTCGAGAATGTTGAGGCTCTCAGAGTTACGCTGGCAACAGGCGAGCGCGTCGAGTTGGCCAGGGGAGTCGCTTCTGACGGTCATCATCGTCAAGTCGAGATTCCCGAGCCCCTCCGGCTGCGAGTGGAAAGGGACCGTGCGATTGCACGCCGCCTCACCGAGGGCGTGATCGACATCGTCCGCCGCCACGAACGCCTCATCCGCGAGCGCTACCCGACGACGCTGCGGCGCAACGCGGGCTATGCGCTGGACCTGATCCTCGCCGACCTCGATGAAGCGCAGCGCCAAGGCGTCGATCCTCTCGAAGTGGTTGACCTTTCCAGACTCATCTGCGGGTCGGAAGGAACGCTGGCTTTCGTTACCGCCGCAACGCTCTGGCTGCATCCGATTCCCAGGGCGACGGGACTGGCGGTGCTGGGCTTCGCCTCGCTCGAAGAGGCGATCGATGCGGTCGTGCCCCTGCTCACGCTCGGGCCATCCGCAGTCGAACTGCTCGATGATCTCATTCTCAGCCTGGCGAGCGAGAACGCGGAGTACCGGCAGTACGTCGCACTCATGCCGCGCCCGGGCGGCGGTGATGATGCGAATCGTCCGCCGCTCAAAGCGGTGCTCTACGTCGAGTTTCAGAGCGAGCATGGCAGCGACGAGATCGAAGATCGCTTCGCCGCGCTGCGGACACTCACCGCAGCGCACATTCCCCGCGTCGCGGTGGCGACCTACAGCGATCAGGCGGCAATCCTCCAGGCGCTCAACCTCCGCAAGGCGGGTGAGCCGCTCCTGCACGGCATTCCCGGCCGGCGCAAACCCGTTGGGTTTGTCGAGGACAACGCCGTGCCCGTCGAGCACCTGAGTCAGTTCGTGCGCGAGTTTCGCCGAATCGTCGAGTCGCGCGGCACCATCGCCTCCTTCTATGCGCACGCCTCGGTTGGAGTGCTGCACGTGCGGCCGCTGCTCGATCTGCGCGATGAGCAGGACCGCAGGCGCATGGAGGAAGTCGCCGTCGAGACGGCCGACCTGGCGCGAACGCTCGGCGGGGTGATGTCCGGCGAGCACGGCGACGGACGCGCCCGCGGGCCGCTGCTCGAGCGCTTCTACGGCCCGGAACTCATGAACGCGTTCCGCGAGATCAAGCGAGTCTTCGATCCGCACAACATCCTCAACCCCGGCAACATCGTCGCGCCCGGGCCGATCGCGTCAATCCACGAGCACACGCGCGTCGGGCAGGCGCGCTTCACGGATGATGCGGCGATCCATAACAGCACGTTCTTTGACTACTCGCGCGAGGGCGGGTTCGATCACGCGGTTGAACTCTGCAACGGCGCCGGCGTCTGCCGCAAAAAGAGCGGCCAGACGATGTGTCCCTCCTACATGGCCACGCTCGACGAGCGCCACAGCACGCGCGGCCGCGGCAACGCCCTGCGCCTGGCGATCTCCGGCCAGTTCAGCGGCGCCGGCCGACCGGACTGGAACGACGCCGAGACCCCCGCCACGCTCGACCTGTGCCTGAGTTGCAAGGCGTGCAAGACGGAGTGTCCGAGCAACGTCGATATCAGCAAGTACAAGGCGGAGTACTTCGCGCAATCGCACCGGGCCTCGGGGCGCGTGCCGTTTGCTGCTCGCGTGCCTGGGCGTATCGATCGGTTGAATCGGCTGGGGTCGGCCATGCCCGGGCTGAGCAACGCGATCGCGGGCTTTGCGCCGATGCGGGCGCTGCTCAATCGAGTGCTGGGGCTGGCGCCGCAGCGTTCGCTGCCGCGCCTGGCGCGATCGCTCTTCAAGCAGGCGCGCGGTTTCCGGCGCACGGCCGGCGCCGATGCGCCGGCGGTCGTGCTCTACGGCGACTGCTTCACCGCCTTCAACGAGCCGCACGTCGGTCTTGCGGCGATGCGCGTGCTCGATGCGCTGGGCTATCGCGTGATCGTCGCGGACGCGGGCTGCTGCGGGCGCGCGATGATCTCGACGGGTCTGTTGCCGCAGGCGCAGCGGACCATCGCGCGCACGGCGGATCGGCTCGCGTCGCTCGGGAAGGAGCACGAGGCGCGGGCCGTGCTCGTCTGCGAGCCGAGTTGTCTCGCGAGCATGCACGATGAGTGGCTGACGCTGCGGCTGCACGGTGCGGACGTCCGGGCCACCGCGGCGGCGCTGGCGCCCCGCGCCTGGCTCGTCGAGGACTTCATCGCGAAGTTCTTCGGCGAGCATCCGCGAGCGCCGCAGTGGCAGCCGAACCTCCACAGTTTCGACGCCGGCCGGCTCCTGCTGCATGGCCACTGCCACCAGAAGGCCCTGTGGGGGGTTGAGACGTCGGCGGCGCTGCTGCGGCGTCTCTACGGCCCGCGCGTGCGTGTCCTGGACACCGGCTGCTGCGGCATGGCGGGCGCGTTCGGCTATGCCGCACACCGCTACGACCTTTCAATGAAGATCGGCGATCTGGCGCTCCTTCCGGCCGTGCGCGGGCGAGGCGAGCGGGATGTCATTCTCGCGCCGGGGACGAGTTGCCGCCACCAGGTGCGCGACGGCACGGGGGCGGAGGCGCTGCACCCGGTGGAGTTCCTTGCCGCGTCGCTGCGCCAATAATCACCGCCGATACGGACGCGCACTCGGTCGAGGCAAAGGCGCAAGCGGTCTCGGAACCTCAAGGAACACGATGGACCAGTTCAATTATCGTGACGGGCGGCTGTATTGCGAGGATGTCCCGGTGGAGGAGGTCGCCGCCGCGGCGGGCACGCCCGTCTACATCTACAGCGCCGCCACGATCACCGACCACTACCGCAAGATCGTCGCCGCGTTCAAGCGCGTCGATCCGCTCATCTGCTACTCGATCAAGAGTTGCTCGAACCTCTCGATCCTGCGCCTGCTCGCCGACCTCGGCGCGGGGATGGACGTGGTGAGCGGCGGGGAACTCTTCCGCGCCGGTCTGGCGAAGGTCCACGGCCACCGCATCGTCTACGCCGGCGTGGGCAAGACCGACGAGGAGATCATCGAAGCGCTTGACTACAGCCCCGATGGGTCGACGCATCGCGGCATCCGACTCTTCAATATCGAGTCCGAAGCAGAGTTCGAGAACATCGCCTCGCTGGCGCGCGCGCGCGGCGTGACCTGCGAAGCCACCCTCCGCGTCAACCCCGACGTTGATCCCAAAACCCACGTCTACACGACCACGGGCAAGAAGGAGACGAAGTTCGGCGTCGATCTTGAGCGGGCGCGGGCCTTCTTCCGCAGGTACGGCCGCAACGAGCACTGCCGCCTGACCGCGATTCACCTGCACATCGGCTCGCCGGTCTACACCGTCGAGCCCTACATCGAGGCCGTGAAGCGCGCGCTGGCGCTGATTGACGAACTTGCGGGCGAGGGCTTCAGAATCACCGCGCTCAATCTCGGCGGGGGTTTCGGGGCGGATTACACCTCGGCGCAGTCGCCTGTGGCGTCTGACTACGCCTCGGCGATTGTGCCGCTGCTGGAGGGTTACTTTGATCGCGGGCTGAAGATCATCCTCGAACCCGGGCGCAGCATCGTCGCCAACGCCGGGATTCTCCTGACGCGCGTGCAGTATCTCAAGAAGTCGGGCCAGCGGCACTTTGTCATTATTGACGGCGGAATGCACACGCTGATCCGGCCGGCGCTCTACGGCTCGTTTCACTTCATCTGGCCGGCGCGGGTGTCGAAGCCTTACGTGCCGGTGAAGCGCGAGCAGGAGATGGACCTGCCGGGGCTGGACTTGTGCGACGTGGTGGGGCCGATCTGCGAGAGCAGCGACTTTCTGGCCAGGGACCGCCGCCTGCCGCCGCTGGTGCGGGGCGACCTGCTTGCAGTGTTTTCGGCCGGGGCGTACGGCATGGTCATGGCGAGCCACTACAACTCGCACGCGCTCCCGCCTGAGGTGCTCGTGAGCGGCTCGCGGGCGACGACGATCCGCTCGCGCGAGACGTATGATGATCTGGTCGCGCGGGAGCAGGAGGCGACGCTGCTGCTCGGGCGCGAAGAGGACTGAGAAGCCGTGAATGATCATGCCTCGTCAGAGCGCTGCCATTCGGTGCAGGTGCTGCACACGCTGCCGTTGTCGCCGGGGCATCCGTGCGCGTACCTGCCCGGGCGCGCGGCGCGGGATCGCGGCTTCATCGTGCATCACATGGAGCCGCGCACGTGGGAAGCGCTGCTCCAGGAGGGCTGGCGCCGCTCGGGAATGACGATCTACCAGCCGGCGTGCGCCTTCTGCACGGCCTGCCGATCGCTGCGCTTGCCCGTGGGGGAGTTGCAGCCTGACCGGACGATGCGCCGCCTCCTTCGCCGCAACGCCGACCTGTCGTCGCGCCTGATGCCTGTGACTGTTGATGACGAGCGCTACGACCTCTATCGCCGCTACGTCACGCGCCGTCATGACGGGATGATGAGCGGCTCGCGGCGCGAGTTCGAACTCTTCCTCGGCCAGTCGCCGGTGGACACGTGCGAATTGGAGATGCGACTCGACGGGAGGCTCGTATCGGTCGGGACGATCGACCGCGTGCCGGGCGGATGGAGTTGCGTGTACTGCTTCTACGACCTCGACCTGCCTCGCCGCTCCCTGGGGACATTCAACATTCTGACGGCGGCCCAATGGTGCGCGCAGCAGTGCCCCGCACGGCGCGAGGCGCGGCTGTATCTGGGCTACTGGGTCGACGGTTCGCAGACGATGGCCTACAAGGCGCGCTTCCTGCCGCACGAAGTGTTGCAGCCCGATGGGGTCTGGCTGCGCGTGGACGGCGAGCAACGGTTGCGCGGGTGCGCGGCTGCACGTCGTGCACGGTTGCGCATCGAGGATGACCCGGGTCACGCGTCGGCACCCGGCGTGTCCTGCTCCTCAAAGTCGTCGGGAAGTTCGTCTTCGATGCCCTGAGACTCCTCGAACGCATCGCGATCCTCCGGCGCCTCGGCGACTTCCATCTCGCTGCGCCTCGGCCCGTGCTTGAGGTCATGCAGCGCCTTGCGCTTGCGGTCGCGGAAGATGAGGCGGATGGGAACTTCGCTGAAGGGCAGTTCCTCTCGCAGCCGGTTGAGCAGGTAGCGCTCGTATTGATTGTCGAAGAGGTCGGTGCGGTTGACGACGAGGACGATGGTCGGAGGATGGACGGCGATCTGGCTGACGTAGAAGATGCGGGCCTGGCGTCCGAGCCGGCTGCTCGGGCCGCGCGCTTCGAGGATGCGCTGAAAGGCCGCGTTGAGCGACCCGGTCGTCTCGCGGTGCCCCGCCTGCTGAAAGAGGTTGAACGCCATCGCCGCCGCGTCGCGCACGCCCTCGCCCGTCGCAGCCGAGATGAAGACGCACGGCGCGTAGTCCAGCCCGCCGAGTTCCTTCGTGAGATAGTCGAGATAGTCCTCCGGCGTGATCGGCTCGCCCTTGCGGTTGGTCTTCCCGGCGGTGAGGTCCCACTTGTTGACGACGATGACGCAGGGCTTGTAATGGTTCTGAATTTCCTGAGTAAGTTGCTTGTCCACCTGGCTCACCGGCACCGTCGCGTCGATGAGCAGGGCGACGACGTCGGCCCGGCGGATCGAGCGCAGGGCGCGATGCTGCGAGTAATACTCGACGTCGCTCTGGAGGCTCTTGCCCTTGCGCACGCCGGCGGTGTCGATGGCGGTGAAGGCCCGGCCGTCAATCTCGAAGCGGACGTCGACGCTGTCGCGCGTCGTGCCGGGGATTTCGGAGACGATGACGCGCTGCTCGCCGGCGAGTGAGTTGATGAGCGTGCTCTTGCCCGCGTTGCGCTTGCCGACGATGGCGAGTTTCATCTCCGGCTCGCGCTCGCCCTCGCTCAACGGGACGAGGTCGTAGAGCATCTCAAAGAACCGGCGACGGTTGTAGCCGTTGAGGGCCGAGATCGGCGTGGCCGGGCCGAATCCCAGCGCTGCGGCCTCGGCCGCGTGAACCTCCCATGATTCGGCATCCACCTTGTTGGCGATGAGGCGCACGCGGTCGGAGGCGCCCTGCCGGCGAAGAAGATCCGCGACCGTTCGATCAAGCGGCGTCAATCCGCTCTGCGCGTCGAGGACGAAGAAGATGAAGTCGGCCTTCGCGATCGCCTGGCCGATCTGAAACTCGACGTCGCCGATGAGGGCTTTGGAGTCGGCGTCGTCCTCATCGCCCGAGTAGATGCCGTAGCCGCCGGTGTCGATGATCTCGACCTTCTTGGTCGGCAGGCCGTCGCGCCGGTCGGGGGGGGGCTGGAGGTCCACGATGACGGAGTTGCGGTCGCGCGTGACGCCCGGCGTGGGATCGACGATCGCGACGCGGTGGCGTGCGATCATGTTGAGCAGGCTGCTCTTGCCGACATTGGGCCGGCCGACAATGGCGATGCGCGGAATGGGCATAAGGGAAGATCCTAGGAGCGAGCCGCCGCGTTCTCGCGGCGCCGCGAGCCGCCGCGTCCCCGCGGCGTGATCGCGCACGACGTCCACACCGCGCGTCCTCGCGATCGCACGACGTTCTCATCGCGCGTACGAGCGATTGCCCGTCGCACGCGATCGCGCGTCGAGGACGACGCGGCTCGCGGGATTACGACGTCGCCGATGTCGCGGCGTACTCGCCGCAGATCTCGCGCAGGGCATCGCAGAGGATATCGACGTCCGCCTCGGTGTTGAACGCGCCGAAACTGATGCGCGTCGTCCCGCCGAGGCGGTCGGTGCCGAGCGTGCGGTGCGCCAGCGGGGCACAATGGAATCCGGCCCGCGTGAGCAGGCTGTACTCGTCCTCGAGAATCGCCGAGAGTTCATTCGGTTCGACGCCCTCGATGACGATCGAGAAAACCCCGCAGCGGTTCTGGTAGTCGGGCGGGCCGATGAGGCGCAATCCCGGCATGTCATCTTCGTCGAGACGCTGGAGCATGCGGTTGCTGAGTTCCTCCTCGTGCTCCCAGATATGCTCGACGCCGCGTTCGAGAATCCACTGCACGCCGGCGGCGAGGCCCGCGAGACCGATGGCGTTGTGGCTGCCCGCTTCAAACTTGTCGGGCATGGTGAGCGGTTGAACGTCGCTCTCCGAGAGGCTTCCCGTCCCGCCCTCGCGCAGCGTGCGCAGGCGCTCTTGAAGGCCCGGGCGGATGTAAAGCACGCCCGTGCCCAGCGGGCCCAGAAGGCCCTTGTGTCCGGGCATCGCAAGCAGGTCGATGTTCATCGCGCGCACGTCGATGGGAACGTGCCCCGCCGTCTGCGCCGCATCGACCAGAAACGGAACGCCGCGCTCACGGCAGATCGCGCCGATCTCGGCGATGGGCATGAGCGTTCCTGAGACGTTGGAGCCGTGAACGACCGCGACGAGGCGCGTGTGCGGCGTGATGGCGCGCGCGATGTCGTCCGGATCGACAAGGCCGGTCTTCGGATCGCAGGGAATGCGCGTCTGCTCCGTGTCGCCTCGTTCCGCCAGCGCGTTGAGCGGTCGCAGGACCGAGTTGTGCGCCATCCACGTGGTGATGACGTGGTCGCGCGTGCCGGGATTGATGAGTCCCTTGATGGCGATGTTGAGCGCGTCAGTGCCGTTGAGCGTGAAGATGACGTGATCGGGCGAGGCGCCGTTAATGAGGCGGTTGATGCGCTCCCGGCACTCGTGCATCAGTCGCCCGGCCTCGCGCGCCTCGGCGTACCCGCCGCGCCCGGCCGAGGCGTCCACCTCCGTCGCGAAGCGCATCATCGCCTGGTAGACTTCGGCCGGCTTGGGGTGGCTGGTGGCGGAGTTGTCGAGGTAGATGCGCGCGCGGGTTGGGCTGCTGTTCTTCACCGGTTCATTCTATGACGAACATCGGCATCGGAGTCGAGGTGAGGGAGAACCCCGGTCATTCCCTCGACGCCGCCCAGCGACGCTCGCGGTGGGGGAGTTTCGGGATGCCGCAGGACGTTACCGTGCACGCTCCCTCGCCGATCGTCTCGCGCAGAAAGCCCAGCAGCGATTCACTGGCCGTGACACGCAGACGGCCCGGCTCAAGGATGATGTGCCTGCTCCGGGCATAGAGGTGCAGGCGCACGGGCACGGGCCGGCCGGCGGAGCCGTTGAGCCTCGCCTGGCGCTGGAGTTCGCCGTTGAGCAGCGCCAGCGTCGCCTCCGCTTCATCGCTCTCGTCGAGGTGAATCTCGATGGAACCGGCCAGTTCGGACGCGGCCCGGGCGATGGGGAGAACGCGATCAACCTTGATGCCGGCAGCCCCGCGCGATTTGTCCACCTGCCCGACGACGAAGATCATCGCGTGGTCCGTGAGCGCCTCGCCGTACTGGGCGTAGGTATCGGCGAAGAGCACGCCGTCGATCTGCCCGTGCAGATCCTCGATCGTGATCATCGCCATCTTCTGTCCGGCGCTGCGCCCGTTGCGGACGAGGAGCGGGCGCACGCGCGTGAGCATGCCGCCGATGACGACGGGCTGGTCATGGTCCAATTCGGCCGCCTCAATGGTCGTATGCGAGCCGAAAGTCTCGATCTGTCGGCGATAGCGTTCGAGGGGATGACTGGAGACGAAGAAGCCCAGCACTTCCTTCTCGTTCATCAGCGCCTGCTGCAGATCCCACGGGGCGGCGCGCGGCAGGGGTGTCTCGGCGGCGGCGGGCGCGGCGCCGCTGGGCGTCTCCTCCGCAGCCCCGAAGAGCGAGCCTTGTCCCGAGGCGCGGTCGGCCGCAATCGCCTGCCCGGCCCGCACCGCCGCGTCGATCGCCTCCACCATCGCCGCGCGCTGCGCCATGCCATGCACCGAGTCAAACGCCCCCGCCTTGATGAGCGCTTCGATCGTCGCCTTGTTCACGATCGCCGGCGGCACGCGCTCGCAGAAGTCAAAGAGCGAACGGAACGGGCCGCCCCTGCGCCGCTCCTCCACCACGGCCGAGATCGCCTTGTCGCCGGCCCCTTTGAGGGCCCGCAGGCCGAAACGCACATGACCGTGATTCTGATCGTGCGGCTCATCGGGATCGAAGACCACGGAGAAGTCCGCAGCCGAGAGATTGATGTCCGGCGGCTTGACGTCCAGGCCGGCGTGCCCGTCGGGAAACACGGCGCGGCGGCAGTCCTCCAGATACGCGATCCAGTCCGAGACCTTCTGCGCCTGCGACTCGTAGGTGAGCACCGCAGCCATGTACTGGTTGGGAAAGTAGGTCTTGAGGTACGCCGTCTGGTAGGCGACAATGGCGTAGCCCGTCGAGTGGCTCTTGTTGAAGCCGTAGCCTGCAAATTTGAGGATGAGGTCGAAGAGTTCCTCAGCCTTGCGCCGATCAAGCCCCTTCGCCGCGGCGCCTTCGATGAAGACTGGGCGCTGCGCGTTGATCACGCTCTCCTTCTTCTTGGAAATGGCCTTGATGAGCGTGTACGCGGCACGAAGCGGGATGCCTCCCAGTTCGTGGCAGATCTGCATGACCTGCTCCTGGTAGACCATCACGCCATACGTTTCGGCTGTGAAACGATCGACGATGGCGTGAACTTTCGGCACTTCCTCCTGCCCGTGCTTTCGGCGGTTGTAGTGGGGGATGAGATCCATGGGGCCGGGACGATAGAGTGCGTTGGCGGCGATGAGGTCTTCCAGGCGGTCCGGCTTCATCTCCATCAGCAGTTTGCGCATCCCGCCCGACTCGAACTGGAATACGCCCGCCGTGTCGCCGCGCTGAAACAACTCGAACACGCGCGGATCGTCGAACTCGAGGTGATCCAGATCGAGCGGGTCGCGGCTGAGATCTTCAACGCCCAGCGCCGCGCGGATCGTTTCCTCGCTGAGCGACGCGCGGATGAGTTGCTTCGCCCGCTCGATGATCGAGAGGGTGCGCAGGCCGAGGAAGTCCATCTTCAGAAGACCGAACTTCTCGACCGTCGGCCCGTCCCACTGTGTGAGCGCTTCGCCCTCATGTGCCTTGGCGCCGGTGGGGCGGCAGAGGGGGATGATGTTGTCAAGAGGCTGCGTGGCGATGACGACGCCCGCGGCATGGACCCCCGCATGCCGCACCTGACCCTCCAGCGCCCGGGCCGTGTCGATGAGCGTGCGGATCTCCTCGCGCGAGTCATACTCCTTGCGCAGGTCCGGCTCCTTCTCGAGCGCCTCGTCGATCGACACGTTGAGTCCGTCGGGCACCATGTTGGCGAGGCGCTGAGTCTCGCCGGGCGTGAGGCCGAGGACGCGGCCGACGTCCTTGATCGCCGCGCGGGCCTTGAGCGTGCCGAAGGTGATGATCTGCGCCACGTGCCCGTACTTCTGCCGCACGTATTCGATAACGGCGCCGCGGCCGTCCTGGCAGATGTCGATGTCGATGTCGGGGTATTCGCTGCGGTCCGGGTCGGTGAATCGCTCAAAGAGCAGGCCGTAGCGGACCGGGCAGGCGTTGGAGAGGCCGAGAACGTAGCCGGCCATCGTGCCCACGCCCGACCCGCGCGCGGCCGCGGGAATGCCCCGCTGACGCGCCCAGTTCACGAAGTCCCACACGATCAGGAAGTAGGCGGAGATCGACTTGTCGGCGAGGATGCGCAGTTCGCGGTCAAGCCGGTCGCGGATCTCGTCGGTCACACCGTCGATGCCGTAGCGCCAGATCAGCCCCGCCTCGCTCAGTTCGCGCAGGGCGCGATCGCAGCGCTGCTTGAGTTCCTCGGGCGTTTCGTGGTCGCGCGTGGCGTCGAAGGGTTCGAGGTTGTACAGCGCGCAGAACTCCGTGTACCACTTCGTCCGATCGCCGCCGGCGTACTCAATGCGGCGGGCGGGGATGACAGGCTTGACAACGGGCGCATGGTTCCGTCCCGTCGGCAGGTCAACATTGCAGCGCTGCGCAATGTGGATCGTGTTCTCGATTGCCGCGGGCAGGTCGGCGAAGAGTTCCGCCATCTCCTCCGGACTCTTGACGTAGACTTCCTTCGGATAACGAAGGCGGTTCGTCTCCGTCTTCGCCTTGCTCATCGAGATGCAGCAGAGCGTGTCGTGGGCGTCGTAGTCCTGCTCGCGCATGAAGTGGGCGTCGTTGTCGCACACGAGCGGAAGGTCGAGCAGACGCGCCAGGCGGATCAGATGCGGGTTGATCGCCTCCTGCTCCGCCACACCGTTGCGCTGCACTTCGACATAGAAGCGAGGCTCGCCCTTCTCGTTGCGCCCGAAGGTCTCTGCGTGCCACTTCGCCTCTTCAACCGCCGCATCCCAGTGAGACGCCGCATCCGGATTCTGAACGAACTTGAGCAGGTGGTGCGCAATGCTCGAACCGAGGTGCCCGTTGATGGCAATCAGCCCGTCGGACCACTGCGCCAGCGTGCTCTTGTCCATGCGCGGCTTGAAATAGAAGCCGTTGCGGTAGGAGTCGCTGGTGAGTTTGAGGATGTTCCGCCATCCCTGGTCGTTCTCGGCGAGGAGCACGAGGTGAAAGCCGCCGTCCGCTACGCCGGTGTACTGCCGGTCGCCGCGCTCGCCGGGGGCGACGTATGCCTCGATGCCGAGGATCGGCTTGACGCCGGCCTCTTTCGCGAGGGTGTAGAACTCAACGGCCCCGAAAACGTTGCCGTGATCCGTCATCGCCACCGCGTCCATCCCCAGGTTCCGGACGTACCGGACCAGGGCCGGGATGCGGTTGCCCCCATCGAGCAGGCTGTACTCGGTGTGGAGGTGGAGGTGAACGAATCGCGGCTTGGGTTGTTCGGTCATTGTCAGGATCGTGGGTCAGGCACAGCACCGGGAATCAGATCCAACGGACACCACCATATCTTGGATGAAGTCCCAACTGTAATACTATGGCTGGACTCGATCGTCTTGTCAAGGCAATAACAGGTTATCCACGACTCGTCATCGAGAAGCGACGCGGCGTTGGGGCCGGACGCCGTGACATGGAAGCACGCCGCAATCCCTATCATCTCGCGATGCCGGTCGATTTCCGATCCGTGAATGCCCAGCGCCTCAACGAGGTCCGCGCCCGTATCGCCGCCCAGCCGAACTGGGTTGTTCGGGCTGCGGCGTTGACCTTCGCCCTCATCATCCTCCTGCCGATCCTGGTTCTCGTGGCCGTCGCCTTTGCGGCGGCGTTCATCGTGCTGCTGGTGCTGGGGCTGGTGAACCGCGTTGCAGGGCTGTTCGCGGGGCGAACCAATGGACTCCTGCCCCGCCGCGACGGGCAGGGCCGGCGGAACGTCAAGGTGCTGCCGCGCGAAGGGTGAGGCGCCTTCGGGCTTCCGCCTGCTCACATTCAGCGCCTCAGAAGCACCGCCTGGCCGGTGGTGAGTCGGATCGGCCGCACACCGCTGCCGGCGGCGAACTCATCCACCGCTTGTCGCGCGCCCGGGCACGTCAGAAACCCGTCATCATCGATGATGATGATCCCGCCGGGAGCGAGGCGAGGGTAGAAGAACGCAAGCGCCGCGCGAGTCGGTTCGTGGAGGTCCACATCGATGTGGACGAAAGCGAAGCGCGCCTCGCACGCCGCCTCGAAGCACGCAGGGATCCAGCCTTGATGAAACGCCAGGTCGCTCCAGCGCGCCAGGGCGGCCTGCACATCTTCAATTCCCCATCTCATGTCGCCCGGCCGCCATGGTCTCACTCCCGGCTCGGGACGGTCGGCGGGCGTCGGCGTCGAGAGGCCCTCGAAGGAGTCGAAGAGGTGGTGGGCGTAGGCGGCGTGGCGCGGCAGCATCTCGGCGTAGCGGCGGATGATCCACGAGCCGAGGCCGCGGTAGACGCCGCACTCGGCCGTGTCGCCGTCGAGCCGGCCCAGCGAGAGCAGGCACTCCTTGATGGTGTAGTAGCGGTCGCGCGGCCCGGGGCCGCAGAGCGCTTCGCCCTCGGCGCAGATGCGGTTGAACTCCTCCTCGCGCGGCCAGTAGAGCAGGTCGTCGCGCAACCTCGCCGCCGTGCGCGCCGCCTCGGACTGGTGCGTGTCGATGGGAGTCGTAATGATCAAGACTTCTTCGCGTTTGCGCGCCGCGAAAAGAAGCAGCGTGTACTCGCGCAGCGAGTCTGTCTGGAAGGGCGCTTCGAGTCCGACGATCGCTTCGATTTCACCAAGGCGCATCGAGCCGGTGCGGGGCAGGCGGGCCAGCCAGCCTCCATCGATCTCGAAGCCGTTGGCGCGATAGAACTGGTCGAGCACGCGGGGCTGCAGGGAGTAGAAGCCGTGGTTCTCCCAGCCGGCGACGGGTGAGACATGCAGGACGGTCCCGCCGGTTCGGAGCATCGCGACGATGCCGCGAAGGGCCGCGGGAATGTCGAAAATGTGCTCGAGCGTTCCGCCGTCGATAATCAGATCGAAGCGGCCGCGCCACGGCTGCGGCGGAGGCTGCGAGAGGTCGTGGATGATCGAGGCGCCTTCGCCGCCGAACAGGTCGAGCGCGTGATACTCCCGAAAGCCCAGGAGAGAGAAGAAGCGATCGGCGGCAACGCCGGTGCCCGGCGCGAGCGCCTGGATCGGCGCAGCGACGGGCCGTCCGTCGAGCAGGTCACGGACCTCCGTTTCTGTGGCGCCGATGTCCTGCACGCCCAGCGTGAGCACCGACCTCCCCGGCGCGCGGGGACGGTGCCGCTCGATGAGCCAGCGGACGATCGGCAGCGCCAGGCCCATCAGCGACTCCCCTTCATCGCGCGCGAGGGTCCCCGTTCAGGCGGTACGGGGGCACTCATGCGCCGCCTTGCTCCACCGCGACGGCGGGTCATAGATCTGCTTGAAGGGAAGGTCATCACGGTAGAAGCCCAATGTCGCGACCCGCCACCGGCGCAGCAACTGATCGGCCGGAGTGAAGTGCCGCGCCTTGGGGGCGATGCCCACTCCAACATGATACTTGCCGTCGCACAGGAACAGCCTCGGGAACTCGACGCGGAAGACCTGCCGGCCGCGCCGGAGGTTGAGACGCTGCGGCGAGGGTCTCCCCGTCTCGTCGAGTTGTGTGAGGTTCGTCGAAGTGAGCACGTGAACGTCCGCTTCGTTGAAGATCTGCACGCCGACGGCGACGTTGTCTTTGCGCACGCTGCTGTCCACGGTGATCTCGACCGTCACGGGCTCGCCGGTGTGGAAGCGATCGCGCGGCGCGCCGCTCGCATCGAGGATTCGCACGGAGACGAGGCGGACGAGATTGAGATGAAGAATCGGCGGGCATCGGTCTTCGGGATCGTCAAGCAGCGCCTGGATTTCCTGTGGCGGTGGGGGGATCGAGGGGTCATCCTCATCAACGGGCGGCGCGCCGCGAGCCGCGGCGTCCCCACCGCGGCTCGCCCCCGAATCACCCAACGCCCCCGCCACCCCCGCGCCGCGCCGCGCCGTCGTCTGTGCAAACTCCGCGAGGAGTTCCCTCTCATACATCTGCGTGATCTCGCGGCTCGGGCCGTCGGCCGCGAGTTCGCCGCGGCGCAGGTAGAGCGATCGCGAGCAGAGCGTCTCGATGAAGAACATGCTGTGGGAGACGACAAGGGCCGTCGCCCCGCCCGTACACAGGTCGAGAATGTGGTTCGTGCACTTCTGCTGAAAGGCGAGGTCGCCCGTCGCCAGCGCTTCATCGACGATGAGAATGTCAGGCCGGCGACAGAAGGTGACGGCAAAGGTGAGACGCGACTTCATCCCGCTGCTGTAGGTGCGGAAGGGCTGGTCGATGACGTGGCCCAGGCCGGAGAAATCGATGATCCAGTCGATGGACTCCTCGATCTCAGCCCTGGAGTATCCGAGGCAGTAGCCGCCCATGAAGATGTTCTCGCGGCCGCTGTATTCCTCGTGAAAACCTGTGCCGAGTTGGAGGATGGCGCGGAGGTCGCCCTCGATGCGGAATGAACCGCCGGTGTGATCGAGCGTGCCGGCGAGGATGCGCAGCAGGGTGCTCTTGCCCGCGCCGTTGGCGCCGACGACGCCGACGATCTCCCCGCGCTTTACCGAAAACGAAACGTCGCGCAGCGCCCAGTGAGGCTGGTAGAGCGGGCGGCGGACGATCAGTTCCTTGAGAATCTGCGAGGGACTGGAGTAGATCCTGTAGAGTTTGGAGAGGCCGCTCACGACGATCGCGGGACGAGGCGGTGATTCGCTTGACGGCGGAGGGTCGGGGGAAATGCCGCCGGCGCGCACCGACCCGGCTTCGTCCGCGAATGCAGGCTGCCCTGAAGCGCCGACGTGGACTTCAACGGGAGGCGAAGATCGTGTGAGCACGTCGGTCATGGGCAGGCAGGCGCAGGAGCCTATTTTCCTTCAATGATACGGTCGATGAGCCTGCGCCAGATGTTGCGCGCCCGGGCGGGCCGCGGCGCGGGACGGTTCGTCCGGCGGAGGACGAAGCGGCCGCTGAGCGTGAGAAGTTGCTCGTCGGTCATGCGGGCGAAGCGCGGTGCGAGGCCGGGGCGAGCTTCGGCCAGTTGGCGCGGATCGGCAAAGAGGTTGGCCTCGTGGCGCATCACCTCGAAGCCGGCACGACCGAACTCGACGGCCCACTCGTGCGGCCGCACGCGGTTGCCGTTCTCGTTGCGCGTCTGAAGGAAGAGGCGGCGGTAGCGGGCGTCGCCGTGGCGCAGGAAGCCGTAGGGTCGGGCGAAGTCGTCGTGGTCGCGGTAGTCGATCTGGTGCAGGCCCAGTCCGCCCGCCTTCGTCAGCCGCGCCAGTTCAAGCGACGCGCAGGCGGCGTCGCCGACGTGCTCAAGCACGGCGTTGGAGACGATCGCATCGAAGGACACGCCCGCCGGCCCCGACGAGGGTGAGCCGAGGTCGCCGGCGTACTGCGGAATCACCTCAGACGGGTGGGCTGCGGCCTTGATCACCGCATCAAGGGGCGAGCGGTCGGCCGCCGGAAGGCGCTGGCGCACGACGTCGCGCAGGCGGCGGTAGAAGCCCGCGTGATAGGATTCGTCCCACGGCGCAAGGTACTTGTCCAGCACGGCGATCCGGGCCCCGAGTGCGGCGCAGATCAGCATGGCCCCGAAGTTGCGCCCCGGTCCGAGTTCGAGGACGTGCAGGCCCGTGAGGTCGGGAAGGTCCCTGATGACGCGGACCTTCTCGAAATCCGGTCTCGGGCCGCGCAAACGGCCGAAGTGAGAGGCGATCTCGTAAGCGTAATCGATCGCGTTTCGCAGGCAGTAGCCGACCTGGTCGTTGACGTGGTCGGCGGGATCGACCAGGTCAGCGCGGCGCTGCGTGAATGCGCGGGCGATGGGCTGCTCATCGTCATCTCCGGCGCTCTCCTCGCGGCGCACATAGAAGCGCGCGCTGACGACGCGCAACTGCTCGTCGCTCATCGATGCAAAGCGGGGCTGGAGGCGCGGCCTGATTTCCTTCAGGTGCACTTCGTCGGCAAAGAGATTCGGCTCGGTCATCTCGATTGAGAATCCCGCTGATTCAAGATCGCCGGCGAGTTCGTGGGCGCGGACTCGATTGCCCTGGCTGTTGTTCGACTTGACGAACCGGGGGATGAACTCGCCGTCGGGGACCGTGAGGAAATCGAGCGGCGACTCCTGGTGCTCGTGGTCGCGAAAATCCACCTGGTGGATGCCGATGCCGCCGGCGCGCGTGAGGCGGGCGAGTTCGCGCGACATCGCGGCCGTGTCGCCGATGTGCTCGACCACGGCGTTGGAAACGACGGCGTCAAAAGAGGCGTCCGCGTAAGGGCTGGGCGGCTGCGCGAGGTCGCCCGAGGCGGCGGCGACGACCGGGCCGGCATGCTCCCCGGCGTCAATGACCTGCCGCAGTCCGCGCCAGTCGGCATAAGGGAAGTGGCGGCGGCATGCCCTCAGCAGGGCGCGGTAGTAAAGCGGGTGATAGCGAGGATCCCACGACGCCAGGTACTTGTCCAGGACTGAGACGCGCGCGCCGCATGCGTGCGCAATGAGCACCGCTCCGAAGTTCGGGCCCGGCCCGAGTTCGAGAACGGAGAGACCGGACAGGTCTGCGAGAATGCCGTACTCCGATACCGCTCCGTCGCCGGCGCCCGCGAGAGGCGGGCGGCCGAAGCGATGCGCGATCGCGGAAACGTAGAACACCCCGTTGATGATCGCGTAGCGGACGTGCTCGTCCATCGCGCCCTCGACGGCCCATCGGTCTTCGGCGAGATCGGTGTCGGCGAACTTCTTGTTGCGGCCTGCCGGGGCGAGAGAGACGGCCTCGAGCGCGAGACGTCGCAGGTAGAAGCGCCCGCTCACCACCGACAATTCATCGTCGCTGAGGCGGGCGAACTGCGGGCGCAGGCGCGGCCGGACCTCGGCGACGTGCTCGGCCGAGGCGCGGATGTTGGCGGCAAAGCGCCCGACCGCGAATCCCGCGCAGCGGAACTCGTCGCCCATCTCCTCCGGGCGGACCCGATTGCCGTTGCCGTTCATCATCTCGTCGAAGAGGCGCCGGTACGCCTCGTCGGGCATCGTGAGAAAGTCGAGGGGGCGGGCGAAGTCGCGGTGGTCGCGGAAGTCGACCTGGTGGAGGTTGATGCCGCCGGCCGCCGTGAGCCGGGCCATCTCCGCCGCGGTCTTCGGCACGTCGCCGACGTGCTCGAGCACCGCGTTGGAAACGATCACGTCAAAGGACGCATCGGCGAACCCGCTGGGCGGCTCGGCAAGGTCAGTGCGGTCCTGCGCGATCACGTCCGGCAGATGGGCTGCGGCGTCGAGGATGCGGTCAATCCCCGACCAGTCGTTGTGAGGCCGGCGCTGCGCAAGCATGTCGCGCAGGAGGCGGTAGAAGCGGGGGTGATAGCCGACGTCCCAATCGGCGAGGTACTTGTCGAGGACTGCGACGCTCGCGCCCAGACCCTGCATCACCAGCGGCGTGCCGAAGTGCCGGCCGGGGCCGAGTTCCAGCACGCGCAGTCCGCTGAGTGGGAGGACACTCTCCGCGTCGCGACTCATTTCGCCGCAGATGAGCGCGGCGTACTCCTCCGCCACTCGGATCGCGTACTCGACGTCTTCGCGGACCTGCGCATCGGTGATGGCGCGGAGGTAGAAGCGGCCGCTGATGGGGCGCAGTTCCTCGTCGGTCATCACCGCGAAGCGGGGGGCAAGGCGCGGACGGACCGCGGCGAGGCAGTCGTCGTCCGCAAGCATGTTCGGGCCGAAGTGTTCCACGCGGAATCCGGCGCCCTGGAACGCGCGGAGCATCTCGGCCGGCCTGAGGCGGTGACCCGGAGACCATCGGCCCGCCGCGCGCTGCTGCTCCACCTGCTCATCGGTCAGGGTGAGGAACTCGAGCGGCCGGCTGTAGTCGCGGCCATCACGGAAGTCGACCTGGTGAATGCCGAACCCGTCGGGCCGCGTGATGCGGTACAACTCCGAAAGCAAGCCGCGGAGATCGACCTGGTTGAGCACCGCGTTGGTGACGAGGGCGTCGAACGAATCATCCTCGATCGGCAGAGGCCCCGCGAGGCAGGGGGCCTCGATGAACTCGATCACCCCCTCGCCGTACGATCCGGCTTCGAGCGTGGAGTCAATCCACGACCAGTCGGCGCCCGGATACTCCTCGGCGCCGACCCGGCCCAGCGCCCGGAGGAACGCATGTGTGCCGGCATCCCAGCGCACAAAGTGCGTGTGGACCGCCGCGACGCGCGCGCCGAAGGCGCGGCAGACCAGCAGGGGGCTGAAGCGGTCAGGCGTGCCGAGTTCCGCCAGGCGCACGGCTGAGAGATCGGGAAAGGGCTGCATCCGCCGCGAGAGGCGAGTCGCGATCGACTTGGCGTACTCGCAGCCGTTGTCGAGCGCGAAGCGCACTTCGCGCATTGTCGAATCATCGATGGGCGCTTCGACGGCGAGGGCGCGGGAGGGAATGCGGGCGGCGGCTTGCGTCATCAGTCACTCCCGGTGTCAGGTTCGCACGGCCTCGGGGCGCTTGGTCTGCACGAGCGGCGCGGCCTCCGGCTCGACTGACTGTTCGGTCGCGGTCGCATCGCCGGCGTCGGCGAAGCGGGCCCGGGGAGTCTCGATGCGCGCGCCGCCGGATTCTCCGTCAAGCGCATGGTTGTAGATCCGCCACGTCAGATCGACCATCTGGTCGAGGTCGAAGCAGGCATCGACAAACGCCTGGGCGGCGCGCCCCATGCGCTCGCGCCGGCTCGGGTCGCGCAGGAGGCGCTCAAGGCCGACGACGAGTCCGGCCGCATCGTTCACCCCGCACACGAACCCGGTGACGCCATGGCGCACCGCGTCGCGCGTCCCTCCCGCGTCCGTGGCGACGACCGGCAGGCCGATGTGCTGCGCTTCGAGCGCCACGTTCGGGCAGCCTTCGTAGCGGCTCGTGAGCAGGAGGACGTCGGCGGCGCTCATGATCTCGACGACGTCGCTGACGCGCCCCAGCAGAGTTATGACCTGTTCCAGATGACGCCGTGCGATGATCTCGCGCACGCGAGCCTCGAGCGGGCCGCTGCCCGCCACCACGACGCGCACGCCCGGCAGGCGCTCGCGAAGGAGGGTGACGACCTTGAGCATGAGTTCCGGCTGTTTCTCCTCGTCGAGGCGGCTGACCACGGCGACGACCGGCGCGCCCGCCGGCAGGCCGAGTCGTTCGCGTGCGGCCCGGCGCTGCGCAGCGGCCGGCCGGTCGAAGTGATCGCGGAACAGGCCGTTGAAGACGATGTGGAAGCGCGACTCCTCAACGCCGAGGTACTCGGCGTAACTTGCCGCGCCGCGATGCGAATTGGCCAGCCACTGCAACCGCCGGCTCGGTGCGATCACTCGATACCAGTCCACGAACGGCGCGTAGAAGCGCGGAAAGTGCGTCGGGTTGTAGTTGCGCGTGCTCAGCACGACGCACGGCACTCCGGCGGCAATCCCCGCCAGGCCCGCGATCACGTTCGGATGATCCAGCCAGGCGTGCAGGACATCGGGCGCCTCGACCGCGAGCTCCAGGGCCAGCGCCGCGACGTAAGAGCGGATCGCCTCGGGCGCCGCGGCGACAAGATCCCACCGCACGCGGGAAAGCGATTCACGCGTCAGATGCAGTCCGCGGCCGGCGCGCCGGGCCTCGACGCCCGCTTCAGCGAGCAGGGGAAGGTAGTGCGCGTGCTGCCCGGAAAGGTCGTGCTGCGTGCGGACGATACAGCGGTGGCCTCGCTGGTGGAGGCCGATGGCGGTGTTGCACAGTTGGCGCTCGGCCCCGCCGCTGTAGAGGCAGCCGGTGTATTGGACAATGCACAGCGGGCGGTCCGGTCGGGGCGCACGCGAGGCGAGCGACTTGTTGTCCGCCTCGATGAAACGCCTCCACGCCGACTCCGCCTCGTCCGCGCTGCGCCCGATCGTTGCGTGAACGAGACCCTCGCCGGGGCTCGGTGCGCTGTCCTTGCCGTCCTGCTCATGCCGGTCGCGGCGCATCCACGCGCCCAGCCCGTCGGCGACCGCGGCGCTGTCGATGGGCAGGCCGGGACAGAGGCGGCGCAGCAGTGGCTTGATCCTTCGTGTCACGAGCAGGTCGGCAAGAATGGTCGAGGGATCAGCGCAGGTCCAGCCCCGATCCTCCAGCATCCACAGCCGCTTCACGCCGGCACGGCGAAGCCACATCATCGCCTTGATTGACACATTGGCGCGCGACGTCGGGATCAGCGCCGTCGCGTCTGCCTGCGGCAGCGACGGCAGGCGAGCGAGCCTCGGCAGGCCGTCGGCGACGTCGAGCAGCCAGAGAGCGGCGCCGTGGCCGACGGGCCGCACGCCGCTCACGGCCGCCTGCGCGAACAGCAGCGCATTGAGGAGATCGAGCCAAGGGCCGGGCGCGAGCGTGCCGCGATGCACTGCCACGCCGCCCTCCTCGTGCCAGTGACGCACGGCCAGGGCGAGCGCATCGAGGTCAGCCTCGCGGTTGGGCGAAGGCGCGACTGGGATGCTTTCGGCCCAGTGGTCTTCAGGGCGTGCGTTGGTTACGGCGGGCGTCACGCGTCGGCGCTCCCGTTGCGGTGAGGATTCACGGCCGGTCGATCCAGATCATCTTCCAGATCGTAGACCTTTCCCTCGACCGTCAGGCAGCGCCGATCGACCTGTTCAAGCGATTGCTCCAGCAGCGATTCGATCCGCTGGAGGAGTTTGCGCCGATCGTCGTCGAGCCGCGCCGACAGGCGGTTGATCTGGGCCATGAGTTCGGCGTGAGTCCGATCTCGGTGCTGCCGCTCGGCCTGCACCTGAGCGGTCGCCGCATCGAGGCGCTGCCGGAGGCGGTCATTCTCCGCGCGCATCTCGACGATGGTGGCCTGCGCGGCGGCGACGGACTCGGCATGCCTTGCGGCAAGCACCTGCTGTTCGGCAAGGCTGCGATGGGCGGCCCGGAGTTCATCGGCCGCGGCGCCCCGCTGCCTCATCGCTTCGTTGATGACGTTGGTGTGATGGTTGACTTCCTTGAGCCAACGCTGAGCCTCCTGCTCGCGCTGGGCGCGGGCCGCGGCGAGTTCGGCCGTGATCGACTCGATGGCCGAATGCGTCTGGTCGATTCTCTGGCGGAGGGAAGCGAGCTGCTCATCGCGGTTCGCCCGGCCGCGCCATTGCTCGACCTCGTTTCGCGCCGAGGCCAGTCCCGCCGTCAGGTCGCGCAACTGGGCTTCAAGCAGATTGGCGCGGCACCACGACTCGAATCGCTCCCGGCGGACGCGCACCAGCGCTGCCGCTTCGGCGCTTCGCAGATCCATCACCTCGTCGGTGCGGCTCGAGTAGAGGCGAAGTCTCGAGGTCAACGGAGCAGCCCGGCGCGCGGACCCGCGGCGCGCCGTCCCTCCCGCGGCTCGCGCCTTGGCGCACAGCGCCATCACCACCTGCGGCCTCGAATCGCTCGCCGACCACGGCTCCTGCACGTCAAAGCGCCCGCCGTGCACTTCACCCGCACGATCTTCCTCGAACACGAATGAGCCGGTGACGTCTGTCTGCCGGAGCCAGCGCAAGGATTCGAAGCCGCTCAACCACGAGGCGAGTTCCTCGCGGGCGGGCACGTACAGGTGGAACGCGTTGCCGTGCTGGTTGATTCTCTCCCACACCGTCTCGCACTCGCGGTCGGGCACCGACACAAGAAGCGTGCCGCCCGGCGCGAGCACGCGGTCGAACTCCGCGATCGCCTCGCGCTGGGCCGTGATGTGTTCGAGCGTCTCGAGGCAGATGACGAGGTCGAATGCGCCGTCCTCGAAGGGCAGGGGCGTGCGATTCAGGTCCCACTCGATGAACTCGGCGCGATCGTCGCCTTTGAACTGTTCGCGCCCGAGGCAGATCGCTTCGGCCGAGACGTCAAGGTTGACGACATGCGCTGCGCCGGCATCGAGAAAGCGCCGGGCGCCCAGGCCCGCCCAGCCGCCCGCGTCGAGGACTCGGCGTCCCCTGGCCAGCGAGGCTGCGATGTCCAGCCGTGCGCCGCAATGAGCCATGATTGCGGCGTGGCCCGGCACGGGGTGATCCGACATCGGGGCGCTCAGACGCACCAGGCTCAGGCCGTTCGCCTCGCCCGCCGATTCCGCGCACTCGGCCATCGGCCGCACGCCGAAGCCGATCGCAAT
The DNA here is from genome assembly GCA_900696685.1 of uncultured Planctomycetota bacterium. GTDB lineage: Bacteria > Planctomycetota > Phycisphaerae > Phycisphaerales > UBA5793 > UBA5793. The sequence goes on from CAADHA010000027.1 coordinate 63,250, forward strand.
CGCCCGCCGGCGCACCTCTTCGATGACCGCCTCGACGTTCTCATCGCCATCACGAGGGATGATTTCGATCGACGAACTCCATTGCGTGCGATCGTGAATCAGCCTGAGCAGGGCGTCGGCATTGCGCGCGAGGCGCTTGATGCCGTCGATCACGACGATTTCGACGGGGCCTTCGATGAGGCGCGGCAGATCTTCATCGCCGCATTGCTCGTAGGTATAGCCCCAGCGGCGGCGGAAGTTGTCCGGCGCGATGCCGTCGAGCGGGTAGCTGATCAACCGCGGTTCACCCCCGAGGATTGCCTGGCGGAGGGCGGGCATGAGAGCGTCGTCCCGCTCCGGTCGCCAGGGCTGCTCATCGGGGCAGCAGACCTGCACCTGACAGCCCGCGCAGGCGAACCACAGCCCCAGCGCGAGGTCGGCGGGCTCGTCCTGGATGACGGTGAGGCGCTGCCACAGCGACCGCCCGCAGCCCCCCGGCCAGCGGGCGACGATCGATTCCGCCCGGTCGATGACGCTGCGGGCCGCTGCACCGCTCTCCGGGCCGGCAGGCATATGGTTTCCCCTGCGGTGGTGTCCGCTTGTCCCTGCTGAATCAAAGGTATCGGGGCCAGGCGAGTCAACACGACCTCCGTCGCCCACTACCGCACCGCGCACTTGTTTGCGAGGGGTTCGACTCCTATCGAGGTCGAGCCTTGCCGACGAGAGGACGGCCGCCGCACCCCTGCTTCGCGCAGCCAGAGTTCGAGGATGAGCAGCGGCCAGAGGCGGTAGATTGAAAAGCACTGGGGGCTTTCCTGCTCGATGAGCCAGTTCTTCAGTTGCCCGTGATCGAGACACTCCGCCAGTCGCGTGTCGGGACCGGCGAGAAGGTCGTGGGCGAATGACCGCAGCGCCGGGCCATTCCAGAAGTTCGCCGGCAGGCCGAAGCCGCGCTTGCGCCGATGCACCCACTCTCGCGGCAGTTCGCGTTCGAGAAGCGTCTTGAGAATCCGCTTGCCTGCCAAAGCCGGCCGGCCGTTCTCACTTCGGCCGCGCGTGACGAGATCATCGGCGCTCAGCGCCGCCGCGAAGCGAGCCACGTCATAATCGAGCAGCGGGCAGCGCACCTCGAGCGAGTGCTGCATGGACATCCGGTCCACCTTGGCGAGCACGGCGCCCGGAAGATAACTCTGCACATCGACGCTGCGCATGCTGTGCATGAGCGGCCGATCGCTGCGGTCGAGCATCCGCGACCACTTCATGGTGTTCGCATGCGTCGCGGGGGGAATTTCGCCGAGGAATCGCATGATGTCGGACGGCTGAAAGATGGTGAGGCGGGGGCCGAGGTAGAGGGATGAGGCGATCGCGCCCGCGTCGGCCTCGACATCGCTGAGCGTGTCGAAGTACCGGCCGTAGCCGCCGAACATCTCATCACCCCCGTCGCCGGAGAGCGCGACGGTTACATGACGCCTCGTGAACTCGGACAAGAGATACGTCGGCAGGCAACTCGAGTCGCCATTCGGCTCGTCCAGGCTGCGCGCGATCAGCGGCGCGAGGTCGATCGCATCGGGGCGCAGCACGATGTCATGGTGCTCACATCCAAGATGCGCCGCGATCTCCCGCGCCTGCACGTGCTCGGACTCAGGCGAATCGGCAAAGCCCACCGAGTAGGTCTTCGTGTGTGTGCCCAGGCGCCTCATTCGGCTCACGACGAGGGCCGAGTCAATCCCGCCTGAAAGAAACGCGCCGAGGGGGACATCAGAAATGAGCCGGCGCTGAACGGCCTGTGTGAGCAGCGCATCGAGTTGCTCCACGCGTCCTTCATAGGCTTCGGCAAGTTCAACTTCCGCCTCGGCGTCGCCGGCCCGCCATGCGAAGTGCCGGCCGCGCTGCTCGCCGCCGTTGCCGTCAAGCGTGAGCCAGCACCCCGGCTCGAGTTTCTCGACGCCCTGATAGATCGACCGCGGCGCGTGGACGTACTGCAGCAGCAGGTAGTCCGCCAGCGCCTCGCGGCTGATCGTGCGATCGAGGTCTTCGATGACTTCAAGGGCTCGCAACTCGGAGGCGAAGGCGAACCATCCCCGGCCGCGAGCGAGATAGAGCGGCTTCTTGCCGAAGGGGTCGCGCGCGAGAAGCAGCGACCGTTCGCGCGCGTTCCACACGGCGAAGGCGTACATGCCGCGCAGCGCATCGAGCCGATCCGCGTGCTGCTCAGCCATGAGATGCAGCAGCACTTCGGCGTCGCAGCGACTCCTGAAGCGATGGCCCTGCGACTCGAGCCGCCGGCGGAGATCGAGATAGTTGTAGATCTCCCCGTTGAAAGTCAGTCCGACTTCACCCGAATCATCCACCATCGGCTGCCGGCCGAGGGGCGAGAGATCGACGATGGACAGGCGCCGCTGCGCCAGGGCGCATTGGCCGGTGGGGTCCACCCAGACGCCGCAGTCATCAGGCCCCCGATGCGACATCGTGGCGCTCATCGCCGCGGCGATCCCGCGCAGCCGCTGCGGGCCCAGGCGCCCGTTCAGATCGACGATTCCCGCAATTCCACACATCGATTCGCTTTCGGCCGCGTCGAGTCAATCAGTCAAGTCAGGAGACAAGGGCATTGCCGCAGAATGGCTCAGGAGCCGCAGAACTGACCCGTTGAGGGTCTCTCTTGATTTCCGTGCGTTCTTGCGGCCATCCTGTTGTTCGCCCTGTTCAGTCGCGGTAGGTGTACACCCGCCCGTTGGTGCGCGGGTCGGAGTTGTCGGGAGTGGAGAAGTAGAGCCAGCCGGTCCAATGCGAGTAGCGCCCGCCCCCGTGGGTGCGGATATCGAAGTGGCTGCAGTGAGCCGGGCCGATGGGCACGCCGTCTTCAAACAGCACAAGGCGCGAGACGGCTTCGGCGTCGGAGAGAAGCCCCTTCGGCACACGGCTGGTGAAGCAGTGCCCGGATTCGCTGTGAATGACGTCAAGGCGGCCGCGAACGTGGCGGCTGAAGGCGCCGCGGATCATCCCGCCGGCGTTGACCTGCGGATCGAGGCGGCCTCGCGCCAGTTGAACGATCGTGATGAAGGTGTACCACGCGCCGGCGGCAAGGAAGTAGAGGTGGCCGGGGCGCGCGTCGGGGGAGTTCACCCCACGATTCGAGGACTCATCGTGGGCGTTGAGCACCCCACGATTCGAGGACTCATCGTGGGCGTGTGCGGGGGTCGATGCCGGTGAAGTCGCCTTGTTCACGCGGTGAACTCCACGATTCCGGTGCCGGCGGTGTAGTGCTTCACGCACATGCGGCAGGTGTCGATGATGGGCGGCGTCGCGCTGTCGCGCCGCAGGGATGCGCGGATCGCCTCGTATTCCGCGCCGAACCAGCAGTCAGCGAACGCCTCGACGCTCATCGCGTTGCCCAGTCGGCGGTCCTGTGTGCGGCAGCAGACGCACACGCATCCATCGAGATCAATCTCGACGTTCTGCACGGGGGCCATGCAGACATACTCCGGATGGCCGGCGGGCGAGTCATCGCGCCGCGGGATGTTGGCGTAGCGCATCTGGGGGGGGCGGTCCACGGGGGGCAACTCGCCCGCCTTCACGATCTCGAACTCCACCGAAATCTGAATGGGGTGCTTCGCGTCGGCCTTCGATGCATGGCGCTTGAGGTCGTCGAGTTGCTGCTGGCTTGGCGCCTGCTCGACGCCGGCCTCGATGGGTTCGTAGACGTGGAAGTCGATGCGATCGACGCCGACGTCCATGGCCCAGTCGATCAGTTTCGCCGCGCCCTCGATCGTCTTCGCCGTCAGCGTTGGGTAAAGCCCCACGCCGAGGCGCTGTGGATCGCGGACCTTCATGAGGTTGCGCGTGCCCTGGTCCACCTGCTCCCACTTCGCGCCTGCACGCGCGTACTCGAAGAGGTCGCCGGTGGCGTCGATGGAGATGGAGACGTCGCCGCGCGTCTTGGCGAGCAGCGCCAGTTTGCGCGCGACGAACTGCGTGCCGTTCGTCTGGTAGCGCGTGAAGATGTCGTAGTCGAGCATGACCTCCTGCATCTCGGTGAAGTGCGGGTGGATCATCGGCTCGCCGCGGCTGTTGAGTTCGACGGTAATCAGGAGGGGGAAGATCGTGTCGGCGACGCGGCGGAAGACGCCGATGTCCATGTGCCGGCGGTTCACGGGCGTGAGCATGTTCTGCGAGCCGCAGATGCCGCATTTGAGATTGCAGATGTCGGTGACGCCGAGGCTGGCGTAGAGAGGGGGGGGGATGGCGTGCCCGCCGCGCCGCAGGTAGTATGCCCCGCGCGAGTGATTCTTCCACGAACGCTGGTGCCAGTGGTTCCAGTCGCCGGCGAACTCGAGGGGCTGGTTGACCACGCCGTAGGCGCGCCCGTTGGTGCGCGGGTCGGTGTTGTCGGTGGTCGAGAAGAAGAGGGTGATGCGGCCGCGTCCGGGATCGGCCCAGAGGCTGTAGCCGCCCTTGCCGCGGCGGCGGATCAGATCGTGCACCTGTCCGGGCGGGCCGAGGAGCCGGCCGTCTTCGATCACCGACCCGGCGACATCGCCCGAGGCTGCGGCACTGAACATCCCCGCGGGGAGATCGACGTCGTAGCAGTGCCCCCCGGCGTGCCGGATCATCCCCGGCTCAATGGCCAGCGACTGCACGCGCCGGCCCGATGGAGGCGGCGGGGGCGCGACCCCGAACACCCGTCGCGCCGCAGCGCCAAGCACAGGCAGGGAGACTCCGAGGGACATTCGATCACTCCGTCCATCAGTGCGATTTCAGCCCGGCGGCCGTTCTCCGGCCATGGGAAGGCAGGTTCGCAGGAATGGTAGCGCCGCGGGTGGAAGATGCGATTCACACGCCGCCAGGCCCGAAGCGCGAGCAAGCCAGACCGGCCGGCGCCGTCGCTGGCCATCCGCTCTGCTCGCGCTTCGGGCTCAAAGCGCATTGCCGAAGTACGGCTTGAGTTTGCGGAAGACGCGGTAGCCGAATGCGAGCGTGAGCACCGACACGACCGCGAACAGCGCCCACGACCACGCGTAGCGGATCTCGCCGAAAAAGCATGCGTCGCGGAACGGGCGCACGAGCCAACTGACGGGGTTGAAGGTAAGCATGGCGTCGATGATCCGGCCCGCCCGCCCCTCGCCGACGTTGAGCGTGCGCTCGGTATAGAGAATGGGGGTGGCGTAAAACAGGGCCATGAAGAGCACCTGGAGGACATCCTTGAGGTCGCGGAGGTAGACGCCGATCGCGGAGACCGCCATGACCAGCCCGCCGAGGAGCATGACCTCGAAGGCGAGAAGGGCCGGCCACAAGGTCCAGGTCCACGGCACTCCCCCGAAGCGGACCAGGCTGTACACGAAGAGGAAGGCCGTGCCGACGACCTGCGGCACAAGGCACGCCAGCACCGTCTTGAGAGGAAGTACCTCCAGCGGAAAGACCACCTGCTTGACGAGGTTCGCCTTGTTGCGCACGGCCGAGCATCCGCTGAGGACGGCGTTGGCGAAGGCCATCCACGGCAGGTAGGACGCCATCATCTGCACAGTGAAGTCGAAGTCGAACGCATTGGCTTCGGGCGATCCGCGGAAGATCACGGCGAAGACAAGCGCGTAGACGCCCATCATCAGCAGGGGATGCAGGATCGACCACGTCACGCCGAGCATCGAGCCGGCGAAGGGGTCGGCCAGTTCGCGCCAGGTCATCTCGACGAGCAGGTGGCGGTAGCGCACGATGTCGCGCCAGAGATCGCGCAGGACGTGCACGATGGTCAGAGGCTGCCGCAGCAGCGATCGGGTCAGTCGGGCGCCGGTGGAAGCGGCAGGGTTGTCCGGAGTGTTCATCGGTTTGTCCATTGCGCCTCAGACGCCTTGATTCGGGCCGCGCCGGCCTCGCTCCGGTCAGCGGTCCAGGGGCGGGGGATAGAAGCGGTCGCGGAAGCGGGTGAGATCGGCGGCGGCGGTGAGGAACTCGACTTCGTCATAGAGGGCCGGGTCGATCGTGGCGGGGACGGCTCCGTGCAGCAGCAGTACGGAGGAGGCGCGGCGTGTGCGGTCGTGCCACAACTGAAGCGCGCCGCGGAAGGAGCGGAACTGCGCTGCCACATCGAGCAGCGCGATCTTCTCGACAAGGACCGTGAAGGCGCGATCCTCGTTTCCGGCATAGGCGCCTTGGAGGCTCAGCGCGAGGGTGAGCGCGTCCAGGCGGTCGCGGGCGGCGAGGCCGAAGTGCGGATCGAAGTATTCCCACGCGCCGCGCCGGGGGTTGTAGATTTCGACGGCGATGTGTGCGGGGTAGGCGGGGTCGTCGCCGATCCACCGGCAGTAGCGCCACTCCAGCCCCGCCGCCGCCGCCATGACTTCCGCGAGCATCGCCGCCGGCCCGCACTCGACGTCGATCGGGCGATCGGTGTGAAAGAGCAGATCGCAGTACAGTCCGAGCGCGACGGCGCTCTCGACGCCGCGGCCCTGGTTGCCGGGCATGTCGCGGTTGTCGCCGGTCGTGTTGGCGGCGATGAAGCAGACAATCTGCCGCGCGTGGTGCGCGGGATCATCATCAAGCACAAGGAGGCGCAGGGCCCGCCCGGGCATGCGCAGGCCGTATTCGCCGGGGAGGTCGAAGCGCAGGGTCGGCCCGTCGAGGCGAGGCAGCGCGGGATTGACTTCGGGGCGCCTGGCGCCGAAGCGAGGTACGAAGGGCTGAAATCCCTCGCCGCCCGGCCACCACAACCTTTCGCCGCGGCGGAGCACCATCACCGAGCCCGGGCTGTCAAAGTGAATCTTCCTGCCCGACTCATCGACGCCGCGCACCAGCGTGTAGGTGCGCCCGTTGGTGCGGGGATCGCTGTTGTCGGAGGTCGAGAAGATGATCGCGTCCTTCCAGTGCGAGTAGCGCCCGCGGCCGTTGGTTTCAATGTCGCTGTGCAGCGTGTGCGCCGGACCGAGGGGGAGGTCGTCTTCGAGGAGGATCCACGCCGAGCGGCGGGGGTGGGCGGGGGCATCGGCGTCATCCGGGTTGACCTTGATGTGCGCGGCGAACGCGTATCCCAAGCGCGGTTGGATGGAGGCGATTGAAATCACGCAGATGTCGGAAGGTTGCTGCGGTCCGGCCGGAGGGGTGGCGTCGGCGCGGCGTCCCGCGAAGATGGCTGTCAGCAGGATGGCCGCAGCCCGCGTAATTACGACTTGCGCTGTTCGCCTGGCGGCCATGCATTCATCCTAGAGTGGCCGGAGAGGGTCGAGCCGTCCATTGCCGTTCAGACGCGCACAATGCGCGTGCCTGTGTCAGTCGGCACAGAAGCAGCGAAGGGGCGGGCGGGATCGGCGGCTCGGCAGTCGCCTCAGATGCGGCGTCAGCCGCCTGAAGCGGCGCGTCAAGCGCGCCGCGCGCATTGATCTCGACGAGCGCATCCGTCACGTCGCGCCGCACCTGATACCAGTCCAGCATGTGGGCCAGTTGCGCCCGAAAGAGGCGAAGCACGTGCTGGAGCGTCGCCGGATCGACGGGCTCGCACGGACCAGTCTCATATCCCCAGTGCGCGGCTTCAGTGCGGCAGAGTCGGCGGAACATCGAGAGCACGACAGGGTCGATCTCTTCGATCGCGATGGGGTGCTGCTTCGTGGGGATGCGCCCGAGCGCATCGAGCAGCGCTTCTCCCTGTTGGTCGGTCAGTTGCAGGAATCGGGCGAGAGACGGCACGATCTCCGCCGGCCGACTCTGGAACAGGCCGAACGGCACTTCAAGCATCTGCCCTGATCCAAGTCGCGTTCGCGCGTAGCGGCGCCAGATCAGGTGCGAAATGACCCAGACTGCGCTGTTGCGGGCAATCGCGCGAAGGTCGGCGTCGTTCGTCGGCGACTGGGGCAGCGAGTTCTCCAGGCGCGCAATGGACATGGAGCAGGAAACCGGATCGCGCGTCATGTAGATGACGCGCGCGCCGGGAAACAGGGAAGCAAAGAGCGGGCCCAGCGACGAGGTCTCCCAGCCTGGACACTTCTCGATCCAGCACGGCGACCCCTGGGCAAGCATGGAGCCGCTGCGCCCGAGGTGAGCAGCCAGCGAGTCGAGCATGTCACTTGCAAACGCGCTGTCATCGAACATGCCCGTGCGGAAGCGTCGATGGTCTGCGTCGGTTCCGAGCGGTGAGACGAAGGGATGCGTCAGCCAGTGGCACATGCTCTGGATCGTGAAGAAGCCTTCGAGCGTGTGCCATCGATGCAGGCACGCGTCGCGCGGCGCTCGATACGGCGTCGTCACTTCGAGCGCCGTTTGGAGTGCGGTCGTGCCGGTGCGCTGAGCGCCGACGATGAGCAGCGGGCCGCCGTCGCATGGGCGGCCTGTCGCCGCGGCCGCATCGACTTCGCTGAGTTCGACGACGACGCCGTCGGGCCGATGCCGCGGATCGACATCACCGGGCAAAGAAAGCCACAACATTCCGCCGCACTGACCCGGCGGCAGATCGCTTGTCTCATTGGGCATGTTGAGGTGGCACAGGCCGCCTCCTCGCTCGGCGACGTCCTGGATCGACCCGGCGATGCGCGACAGAGGCTGCCCATCGAACCACAGCGTGATGCGCGAGCGGCCATTGATGCGATTGAGAATGTTCGGGTGGCGCAGAGGCACGGCATGGGCCTTGCCTCGCGTCTGATCGAAGTGTCGCGCCGTCAGCGTCAGCAGCATCAAGGGCACCCGTGCCGGTTGTGTTCGCCGTCTTCCATCAGGATGATAGAGAGCAGCGATGCGGCGCGGTGCGGCTCATCGCCGTGCACGGCGTCGCCTGCTTCACCTGCGAGTTGAGAGACGCCGCGATTGACCGCGGCTGCGCTGAGGTTCAGCCAGCCGAGCATGTGTTGAACCTGCTCGCGGAAACGGACTGGCGCACCGGGTGGGGGCTGCGGCGCGGGGTCAGGCAATGGTGCGGAGGCGGTGGATGTGCTGCCGCCCGATGTCGCGGCGTAGCCCCAGCGCTTCGCCTCCGGCCCGCACAGATCTCGAATCGTCGGCACAAGCCACGGTTCGAGCGCCTCGATCTCGATGGCGTGGCTGGGTACCCGCGCGGCGCTGAGATCCGCTTCTACAGCCGCGCGCTCCGCCACGCTCAAGTCCGCTGAATCGCCCATCGCCCTCAATACTTCCGGATCGCGCCTGCGGAACTTCGCAAAGTCGATCTCCGTCGCCGAGCCGGGCGGCATGATCGGTCGCGCGTAGCGCCGCCAGAGGTAATGCGCCACCGTCCAGACCGCCGACGACTGGGCCGCGGCCGCGAGACGCTGCTCCTCGCTCATCGCGCCGCCCAGTTCGCCCCGCATCCGCATGATCGAAAGCACGTTGCTCACAGGCTCGCGGCTGATGAAGAAGACGCGCCCGCGCGGGAACAGTGCGCGAAAGAGCGGGGCGATGATCACGCTGTCCCACCCGGGACACTTGTCGGTCCACATTCCTTCCGTGCCGCTGGAGATGGAGTAGGCCGCGTCGATGTGCCGCGCCAGGCCCGCGAGCATCTCGACGCTGAATCCGCAATCCTGCAGCAGGCCCGTGCCCCAGAAGTGAGTCGCCGCGTCGCTGCCCAGCGGCGACCAGTGCGGATGGTTGAGCAGCGACTTGAGCAGTTGAGTGAGATAGAAGCCTTCGAGCGTGTTGTCGAGAAAGCCGCGCAGGTCGCGCGGGGCCTTGTACGCGGTGCAGTTGTCGAGCGCCCACTGCAGCGCCGTGCTGCCGCAGCGCTGCGGACCGAGGATGAGCAGCGGCCGCGCGGCCGGGAACATCTCGCGATCCGTCGTGAGCGGCACATCGACGACCAGGTCAAGATTCGCCGCGCGCGGATCAGGATGGCCGGGGATCGAGATCCACAGTTTCGTGCCATCGACGATGCAGCGCCCCTCGCCCTCATCGACCACGGCGTTGCGCGACGGCGTCGGCCGGCTCACCTCGACCCCCGCCGCCCACAGCCGCACCGGCGCACCGGGCACGAGTCGACCCGCGATGTGCGGATGATCGAGATCAACCCGGTGCGCCCGGCCGATGGTCCCGGAAAAATGTCGCGGCAGCAGGGCGATCTTCATCGTGTCTTACATCTCGTTCTTAAGGCAGGATGAACCACAGAGGCACAGAGAGCACGGAGGAAAGGCCGATTGCGTTGGCCTCAAAAAGGCTCAAAAGGCGCAGAATGGAGTTCAAGGAGCACCAGGGAGAAGAGCGGTCGAATCCTGCAAAACCGGCATGATCGAGTGCTTACGTGAGCCAGCCTTCATCTTTGCCTTTCTTCCTTTTGTGCATCATGTGCCTCTTTGCGGCCATTGCTCCCTGCCCTCCCTCTGTGCGCCCTCTGTGTCCTCTGTGCGCTCTGTGCTTAGTCTTCCTTGTCTTACTTGCCTTACCGGCGAAAAGCCGCCTCCGCCAGGTCGATCGCCCGCGCCAGGGCTGCCGCCTTGTTGACCGTCTCCTCATACTCCGCGCTGGGCTGCGAATCGGCGACGATCCCCGCGCCGGCCTGGAGATGCACGGTCCAGCGATCCCCATGATGCGCTTCGACCGGCACAACCATCGTCCGCAGCGCAAGCGCGATGTCCATCTGGTCGTCGAACGAGACGACGCCGATGCCGCCGCCGTAGGGTCCGCGGCGCGTCGGCTCGAGTTCATCAATGATCTGCATCGCCCGCACCTTGGGCGCCCCGCTGACCGTTCCCGCCGGCAATGCCGCTCGCAGCGCTGCCCACGAGTCCAGCTCATCTTCCAGCACGCCCGTCACCGTCGAGGAGATGTGCATCACGTGGCTGTAGCGTTCGATCTCCATCATCCGCTCGATGCACACGCTGCCGGGCTGCGCGACGCGGCCGACGTCGTTGCGTCCGAGATCGACGAGCATGATGTGCTCCGCCCGCTCCTTCTCATCGGCGAGCAGTTCTCTCTCGAGCGCCGCATCCTCCTGCTCCGTCGCGCCGCGCCGCCGCGTTCCCGCAAGCGGTCGATTCACCACCACGCGATTCGAGTGCGAAGACGCAAGCGGGCCCGCTTGCGTCGTCGCTTCCGTGACGCGACAGAGTATCTCCGGGCTTGACGCCACGAGAATCGCCCCGCGCGCCTGGAGATAGATCATGTAAGGACTGGGATTGACGATGCGCAGCGCCCGGTAGATCTCGAAAGGGTCGGCCGTCGTCGTGCGCTCGAAGCGCTGGCTGAGCACGACCTGGAAGATGTCCCCGGCGAGGATGTAATCCTTTGCCCGCTCGACCGCGGCCTCGAACTGGTCGCGCGTCATGTTCGCGCGCAGCGCCGGGCCGCCGCGCGAAGCGAGATCGAGTCCGATCGACCCCGCCGGCAAGGGCACGCTGTGCGTCTGCAGCCGCTCGACGAATTGATCCAGCGCCACCACCCCCGCGTCGTGTGCGGCGTCAATGCGCGCCGGGTCATCCACCCGCACCCAGTGCGCGGCGAAGACCATCTTCCGTGCGTGGTCGAACACCGCCACGGTTTCATACAGCCCCAGGTGCAGCTCCGGCAGGCCGCGATCGTCGCGCGGGGCCGC
>CAADHA010000028.1 GCA_900696685.1 uncultured Planctomycetota bacterium
CCACCTTGTAGTTGAGGACGGCCTCCATGCCGAGTTTGAAGCCCATGGGTCACGGTCCTTTCGTCGTCTACGTCCTCACCCTGTAGGTGACCGACACGACACTCGTGAATGCGCGCTGCTGATCGAGATGCTCGGCCGCAATCAATGGATCGGTGGCCGTGGTCAGCCATGCCGCCTCGGGCGCGCCGGCCAGCCGCTGGTGGCTCAGGTGCTCGGCGATCTCCTCGGTGAGGGCGATCAATGCATCGGCGTCCGCATCCCCGGCCAACTGTTTCTGAACCCCGATGTCGACGGTGCAATCAAGCCATGAGTCGCGCCGGCCCGAGGCCGTTCTCGCCGATGAACGTGGCACGACACTCACCTGCAACGCCGCAAGGTCGGGCAGGTCGAAGGTCGGCACGAGGCGGCGCGCCGCGGTGAAGGGCATCGAGAACGAAGTCCCGTTCAGGCTCGTCACCACGGCGTCAGCAATGGGCAGGATCGTGCTGCTCACAGTGCCTCCGTCGCCACGTGCTTGGTGTGGATGCGCAGTGTCAACCGATTCACATCGCTGTAGCGCCAGGGAGGCTCCGTGCCCGGCGCCATGACCTCGTAGGTGTAGGTCGCGATAGCGTCGCTCTCGATGATGCGGTCGCCAGATCGGGGCAGTGTGATTTCACTGGCGAGGACGAGATCGGCGGCGCGAATGAGGAAGTCCCGCGACTGCATGCGCGTGAGCCCGCCCGCATGGTCGTCCTGTTCGAAGACGGTGCGGCCGATCGTGGCCGACAGTTCTGCCTGATCCACGCCGTGCTGGTACGTCACCGTCCGCGTCAGGTGCTGGTGACGCTGATCTTCGAGCCATGACAATCCCTGGCTGAGCAAGTCGGTCATGATGATCACACCGTGGACAGTGCGGCGCCATCGTTGCACACCACACGCCAGACGAGCGTACCGTTGTTGTCGATCGCATGGAGGCGGATCGAGTCGTTCACTTCCGCCATCGTGATGGTGTTGTTGCCGGTCTGGTTGATCGCCGATGCGACGGTGATCACGCAGGTGCCGCCGTCCGTCTTGATGAACAGGAGCAACTCCTGCCCGACGAAGGTCGGGATCGCCACCGTCCGCGTCTCGGCGCCGGCCGTCACGATCGCAACGTAGCCCGACTGCGCGACAGGAATCGCTCCGGCATCGCCGGGGTCGGGAATCGCACCGGTCAGGACGCTCTGAAGGCCGATGACCGAGTGGTCGACGATCACGCGGGCTGTTGCGTCGGACTCGGCTGCGGCTCTCACCGTCTTACCGAGATAGGCGTTGCCCGTTGAGGTGGTCGTCAACGCACCGGTCCCGGCCGTGCCGCCAACCGGATCGCCGTTCGCATCCCAATAGACCGCGACCCCGGCGTTGATCGCGCCCGTCACCTTGACGATGTCGTAGATGCCGGCCACGCCCAGCGATCCCAGCGCGTTGGCGGGAATGGGCGTTCGCGCAAAGCCCGGCAGTGTGCTCTGGACCACCACCTGTCCGGCTGCAACGGCGCTGCCGGGGGTGTAGTCGATGGCGCCGCCCTGCGAGATGAACCTTGCCTGTGTCATGTCTGATCTCCTGATAGTCATTCAACGATGCGGGCCGTCGAGTGCTTACGCCTCGCCTTTTGCCTTGGTCCCGCCACGCGGATCCTGAAGGTTCACGCCGAAATCGTGGTAGCCGCGCATCTGGATGCCCAGCACGTTGAAATCGGCTTCAGCCGTCTCGATCGTCGGCGACTCCTGACCGTTGAGGAACGCGACCTCGATCACCGGCAGGTCGGCGGCCTCAGCCAGCAGGTACCACGCCTTGCTCGAGTTGCCGGTGTACTGGGCGTTGCTCAGGTACCGGCTCACCTCGACACGGAACTTGCCCTGGTGCGGGTTGGACACGGGGTACTTTGTGCTCGCCGTCGTGTCGCGCAGTTCCATGCTCTTGAAGAGTTGGCTGCCGATCGCGCTCAGAGCGGTGGGCACGAGGAGGATGGCGGGCAGCATGCCCAGCGGCTTGCCATCCCCATCGACCTGGTCCATGAAGGCGACCTCGGCCTTGGTCAGGCCGTCGATGCTCAGGACGGTGTCCGCGCCGCTGAGGAAGTTGTTGTTGCCGGTCTTGAAGAAGTCGCTGTTGGCCATGAAGATCGACCAGAACACGTCGTTGATCTTCAAGCCGCTGCCTCGCCCCAGTTTGCGCGGCACGGTCGTGATGGCGCCGAGGTCATCATTGATGATGTCGCGCCGGTCGATGGCGAGCAGCAGCCCATAGGTGTCGGCCTTATTGGTGTACTGCTCTTCTCCAAGAGTGCCATGCTTGAGTTCACCGCCAGGCGCCACGATCTCGTACTGGTCCTTGCCGATAAGGCGGTAGGAGGTGACGGTCTTGAAGTCGCTCACGTTCCGCACGGCCGTGATGTTCCGCCAGGTCCGTTCGACGGAGAAGAAGCCTTCGAGGAGGAACTTGTTGGCGACGTTGCTCAGAATGCCGCCGATGTCGATCGTGCTCAGACCCGCCTCAATGCCGGGGTTGAAAGCGAACTTGAGCACGTTGCGGCTGTCGCGGAAGTTGCGGCCGCTGTATCCATTCGCCCACGCCGCTTCGAGGAGCAGTTCCTGCAAGCCGATGCCGCCGCGGAAGCGCTTGGCCGCCAGGTCGAGCGCTCGCTCCTCGCAGTGCTTCTCAAGGTCTTCGAACCGGGCCGCGATCAGGCGGGCTGCCTCGAGGATCTGGGTGCTGACGCTCTGGTCGGGCACATGGATCGCCGGGGCCTTGGGGCGGTTGGCGCGGAGGATCTCCAGTTCAGTGCGCGTGGCATCCCAGCCCTCGCGGATGGCCTGCGCCTCGATGTCGAGGTGCTGGCCGGCGCAGAGGCGGCGGATCGTCGCGATACGACTCGTCTCCGCCAGTGCCTGCGCGCGGATGTCCTCGATGGCGCTGGCGTTCGTACCGTTCCTGGAGGCGTCGTCGGCCGCGGGCGCAGATTCGACCAGGGCCTGCGAGACCACTCCGTTGGTGGCGGGGGCGCTCGTGCCGTTCTCATTATCCTTCGTGTCACCGTCCATGTTGTTCTCCTGAGTCGCGGCGATCGCCGCGACATTCACACTGGTCTTTCCATCCGCGCCCAGGTCCACGAAACTGATCTCGCCGAGTGTCGCCTTGCGGACGACGTTCACCGGCCCGGCGAACTCGCGGCCGTTGACGTGTACCTTCTGTCCTTCGCGGATGAACTCGAACTCCTCAACCGAGGCCCCCACCGACGCCTGCCAGGGGAAGCCGTTCTTCGAGGAGGTCACGATCTCGCGCGCTGTCGGCGTGTCGCGCGAAACAAGTCCAGACGCGATCAACTGCCCCTGCTCGATCCGGATCGCGTCAGTGTGACCGACACCAGAGGCCGGATCATGGCTGAAACGGATCGGCCGCATCTGCGAGGGAATGTTCAGTCCCGCCAGATCGAGGATGACGGCGTGCCGCCAGCCCGCGACACGCATGGCGCTGCCGGTGTAGGCCACCATCCTGAAGCGCGGCAGCGCCGCCTGGCCCCCTCCCGACGCAGCCTCGATATCAATCTGCGCTGCGGCAGTGATCTCGATCGACTGGGGCGTCGCGCTCTCAGGCGGCGATGCGGCTGATCGCGTTGGCGTTCTGCTCTTGGCCATTGTCTTCGTCCTTGTCTGTGTCGTCGGGGCTGTCCGCGCGCGGCTGTGCCTGCGCCGGAGTGAGTCCCAGTTCCTTCATGAGTGCCACTTCACGCGCCCTCTGGCGCAGTTCTTCTTCCCAGTCGCGTCCCTGCCGAGCGAACTCGGTCGCGAGTGTCGTGGTGTGGTTGGCCAGTCGAGTCGCCTGTGCCGTCGCTTCCTTGGCCGGATCGACATGCTCCATCCCGTCCCAGAACCAGGTGTGCGGCGTGGCGACGCCAATCGCCCGCGTCGACTGCGGCAGCAACCCCTCGACGAGGACCGCCTCATCGAGCCAGGCGCGGAGAATCCGATCGAGGACCGCCGTCTGAATGTGGTTCTGCTCGACGCGGATGGACTTGTAGTAGGTCTGGTGATCGAGTCGGCCGCTGGCGTAGTTGTACCCGCTGGAATTGCCGGCCGCGACGTTGAAGGGCATGTTCAGGCAACGCGCGATCTCGTTGAGGATCTCGCGCTTGAACTCGGCGTAGGTCGTCGCAGGCTGCTCGGCATGGACTTGGCCGAGCTTCCAGCCACCGGGCAGTACCGTGGCCAGACGCTTCTCGAGTTCGACGATGTCCATCGGTTCGAGGGATTCGGCTTCACCGTTGGGAGGCGCGTCGGTGTAGATGACGGCCGCGAAGTCCGCAGCCGTCTCCGCCGCCGCAATCACCGCGAGTGTGTAGCGCCGCAGTTGAGCGAACAAGGGCAGTGCCGGTGTGATGTCAGGGATGCCGCGCCACTGGCCGGGCCGATCGACGCGGTAGTAATGCACCACCGACGCGGCTGGCACGGTGTCGAACTCGCCGCTGAAACCGAACATGCCCCCGTCGCCTGGATGGCGGCGCAACACGGTGTAGGCGACCGGGTTGCCGAATGAGTCGAAGGTGATGCCATCCGCCTCGCCAATCCGATGCAGACGACCGGGCGGACTCGTCACCTGGTCGGGTTCGACGAGACGCAGGTCGAGTTGCACCGGCGCCCGGACGGCCGGGTTGCTGGTGAGAATGCCGAAGACCTCGCCGCTCTCGGCCCGGGCCAGTCGCATGGTGCGCAACTTCTCGGGCAGGTCGATCGCCCGCGACCACTGCGCGAATGCCTTCTCGATGATCTCATTCGCCCTGGAATCCTCCGTGAGCATCTGGAGTCGCGGCCCGGTGCCGATGGTGTCGTTGGCCAGTGTGAGCACGATCCCCTTGGCATACGAATTGTTCGCCACCTCGTATCGGGCTCGGTTGCGCAGAGTGCGCCGTACTTCGGGCGAGAGTGCCGCGTTGGGCGACAAGCCATCCGCGTTGGCCCAGTGGCGTCGGTTGTCAGTCGTGGTCTGAGCCGAGTCAAACTTGGCGCGCACGAACCGCACCGGCGGGCGCGAAGTCGTTGACTGCGCCTTGCCGCTGCCATTGAACCACGATGTCACGAATCGCTTGAGCATCATCAGGCCGTACCCGGCGGCTCCAGTTGCACGAACTTCACCTTCAGCCCCTTGCCACGACTCGCCTTCTTGCTTTCGAGGTAGCGGTCCGCCTCGATCTGCTCGGCGAGGCCGTGCTGCTCGACGCTGCCCGAGTCGCCCGTCGCCTTGGCGGGGCCTTGGGCGCTCTGTTTGATCGCCTGCTCGATGTCGGACTCAGCCATCCCTGATCCTCGTAGAAGTCGATGAGTACTGCCATGCGCTTGCGCCACCGCCGCTGCCTTTGGGCGTAAGTGTTTACGGCGGTGGAAACGGGTCGCCCCTCCAGGT
Organism: uncultured Planctomycetota bacterium; assembly: GCA_900696685.1. Classification (GTDB taxonomy): domain Bacteria; phylum Planctomycetota; class Phycisphaerae; order Phycisphaerales; family UBA5793; genus UBA5793. The sequence goes on from CAADHA010000028.1 coordinate 5,422, forward strand.
GCGCCACCCATGCCTCCTGCACCGCGTCGTCACGGTCGCGCGCAGGAACAAAGCGCAACTCGATCACGAGTCGGCCGGGGTCATCCAGAGGTGGAAGTGCATGGTCCATCCGTCAGGTACGGACGGATGAAACGCTCAGAGATTGCGGATGGGGAGGGGTGGGCGTGAAGTCGTTACACGGGTAGAACTTGCTTACCGCGCGACTCGAGAAGCACGGCGGCCGCGACAGCCCAAGTCAAGTACGTCCGCCCCTCGCGGTCCCACCGAACAGTCTCTCCCAAAAAGTGCGCCGCTTCGTCGGGGGCGTCCGAAGCCTCTCGAGATGGCTTTGGCACCACGCCGCGGCGAGCCTCGCGCGCCCGGCCAACTCGAGCCGATACCCGAGAGAAATCCTGGAGATAGGGTCGGCCAAGAGATCTTCGAAGTAGCCTACATATGGGGCCAGTTTTTCAGAGCATGCGTGGGGATCATCCTCTCGCTCGTCAGCGTAGCGCTGTCGAACGAAGTCCTTGATCAACTCAACGTACGAATGGATAAACCGCAGAATCTGAGCTTCCTCACTTGCGCCGTCCACCATATCCATTTTGTGTTCTATCGCGTCCCGGAACTCTAGAACCCTCGCCCGATTGTCGCGTTTGTAATCGACGGCACTTCCGCCGTGGTACGGATCTCCGGCGTACAGTTCCCCTGTGTACGCCGGCCCGATGTTTTGCCAGATCGCATCAAGCGTGTCTTCGGCACGCAAACAACAATCATCGAAGTCCCACGCTTCCAACAACTCTGAAAACACGCGAGGGTTTGATCCGCCCGGTGGAAAGTTCATTCGCTCGGATCTCGCAAGAAGGTTTAGCGCAAGGGCTTCTTACAGATGGGGCACTGCTGCTTTGCACATGAAGAACAAATGAAGTGCCCCGTCTCACAGGTCTTTCCCGATGAGAGTTCCTTTTTCTTTCCACATGCGTCGCAAACTCTCTGGGCCATGTTGATCTCCTAAACCAGACCTGTTGTTCTATCGTCGGAATGCCGAGAGCCATGATTGCCACAAGGCTACGACGCCAAGCGGCTCCGATGAGAGATGTCATCAATCGCCTGGTGGACATGACATCGTCTTTCGCCGTATTCTATCCGATTCTCACCTCATTTCGCCCAAGGCAATCAGGGAAGCCGCCCCGATTCGCGTATGTTGTTCCTTTTGTCAGCCCTGAATCTTCTCCGTCGTCGTCACCCGCCTGCCACAGTACCGACACTCGCGCCGCCTTCGGATCGCCCCACCGGGGATTCGACGGGTGTAGATGACCTCGAAGTGGCCGCAGCCGCACCTCGGGCAGAGGATGCCGCGCGGTTCGGGCTCACGCTTCGGCCTGGCCATCGTTTCGCTCATCGCCGCCTGCCTCCCTGGAGGTCGGAGAGGCGGATGCGGCGGCGCGGCGCAGCGCGGGTGTCGGTGCCGTAGAGCACGGCGCCATGCATCGACGCAGCGACGGCGCAGCCGACGAGGCAGTCGAGCCAGTGGTTGTCGAGGCCATCGACGCGGAGTTTCCACTCATCGACGGTGCGCCCGCGACCCTGCGTCTTCACCCGGTACTCGCTCGTGAGGTGCTCGGCGAGGAGTTGGTGATTGGTTGCAGTGCGATTCGATGATCCGCCCGTACGCCCGAAGAGCGACAGGCAACCCGGATCTCCCATCGGTACCGCCAGGCGCGCGTGCACGAAGGACTTCCAGTAGTTCGTATCGAAGACGACGTGGCGCACGGCCCGCTTGCCGGTGATGACGGGGATGCGCCAGTTCAGGCCGACGCGGTCGCCACGCTTGCGTTTGTACTCGCTGAACGGGATGCTCGAAGCGCCGACGTACCGGCCGTGGCTGGGCATGATCAGGTTCGCATGGCGGCTCTGGCGGCAGAACTGGTAGACCACATCCGACGACTGGCCCCAGTTCGCGTCGATGAGGCACCGGTCGATGCGGACCATCGCGCCATCGTCGCGTTTCCATTCCCGGCCGAGCATGGTGTCGGTCAGGCGCTCGAGCCCGGCGTAGACTGCCCCTTCGAGGCCGGCGCGCGGCGAAGCGGCCGCGAGTGTGCGGCGGATGTCGCGGAGTGTGAAGTATGCCTCCTTCTGGTCCGGCTCGGTGCCGTAGTCGATCAGGTTGCCCGTGAAATCCTCCTCCCAGGCCACCACCAGCCAGAAGAGCGCCTTGGCCTGCACGTCGATGAACATGGTCAGCAGCGACGATCCGATGGGCACTTCGCCTCGCTCATGGCCGTTGACCTTGGCGATGATCTGCTCGGCGGTGAGCAGGTCTTCGTCGAGAGCCGTGCTCTCGGGCAATGGCTCATTCTGGTATTCCGCCCAGAACGCAGCCTCATCCTGGAGCCGCAGGTTCATCGCGTGCTGGACAGCGCTGAGTTCATCGTGGTTGAAGCGGTCCGGCCACGCGATCTCGGCGCCCTCATCCATCTCGTCGCGATTCTCGCCGTAGAACTCCGTGGCACGGGTGATGCCTTCATCGGCACGCAATCCCTCGGCACGCAGGCGCGCGTACTCCGCCCACAACTGCTCGCGGCTCGGGAACGAATACACCATCTTGGTGCGCTGCCCCTGCCACTGGGGGTGCTTGTCGCGATCAAGCAGGCGGTCGGCCAAGTCATCAGGCCGCACGACGGTGAGGGTCATGAGCCCGGCGATCTTGCGCCCCGGGCCTGCCAATCCGAGGATGGCGCCGGCGAGGATGCGTTCGCGCGTGGCGCACTGCGATGGCGACCGGGCTGATTCATCCGTCTGCGGATCGTCGATGAGGACGAGCGAGGGACGCACGCTGCGGCCGTCGGACCGCTTGTATTTCATGCCGCGGATGCGCCCGGTGATGCCGGCGACACGGATGATGCCGCCCGAGGGCAGCGAGCCCGGCACCGTGGGCAGGACGATCTCGTGCGCGGTCCAGCCGATGTGCGTCTGGCTGCCCTCGAAGAGTTGCCCGGCGGCGCGCTGGTGGATGCCGTCGAGGCAGTGGATGGGAAAGCACGCCTCGGGGAAGTCGTGCAGGAGTGCTTCACTGTTCTCCAGTTCGGCCTTGATCGATTCGAGCATCTGGCCGGCGTGCTCTTCGTCGGAGCCGATGAGGGCGACGAAGTCGCGATGGCCGTAGAGCAAGGCCCAGAGGCACGCCGTCTCGCAGAGGCTGGTCTTTCCGCTACCCCTGGGCATCGCCATCGCGAACAGCCCACCCTCGAGAACCGCCTGCTCGATGCGGGCGATGACCTTGAGATGGTCCGGTGACCACGCGAGGTGGAATGTCTGCGGGAAGTAGGTCTCGCAGAACAGGCGGAAGTTGCGGCGGCACGCTTCCTTGCGGCCAGCGTCGATGATCTCGGGCAGCGCGTCGATGTCGCGGCCGGTGAACGACTCGGGCAGGTGGCGCGTTCGGGCCGCGTCGAACTGTTCATCGGATGAATCATCTTCGACGGCGTCTTCGCCGGCCAGGCGCGCGTGGCGTTCGATCACCAGCCAGGCCGTGTAGCGGAGCAGATCGACGGTCTTCCCGTCGCCGATGCGATAGCCCGCGCGGGTGCGGTGGCGATGGAGTTGCCGCTCGCTGATCACCTCGCCCAGCGGCGTGCTGTTGAGCAGGCGGCAGAGTTCGCTCGGTTTCAGGCTGCGCGGGTCAATCGCCACGGCCGCCTCCGTTGGCGCTGGCGCTCTCGGCCATATCGCGCACAAGCCAGGCGGCGAAATGCACCAGGTTGATCGTGCCGTCTGCGTTCGTCGGCGCGCCCTCGTCAATGTCGCGCTCGATCATCGCCTCGGTGATCGGCCGGCCGCCGACGCGCGTCAACGTGCGCGCCGTGTCGGTCACCGATAGAGCGGCGGGGTTGAGCGCGCCGGGCTGTTCGGCTTGCCGTGAGTCTGGTCGAACGGTCTGTTCTTCACGCGGCGTCGACACGGCGGCCCTCCCTGGCCCACGGCGCGCCCCGCGCGCTCGGTGCGAGGCATCGGCCCATATACGAACGCGGCCCAACGTGGGCCAACACGGTGCGATGTTCGGCCAGGCCTAGCAGATTCCTAGCGAGTGGCGCGCGCTGTGCGGCAAGGTTACCCACACTCATGGCCAGTTGTGCACAATCTGCGAAAGCTGCTCGAATCCTCGGCAATTGCCCTTGCATGTGCGCGCTGTTCAGGCCCTCATGTGTGCAACGCGAGGCGGAATACGCCGCACGCCAACCAACGCGAAAGGACGCATCACCATGACGACGAGAACCAGCACCAACGACCACGCCAAACGAATCCGCCAGCATGCGATGTTCAGCGAAAGCGACCTGCGCTACCTGCGGGTCAAGGGCTACACCGACGAGGAGATCCTCGCCTTCTGGGATCGCGACCACGCGATGGGCAAGGAGCCGGTCATCCACGCGGGCACGCGCATCGAGAGCATCGCCATTCGGGTTCAGTCGGTCAACCGGCAGGTGCATGCGAGCCACGCGCTCGACATCGAGTACGGCCTGAGCGTGTACAAGACCGGCTGCGCCAACGTCGCGGTGAGCGACAACTACGCCCCGACGTACAGCTTCGAAGCCATCGACATCGACAACACGCGGCGGGCACTCGCCGAGCGCATCTTCGAGAAGAACATCGAAGAACTCGACGCCGGGCAATGCGGCGAACTCGACGCGGTGATTCGCGCCTGCATGCTCGTCGCCAACGTCACCACGATCTGAAACGTACCGCCAACCGCAACGACGCGGGAAAGGATCACGACCATGACCATCACACAGATCACCATCAAGGGCGTCAACGGCGATGTCGAAATCCGCGACGCCGACTACGGGGCGCAGATCCTCTTCGGCGAGACCTGCCTCGAACTGTCGCGCCACAGCAGCGACGACGAGCGCTGGGCCGCCGCGACGGCGACGGCCAAGGCGATCTACGGCAGCGATCGCCACGGACGACCCCGCTGCACCAACTCCGAAATCCACGCTGTGCGCCTCGAGATCGAGCGCGTCGCGGGCTGCTGAACCACCAACGCCAATCGCAACGGAGATGCCATGAGCCAGACACGCGACAACAAACTGAACACGATCGCCCGCGAGGCCCTCGGCCTTGAGACCTTGGAAACGCGCGGCCGCGACAGCCTCGACTTCCACGACACCGCCGTCTGGTGCGTCAAGGAAGCACTCGAGCGGGCGTACGAAGCGGGACGGCAATCGGCGCGGCCGACCAAGGTCGTCTGCCCCGCCTGCGGGCGCAGGATCGAAATCACGCTGGTGCCCAGCGACAAGTGAGAGAGGAGCAACATGAACACCAGCACCATCCAGATCGAACGCAAGCGAACCGCCAGCCGACGCGGCGCGACCGCACCGAACGTTGTCATCCGCGAGGCGTGCGACCGCGACGGCATCGTCCTCGGCCACCTCGTCGCGAGCCACGACGGCACGCCCGAGGGCATCGTCGCCGCCGCCCGTCGCGCGACGCAGCGCATGTTCGACGCCTTCACCGACGTGTCCAACGTGAGCAGCCGCATCATCGCCACCGACGCCAGCGGCCGGCCGCGCTGGTCGGTGTCGCCGAACTTTGCAGTCATTGAGGAACTCGCCGTCGCGTGACGGCGGTTCACTTCCACCAACCGCTCTCTTGAAAGGAGCAGCACGATGAAGAAGAACGAGGTCAAGATCGGAAACACCTACACCGCCAAGGTCAGCGGCAAGATAGCCCGGGTGCGCATCGACGCCGAGAGCCGACACGGCGGCTGGGACGCGACGAATGTCGAGACGAAGAAGAAGGTGCGGATCAAGTCCGCCCAGCGGCTTCGCAGCGAGGCCGGGCCGCCCAAGACGGCCAGCACGCCGCCACCGAAGGCGGCCGACAACAAGGACGCCAAACCGGCCTCCGGCATCAAACCCGGGGGCCGCGTTGTTGACAGGGATGCCGCACGCATCGCCGAGCGCGACGCCAAGGCCGCGGCGAAGGGGCTGGTCATGAAGACCGAGATCGTCAACGGCAAGGAACACTCGCGCTGGGTGAAGAAGGCCGAGGAGGCGGCGGCGCACCAGGGCACCACGCCCGCGACGCCGACCGCCGAGAAGCGCAAGGGCCGACGCACGCCGCCACGCATCGCGCTGGTCAACAAGCTGGACTTTGCCGAGATCGCGAAGGCGGTCGAGAACCTGCCCACCAGCCGCAACCACGTCTGCTGGAAGAAGAACGGCAAACTCTACGAGTTGTACTTCCGCGTTGACGGCCGCACGCCGCTGCTCTACCGGGTGCCCGCCGACTCGCCCATCGATGAGAAGACCGGCTGCCGCGAGGTGAACGCCTCGGGCAGTGTGACGGGCGTCTTCCACATCAAGCAGAGCATCAAGCAACTCACCGGCAAGTCGCCGGCGCAGATCGGCATCACCATGCCGCCCGACCGCGGCGCACCGAAGGCACGCAGGAGCGCAACGACGAAGACCACCGGCGGCAAGGACGGCAAGGCCGACGTCAAGCCGCGCAAGAAGCGCGACGGATTGAGCGGCCTCGACGCCGCCGCCCAGGTGCTGGCGCGGGCCAAGGAGCCACTCGACGCGAAGACGATCGCCGAGCGCGCCATCGCGGCAGGCTGGAAAACGAACGGCGCGACGCCGCACGCGACCTTGTACGCGGCCATGATCCGCGAGATCGCCGCCAAGGGCAAGGACGCACGCTTCGCCAAGGTTGACAAGGGCCGCTTCACGGCGACCGGGAAAGGAGCGTGAACGATGGACCGCGATGTCCAACGGCTCCTCGCCCATGCCGACCAGACCCGCGCGACCATGCGCGACACGCTGGCCGCGATGCCCGCCGCCGAGAAGGCCGCGTTGATCCGCACCTGCGCTGCGGGCGACCTCGCCGCGCTCGACGAACGCACCGCGCTGCTCGTCGGACTGCTGGCGGTCGTCGCCATCTTCGACCTGGGCGAAGCGCGAGAGGAGATTGAACCATGAACATCCCACCCGATGACAACCTCGTCGCGACAGAGGACGCCTGCCCGACCTGCGGGCAGCGCCACATCGACCGGCTCGTCTGGATCGAAGACGGGCAGCGCGTCCGCTGCGCGGCCTGCCTGAACATCTACATGCCGCCCAACCGGCGACCGGAAGGAGGCGATGCCCATGCCGCGCCAACTCAATGAGACCGTCATCGTGGACGGCCCGAGCGGCGCGCTGCTCCGCCGCGTCATCCCCAGGCGCGGCACGCCCTACGAGCATGCCTGCACCAAGAACGTCTACGACGATGTCGCCTACGCCATCGAGCAGATGGGCAACGCATCCTTCACGATGGAGGACGTCCGGTTCAAGGCAGGCGGCGGCGACGAGGCGAACATGCCGCCGTGGTCCCAGGTCGCCGTCGCCATCGCGTTCCTCAAGGAGCGGTCGTGCATCGTCCCGGCGCGCGAGCGCAAGCACATCGCCGCGAGCGACTTCGTCTACGAGGATGCGCTGATCGAGTATCACGCCCTGCGCGAGAAGGGACCGGAGGACGCGGCCGCACCAGCCGAGTAGCCCGCCAGCCCGCCTCGACCATTCACAGCCGCAGCGCCCGCCGCCGCGGCTGTGTCTGCGGGAACGCCCCGCCGCCCGGCGGCCAGTACAATGAACATCATGCTCAGGTGGACCGGACAGGTCGCCATCTTCCTGCTGATCGGCGCGATCGTGAATGTTGCGGTCGCGTGGGGATTCGCGCTCGTAGATCGCGATCTGGACTTCTTTGGGAGATTTGACGGAATTGAGACGGGGTTCTGGTACGGTGGTGCAAGCATCGAGTCGTTCTGCCTCGACGTACCGGGGGAATTCTGGGCCTGCCAAAAGCCAAAGAGATGGGTCGGAAGCGGAATCTTTCAGACTTGGTGGGAGGGACCAGACGCGGAAGCCGAGATGCACAAGCACATCCCACCGTGGTCTCTCTTCCGTCAGGGCGATCCGATAGTGCTGCTCGCCGAGCACGGAGAGTTGCGCGACATCGACTACTCCGAGCGAGCAACAGGCTGGCCGATGTTGGCCTTTCGATATACGCGAGTTGATGAGCTCAAGAGCAACGGGCAATTGACGCTCGTATCTTCGGACGGGCTGTTGTTGCTGCCATGGGTTCCAGCGGGCTGGAGAAGCGACCTCCCGCTTCGACCACTGTGGCGCGGATTCGCCGTCAACACCATTCTTTGTGCGGGGCTGCTCTGGGTCGTCGTTGCCGGTCTGATCGCGCTTTGCCGAGAGCGTCGTACCAGACGTGGATTGTGCCCCTCTTGCCGCTACCCGCGCGGCACATCGCCCGTCTGCACGGAATGCGGCGAACTGCTGCCAATCCAAGCTGCCAAGTAATCCGAGCATCACGACGCGCTCTCCGAGGTCGGAGTGCGCTCCGCCTTCCGTCCCGTGAACTGCTCATACCGCTGCACGATAACATCGCAATAGGCCGGATCGATCTCCATGAGGAATGCATGGCGCCCGGTTTGCTCTGCGGCGATCAGAGTCGAACCAGATCCTCCGAACAGGTCCAGCACATTCTCGCCGGCGTGCGATGAGTACTGCATCGCCCGCACGGCCAGTTCGACAGGCTTTTCAGTCAAGTGCACCATTGACGCCGGGTTGACCTTCTTGACATGCCACAGGTCGGCCACGTTGTTGGGCCCGAAGAAGCGGTGCGCTGCTCCCTCGCGCCAACCGTAGAACGCGATCTCGAACGCTCCCATGAAGTCCTTTCGCGTCAGCACGGGATGCTGCTTGTCCCACACGATGCCCTGGCTGAAATACAGCCCGTTCTTCTTGAGGTGCGGCGGGTAGTTGCCGAGGTTGGCGTAGCCGCCCCAGATGTAGAAGCCGCCGCCGGGAATGAGCACGCGCGCCATGTTGCCGAACCACGCATCGAGCAGCGCATCGAACGCTTCGTCGCTGACGAAGTCATTCTCAAGCGGACGGTCCTTGGCGCGCATCTTCCGTGTGGTCCGGCGCTTCTCGCCCTGGCGGGCCACGTCGAACGACTGGTGATGGGTCCGCTTCTTCTTCGAGGCGCTGAACGACGACTTGCCAGCTGCGATCGCGTTGTTGCTGCGCGGCTCGACCTTGACGTTGTAGGGCGGATCGGTGTTGACCAGGTGGATCGGCTGGCCGTCGAGGAGTCGATCGACGTCGGCCGCGCTGGCGCTGTCGCCGCAGAGCAATCGGTGCTCGCCGAGCACCCAGAGATCGCCGCGCTTCGTGATCGGCTCGTCGGGCGGCTCGGGGATCGCATCGGGATCGGTCAAGCCATCCTGCACGCCCGGGTCGAAGATCTTCGCAAGGTCGTCTGCGCTGAAGCCGAGGCTCGACCAGTCGATGCCGGCGCCCTGGAGTTCGCTCATCTCCAGCGGCAGCAGTTCCATGTTCCACTCTGCCAATTCGGCCGACTTGTTGTCCGCGATGCGATACGCCCGCACCTTCTCAGGCGACAGGTCGGTCGCGACGTGGACCGGCACCATCTCCAGGCCGAGTTTTTGCGCCGCCTTCCACCTCGTGTGCCCGCAGATGATCACGCCGTCGCCATCGACGACGATCGGCTGCCGCCAGCCGAACGAGGTGATGCTGTTGGCCACCGCCTGCACGGCATCGTCGTTGAGGCGCGGGTTCTTCTCGTAGGGCTTGATCTCGGCCAGCGGCCGAAGTTCGACTTTGAACGCGTTCATGGGGTCGTTTCTCCTTTGGGGCCGAGCGTGATTCGCTGGTTCGACGGTGCAAGTGGACGCGCGTCCACCCGGAAAACCCGCTTTTCAGCGGCCTCAACGCGGATTCAGGTGGACGCGTCCGGACGCGCGTCCACCCCGCGCAGCGACCCGGCCGGTGGCGACCCCTGGCCGGGAGTCCGCCGCCCCGGTGGCCGCCATGTCGCCGCCCACGTTGGCCCGTGTGGCGAGATGTGCCACGCGGTCGCCTCCTCGCTCGCCCACCGTGGGCACATCGCGCCCGGGGCCAACGTCGTCGCCCACGTTCGCCCTTGTGGCAAGATGCGCCGCCGCGGCGGCATACTTGGCGTAGTCGCGAATGTCCTGTCGGCCAGTGCCGTAGGTGGACGGCTGGGCATCATGGGCCGGCAGAGGCAGCAGGCCGATCTCGCGCTCCGAACGCGGCGCGGCGGCGACGCGCACCTGCATGGCATGCGCCCCCTCGCGCCACGCGAGCGCGCAGTCTTCATCGGGGTCGATGCCCAACGGCACCTCGGCCGGCGTTTCCGCAAGCGCAGCGGCCCCCGCGTCCGTGAACGAATACCTCACCCGCCCGTGCATGTCTGCGCCGCTCTCCATCCAGCCGCGGACCAGCGCGGGGATCGTCCGCTGCTCAAGTGCCGACAGCAGCCGACGATTGGCGCGCCCGGCTTCGTCGCTCCCGCATTGCGCCCACTGAGGCGGTGTGCCCGCCAAGGCCCACTCCGCCGTCCACCGCGTCCCGAGGTGCATCATCCACGCCCGCCTGTCGTCACATTCCGCGAGCCGCCGGCACACCTGCCAACCCGCGGACCAGCACGGCGCGCCGGCCAGCGAGCAGGCCCGCTCGATTCCGGCGTCGCTCAGGCGGACGGCAACAACCCTGGTCTGCTCGATGCGGCGGACCAACAGGCCCGAATGTTCGAGCTCGCCGAGCACCGCGAGAATCGCCTCGCGCTCATCGCGATCCCGCCCCTTGTTCCGCCACCGCAGACCGGCTCGGTTGCGGAATGCCCGGCGGCCCAGGAAGACCGCCGCAGCGCCACCACCACTCCACGGGCCGCGCCATGGGGCGAAGATGGCCCACAATTCCCCGGTGAGTCGGCAGAGCAGTTTGTCGTCGGCGGTCGCGGCCATTGTTGATCCTCCCATGGGTGGAAAGTGCGGTTTCTGACTCAATACAGCCGTTTCAATATCTCCCGACACGAGTTATCCACAAAATCCGGACAGGCCCCGTCAAAAGGTGTCTGTCTACATTCGCTGCTGTTCCCGCGGGCCTGTGGCACGCCATTTGCTACCAAGTACCTATTGACGGATTTGACGTTTCTTTGACGGATTCGCGCAGCGAAAACCCCTTGTTTAATAGAGTGTTTTGAGAAAAGAGAGAGATATGTCAATATGTCAAGAGAGAGATACACCGCGCACTCTTCTCTCTGGGGTAGAGAGGCCCATTGACGTATTGACATAAGTGACGGAAGGTCAGTGAAGCACATAGATCACCCTCGGTCTGCCTGCGGTCTCTTCGGTGATCGGCTCCACCTGCTCGGTCTCAAGCAGGTTGTCAATGACCTCCTGGCGCTCACGTTGAGTGAGCCATTGCGTGCGTCGCGAGAGTTCGCGCCTGCTGATCTGCCCACCGGCGTTGCGGATGATCCGCAGCACGCGTTTCTGCCGCGCGTCGAACTGACCGTCCGCGACCCACTGGCCGGCGACGAAGAGCATGCGCCTCGTCATGTGTACAGACAGATCGCACGCCCAACGGGCGGCGCGATCATCCATGACAGGCTCCTCACGATCCGCTGAGCAGGCGTACACGAGCGCCAGGCGGCACGCCTTCTCCTCGGCGCGCGCCCACAGCGAACGTCCCTCAACGTTGCTCTGCGCCAGTTCGACATCGACGCGCTGAGCGAGTTCGTCGAAGATGCTTGCTGCTTCGGCCGTGCATGGGATGATCGCCGGCTCGGGATGCTCGCGCGCAAGATTGCCCCCTGGCTGAAACTCGCCCCACCAGCGCGCGGCCTCGAGCAGGTTCTCGGGCACATCGCGAGCAACACTGCGTTGCCGTGGCGGCGTCGCCTCGGCCTCGAAGACCAGCAGGCGTGCGATGAAGCCGTCGTTGAGGCTCTCGGCCGTGAGCGACTCGAAGAAGTGCTCGGGGACGGTGGTGGCGTAGACGTTGACGCAGGGCTGGTCGATGACCTTGCTGCGCTTCGCGTCCGCGTACGCCTTGCCGCGGAAGACCGTGTCGGCACTGCTGTAGAGTTTCATGAGCGCGGTGAGGACATTGAAGAGGTGCGGCGCCCGCTTGGGATCGCCGATGGTCCGCAGGAAGCGCCCGAACTCATCGATCTGGAAGAGGACGGCGGGTTGGCGCTCGACGGCGGTGACAAGTCCGGCATCTGAGGCGAGGTCTTCGCTGCCCTCGTGCGTACTCAGGCCGGCCTGAAACAGAATGTTCTTGTTGACCTTACGGGCATGATCCTTGCCGGCACCACTGGGTGCGAGGCCGACACAGTAGAGGTTGGTGCGATTGCCTCGCTCATCGCGCACCTTGCGGGCGGCGAGCGTCGCCTGGAGGCTGATCGCGGCGGCGAGCGCGAGGACGGGTTGGGGCCGCTGCGAGGTCTCGACGTTGAACGAGATGACATCGCCGATGAAACCGGGGACGTGGAGCAGGTGCTCGGGGAACGGGCCAGGGTCGGGCGGCTTGCCAATTGCCTCGGAGGGTGGTGATACAGTCTCCACGGCGGGCGCGGTAGTCTCGCGCCGATTCATGATGCCCGACAGATCGACCCCATCGTGCGCCTCGCCGCGCGCCGCGTACTCCGGATCGAGCACTCGCCGCAGATCCGGCCAGGTGTAGTTCTCGCCGCGGTTGTGTTTGTTGCAATAGGCGAGCATGCCGTCGTCGCCGACGAGCACCGCGATATCGGAGGAGCCGGTCGAGACGATCTCGGGATCGATCGGACAGCGTTCGAGGAGGAGCATCGTCTTGGTGCCGTTGCGACGGATGCCCTTGACGGGCACGCCGCGCTGCTCGAGCCAGACGCGCACGCCGTCGGGCGTGGCGGGGAAGTGCTCGATCTGATCGGGCGGGGCTGGTGGCGGCGGAGGCTTGCCGGAATCGACGAGCGCCTGCAGCGCCTCGGCGGGCATGACGCACAGTTCATCGGGCACGCTGATCAGTTTCGACCGGCGGTGCGGCCGCGCTGTGATGCCCTCGCTGCCGGCCAGGTCATCGCCCTTGCGCGCCATGGTGCCGATGATCTTCGTGATGCGCGCGGGATTGTGAACCGAGCGGTCGATCGTGATGCGCTCATCATCGAAGTGGTCGGCCACGGCCGCGAGCACGCGCCGCACGAGTTCGTCATCATCCACGGGCACATCGATGCGGTACAGGAGGTGATGCCCGTTGCCCGACATCGCCACGATCGGCTCGGGCCAGTCCTGGAGCGAGAGGAACACCCAGATCGCGCTGGCCCGCTGCCGGGCCAGTTCGAGTTCCTCGTCGGTCGCGCTCACTCCGCTGGGCCGGACGGGATCGACATCCATGAGCAGCCATCGCCGGGCGAGAATGTCGCCGTCGGCGGTGGTCTCCGGCGCGCGGCGCTTGAGGCGGTTGGCAGCCCGGGCGAGCAGATCGGGCTTCACGGGATTGAGCGTGACATACACCCCCGGCGCCAGTGCCGACTCGTCGAGTTCGGCAATCAGCCAGGCAGCATGCTCGATCGAGTCGTGCGTGAAATAGCCGCTCACGGTGCTGGTGTAGGTCGCGCCGTGCCGCTCTAGGCACTTGGGCGCGCGGACTTCGAACACCTCGCCCGGCTGCACGAGCAGGTTGAGGAAGCGGGCGATCTCGCTGGCGATGGCGGCTCGCATCAGAATGGGATTTCCTCTTCGGAGATTGGGCCATGCGACGCGGCGTACTGCGCCGCGCCCTCGTCGGTGTCGATACGCGGCGCCTTCGGCCCGAGGACATGCCCGACGACACGGTCGAACTTCTCGCCGGCCGTGCGCTCCACGGTGATCGAGAGCGTCCGAGCGAGATCCCCGCACCCGGCGATGTCAACAGCCTCTTCGACGGTGGCGGGGATCGGCTCGTTCGATCGCTCCACCCACCACGTCTCGGCCTTTCGCCGCGGGTAGCCCGTGTGCTCAAAGCACACCCACTCGCTGAAGGTCGTCGCAAAGCCGCACTGGTAGTAGACTCGCATCGACGGCGGCGCATTGGGATCGCCGCGCTTGTGGTGGACTTCGTACCACACGTCGGTGACGTCGTAGGCGCTGTGAGTGATCTGGTCGGACAAGATGCCCGCACTTGTGGCCTGCGCCTCGTGCTTGCTTTTCTCAGGTGGTGGGAACTCGTGTCCGCACTCCGGACAGTTCGAGTAGGCCGCGTGGACGACCGCGTGGCACTGTGGACATTCCTTGGCCGGCGCCTCGCCATCGCCCTTGCCCGGCTCCTTGATGCGCAGGTCATCGACGGGGCCGTGGCGGAGTATGTTGCCGCCGAAGTCGAGGACCAGACAGTCGGCTTTGTCGGGATGGAGGCGAAAACCGCGTCCGACCATCTGGTAATAGAGTCCCGGCGACATCGTCGGCCGCAGCATGGCGACACAGTCGATCGTGGGCGCGTCGAAGCCTGTCGTCAGCACATTCACGTTGGCCAGGTACTTCAGATCTCCGCGCTTGAATCGGTCCAGAAGCGCATCTCGCTCGCGCGTGGGCGTATTGCCCTCGACGAAACCGCACTCGATGCCGTGACGGCTGCGCAGCGTCTCGGCGAAGTGCTGCCCGTGCCGCACGCCGGAGGAGAAGATGAGAACGGAGCGGCGATCGGCCGTGTGCTCGATGATCTCGGCGCAAGCGGCCTGCACGAGGTCGTCAGTGTCCATGACATCCTCGACCTCACCAGCGATGAACTCCCCCCCGCGCACATGCAGATTGCTCATGTCGGCCCGCGCGATACCCGCCTTGGTGCGCAGCGGGCAGAGATAGCCTTGGACGATGAGTTCACGGACGCCGATTTCGTAGCAGACCTCGTTGAGGATGTTCTCGGGGCCGCAGATCATCCCCGAGTTCATGCGGAAGGGCGTTGCTGTAAGGCCGATGACGCGAACCTCGGGATTGACGGCCTTTGCCTCGCTGATGAATTGTCGGTAGCGACCCTCGCCGTCGGGTGGGATCAAATGGGCTTCGTCGACAATGATGAGATCGACGGGGCCGAGATCGCACGCCTTCGTGTAAATGCTCTGGATGCCTGCGATGGTGACGGGATAGTTGAGCTCACGACTTCGCAGTCCCGCCGAGTAGAGGCCGACGGGCGGGTCTGGCGCGATGGCGCGGAGTTTGTCCAGCGCCTGCTGGAGCAGTTCCTTGACGTGCGCGAGGATTACGACCCGGCCATTCCAGAGAGTGACCGCATCGCGGCAGATCGTCGCCATGACCGGCGTCTTGCCGCCGGCGGTCGGGATCTCCACGCATGGGTTGTCATCCCGGGTGCGAAGGAAGTCATAGACAGCATCAACCGCCTCGCGCTGGTAAGGGCGCAACTCCATCAGGCCAGCGCCTCCTGCGCCGCGCGCACCGAGGCCATCAGCGCCGGCAGATCTTCCGCAGCGAGACAGATCATGCATTTGGACCGCCGACGACGGAAGATGATCACGGGCACACGCTCGCCCGCAGACTTCTGGAGGCGCTTCCATGCCGTCCAGAATTGAGGGCAGGCCGCCTGGAGTTCCTCGGCATGCACGCCGGGCAGGCAGGCATCGCGGTCATCGAGCGCAATCGACGCAGCCGCGTCGCGCGAGGTGGTTGACACCTCGCGCAACACGGCCGTGCCGTTCGAGTTGGTCGTCGTGCCCGGCATCATTTTCGGGCCCACGGTGCAGTCGAGCCCGGCGTGGTAGTTGCCGGTCGAGGCGCGCTGTCGCGCTTCGCATAACCCTTGATCACGTTGCCGAGTTCGCCGGTGTCGTCGCGCTTCTTCAGGCCGACCGTGATCTCGAGCGGGATGTTGTGCAGTGCCGCAGAGTCGTTCGGCTTCATGACACCGACGGCACGGCAGATCGCCGAGAGTTCGGCGCGCGCGATCTCGACGGCGGTCTGATTCGGATTCTCGAGGTTCAGGCGTGCCCAGACGAGTCGGCCCTTGTATTCGCCGTCGATGATCTGGAAGGTGAGTTGTAGGTAGCGGCCGTCGCCGGCCTTCGTCGCCTTCATCTCCGATTCGGTGACGATCGCGATGTAGGGGCCGGCAGGGATCGGTTGAAGTGCAACGGACGGTTCAACCTGGCTGGCATCGAAGTTGTTGAGATGAACCACGGGTGTACTCCTTGAAATGAGGTGTTGGA
>CAADHA010000029.1 GCA_900696685.1 uncultured Planctomycetota bacterium
ATACTCATCGTCGGCCTGGCCACGATGTTGCGCATCGTCGCCATCGAGACCTGCGCCGCGAGGTTCTGCACGACCTTGTTCAGCGCATCGGCCAGCGGGCCGGGCGGGTCGAAGTTCGCCGTCGGGTTGCCGCGGTCGGAGTTGACGCGCAGTTCAGGAGTAATCGGAATTCCTCCGAGGAATGGCAGGTTCATCTCCTGCGCCATCACTTCCGCCCCGCCGCGGCCGAAGATGTCATACTCGCTGCCGTGCTCGCAGATAAAGTAACTCATGTTTTCGACGACGCCGAGGATGGGTACGCCGAGTTGCTGGAACATCCGCACCGCCCGCCGCGCATCATCCTGCGCCACGCGCTGCGGCGTGCAGACGATCACCGCGCCCGTTACCGCCAGCATCTGCGCCAGAGTGAGGGGCACATCGCCCGTGCCCGGCGGCAGGTCGATGATGAGATAATCGAGTTCGCCCCACTCCGTCTGCGTGGCGAGTTGCTTGAAGGCGCCGTGCGCCATCGGGCCGCGCCAGATGAGGGGCTTCTCCGGCTCGACGAGCACACCGATGGTCATGGCGACGATGCCGTGGGCCGTGAAGGGCTGGATGAGGTTGTTGCGTGCCTTCACTTCGCTCGCACTGAGGCCGAGCATGGTCGGCATCGATGGGCCGTAGATGTCGCCGTCGAGCAGGCCGACGCGGGCGCCGAAACGCGCCAGGCCGACCGCGAGATTGACGGAGACGGTCGACTTGCCCACGCCACCCTTGCCCGCTCCGACGGCGATGATGTGGCGCACATTGGGAAGGGGATTGTCCTTGCCGGCCATGCGATCCTGGGCGCTGCGCACATCGGCGGTGAAGTCGATGTCGATGCGGCTGAGGCGCTCGCCGAGGCTCGCGGCCTTGGCGTGCAGGGCCTTCTCGATGTCGCGGCGGATCTGGTCCTTGAGCGGACAGGCGGGCGTCGTGAGTTCGATCGTCAGGTCAATCGCGCTGCCGTCCACCGCCACGCTCTTGACCATGTTGAGCGTAACGAGGTCTTTGTGCAGTTCCGGATCGTTGACGGTCCGCAGGGTCTCGATGATCTGTTCTTTGCTCAGGTGCATGAAGCGGCTCCAATCGTGCGCAGGAATGGATCGTAGGGGCGGGCCAGCGCAAGTGCCGCGAAAAGCCGCAGAAGCGGGGAGATGCTGGAGGCAACGCGGGAATGCATGTTTAGCCGCGACCGGGAGATTCTGCGCAGGGGAGCGCGGTGGGGGGGCGGGAAGAGCGGAAGTGTAGAGATGCACCCCACGATTCGCAAAGCCTCATCGTGGGCGTGGGACGCAGAGCATACCCTTCCCCATGACTGAACAACTCTCGCTCAACATCGCCAACTGCTTCGCCGACCGCATCGGCTCGACCCACGGCCTCACCCGCGCCGGCTTCGATGCCGCACAAGGCCGCATGGCCGATCTCACCGACCGTCTTGCTGCGATGAACAAGGCTGGAGAGACGCGCTGGCGCTCCCTCTGCCATGACCCGTTGCGAAGCGAACATCTCGCCGCCGTCAGGCGCATCGTCGCCGACACCAACGCCCACTTTGAATCCAGGTCGAAAGGCAAGCGCTGCAAGCACCTCATCGTCCTGGGCATCGGCGGCTCGGCGCTGGGCAACATCGCTCTTCAGGCCGCGCTCAAGGAGCACGTCCACAACCTCACTCCGTGCACCCACCGCGTCGGCCCGCGCCTCTATGTCCTCGACAATGTCGATCCGCACTTCGTCGGCGACCTCATGCGCCACCTCGAAATCAAGGACCCCGGCCTGACGCACACCGCCGTCAACGTCATCTCCAAGTCCGGCGAGACGGCCGAGACCGCGGCGCAGTACATGATCTTCCGCGACTGGCTCAAGTCCAACCTCGGCGACGCCTACCGCAAGCACATCATCGCCATCACCGATCCCAGCCGCGGCACAATGCGCTCGATCGTGGATGACGAGGGCTATGCGACACTGCCCGTGCCGGATGGAGTGGGGGGGCGCTTCAGCGTCCTCTCGCCCGTGGGACTGTTCAGCGCGGCCATGTGCGGCATCGACATCGACGCCCTCCTCGCCGGCGCCGCCGCGATGGACCGGCGCTGCCAGTCGCGCTCCCTCAACGACAACCCCGCCGCCACCCTCGCCTGGCTGCTGATGGAGTTCACGACGCGCGGCAAGGGCAACCACGTGATGATGCCTTATTGCAACGCCCTCTACAGCCTCGCCGACTGGTACCGCCAACTCTGGGCCGAGAGCCTCGGCAAGCGCCTCGATCTCGCCGGCCGCGAAGTCTTCGCCGGCCCCACGCCCATCAAGGCCCTCGGCACGACCGATCAGCACTCGCAGGTCCAACTCTACCGCGAAGGGCCGAATGACAAGGTCTTCGCTTTCGTCGATCTCGCCCGCTGGGAGCGCGATGTGCCGATCCCCTCAACGCTCAACGTCGATGCCATCTCCTACCTCCACGGCCACACGCTGGGCCAACTCATCGCCGCCGAGAAGCGGGCCACGGAATACGCGCTCGTCGAGAGCGAGCGGCCGAATGTAACCATCACTCTGCCGCGCTTGAGCGCCGAGCACGTCGGCGCCTTCATCCAGTTGTGGGAGGTCATCACCGCCTACGCGGGCTTGATTCTCAACATCAACGCCTACGACCAGCCGGCCGTCGAGACCGGCAAAATCGCGACCTTCGGCCTGATGGGCCGCGCGGGGTTTGAGCAGTGGCGATCGAAAGTCGAGGAACGTCTGGCGCCCCGCGGAAAGGGATGACTCATCACGCTTGCGCCCCGGAACCTGCAAAGGGATCGCGCGAAGCGACGCAGCCGGTACCACTGTGCACGTGGGTCGGATCGGTGCTGACCTCGCTGCTGGTTGAGATGTGAATTGCGAGCGTGTGGCGGGGCTGCGGCGGACGGCTGACGCCCTTCCTGGGCGACCGCATCTGATAATGTACCGCGATCGGCGTCGCGCGCCGGGCCTGTGCATCCAGTGCGGCTACGACCTGGGCGACGCGGATCCGAGGGTCTGCCCCGAGTGTGGCGCCACGGGCACGGCCGGGAAGGCGATGCACCCCCCGCATTGAGGGATGCGGCAGGTCCGAGGGCCGGGGAATGCGGCCCTTTCCCGGCAGTGAACCTGGAATACTCGTACCCATGTATAGGTTTGGCTCTACGATCGTTCGGAGCATTGTGCCTGGAGATCTGACAGACTGGAACACAGCGCCGTGCGCCAACGTGGCGCCGGTGGAGATTGAAGTTCCCAACAGGAGAAGGAGAGACCCAATGCGTTACAGAACACTCGGCCTCGCCGCACTGATCGCGTTTCCGCTCAGCGCGGCCGCGCCCGCGCTCGCGGGCAACGTGACCGTTTATCGGGACCGCAACTCATTCAACAACGCGGCGGGCGTTCCGCTGACCCTCGAGGATTTCACGCCGACGTTTCACTTCCCGATCCGGACGGGCATCCTGAACTCCCACACCAATCTGCCCGAGATCGGGATCCTTCCCGGCACCATTCAACCCGGCGTGACCTATTCGACGCCGATCGGTTCAGGCAACTTCTTCAACATCGATGCGGGCGGCGGATACACCGGCGGCTTCCTCGACGGCTTCAATCCCTCTGACCGCGAGGTGACCATCGACTTCCACATGGACGATCCGGGCACGCCGCGCGCCGTGTTCGCCTTCGGCTTCGACATCGGCTCGCTCGGCTCGACCGACTTCGACGTGCACATCTTTTTCCGCACGGATCCGCCGCAGCACTTCAACTACCCCTACCCCGGGCAACTGTCGTTCTTCGGGTTCGTCAGCGACGCGCGCGACATCACACGCGTCGTCATCGGGAACAACGGCGGGTTCTTCGGCTTCGACTTTGACAACTTCACTTACGACGAGATCTCTGAAGGCGGCTTCACTCTCGCGGTGCGCGGCACGTGTCCGGGACAGGTGTCGGCCGACTGGAACGGCGCGCCTCCCGACACGACGCTGGGCCTGATCTTCGCGGCCAACACCGGCTCGTTCGTGATTCCGGGCGGCGTCTGCGCGGGGACAATGCTCGGCCTTGGAAGCCAGAACATCCGTCTTCTGTTCACCTTCCCGTCGGGTAGCCAGGGCAGCGGCAGCCGCTCGGGATCGGCGGGCACGGCCGCCTGCGGACGCTTCCTCCAGTTGATCAGCGCTCCGTCCTGCGAGACGAGCAACGTGGGCCAGATTCCCTGACAACGTCCACTACTCACGTTGCGTCCTGCGAACCGCTCCCCGGCTCTCGTGCCGGGGAGCGTTCTTCTCTGGTCGTCTCCTTCCCTTGCCTGCAGTCCCACTTGTCGATGGCATGAATTGTCCTGCGAACCGGGCGCCGAATACGCTCTCGCACTACGATCCCTCGTGGCAGTGACCCTGTTTGCAGAAAGGACCACCCGATGAAGTGCATCGCACCTGCCATCGTGTTCGCTGGAATGTTGCTGGCCGCAATGCCGGCCTTCACAGGCTGCTCGACAGCGCCGAAGACTACGCAGGCCCGTGCGGAGATCCGCTCCCAGGCGGATGAGACGCTTGACCGCGCGCAGGCGAGCGATGCGTCGCTCGCAGCCTTCCTCAAGAACAGCGCCGGCTATGCCGTCTTCCCGACGGTCGGCAAGGGGGCGGTCGGCGTCGGCGGCGCCTATGGCCGCGGCGTACTTTACGAACGAGGAAGGAAGATCGGCTACTGCGACCTCACGCAAGGCTCCATCGGCTTTCAACTCGGCGGCCAGGCCTACTCGGAGATCATCGTCTTCGAGAAGAGCATTGACGTCGAGCGCTTCAAGGCCGGCAACCTCCACTTCGCCGCCCAGGCGACCGCGGTGGGGCTGACGGCCGGCGCAGGGGCCAACGCACGATTCACCGACGGCGTCGCAGTCTTCACCTTCGGCGAGGCGGGACTGATGTACGAGGCCTCCATCGGCGGGCAGAAGTTCAGTTATGAGCCGATGTAGAGGGTCGCACCGCGAACCGGGCTACTCCACGACTCTCCGGCTGACGTCGCTCGTGTTTCCCACTTCGGCGGCCTGGAACCAGATGGTCCGGCCGCGCGCGGTGTGCGGGATCGGCACCGACCAGCGCGTGCGGCCCTCGGCGTCCGCGTAGGCGAAGCCGGCAACGAGCGGATTCGTGAGCGCGACCGTGACGTCGAGTTGCTCATATCGCGTTCGTCCGGTCCCCTCCAGGCTGTAGAGCAGGACGACGCGCGCGCCGGGTGTCGCGCCGGTCATGCTGAACTCGGCACGGCGTCCGCCGATGAGCGTCGGCGACCGGAGTTGCATGACGGTGACGACACGGTAGACGCCCGAAGTGAAATCGACGATGAGCAGGTTGCCCTCGTGGTCCTGCGTGATCGAAGAGAGGCCGCCGAAGCGCTGCCCGTCGGGCCGGCGCACCTGCGTGCTGTGATCGCGCCACTCGACGACCCGCTGCCCGTCGTAAAGCAGCGACCAGACTTCGCCCGAGCAGAAGTCGCTGTAGAAGTAGTGACCGTCGAGCAAGGGCATGGCCGAGCCGCGATAGACCGCACCGCCGATGATGCAGCATCGCGGCGGGTCGTGGCCATGGAAATATTCGAGGATCGGATCAGTCAGGCCCGGCGGGTCGCACGGCCGGCCGGGGGGAAAGCAGCGGCTGCCTTCCCGGATCGCCCAGCCCAGGTTGAGGCCGCCCGCGCCGTTGGGGATGAACGTGACCTCCTCCCAGGACTCGTGTCCAACGTCGGCCACGTACAGGTCGCCGGTGCGGGAATCGAAGGCGGCCCGCCATGGATTACGCAGCCCAAGCGCCCAGATCTCGGGGAGAACGTCGTTTCGGCCGACGAAGGGATTGTCCGCGGGAATGGAGTACCCCGAATCGCCTTCGAGTGCGATGCGGAGAATCTTTCCCAGCGCAAGCAACCCGTTCTGCGCGTTCTGGTCCGGATCGCCCTGCGGTCCGCCGTCACCAGAGGTGATGTAGAGGCAGCCGTCCATCGGGCCAAAGCCGATGAAGCCGCCGGCGTGCATGTCCTCGGGGCCTGTCCGCTCGACGCGAATGACTTCGAAGCGGGTCGCGGGATCGGCGACATCGGGATTGCCCGACACTTCGAAGCGTTCGACGACGCCGTCGTTGCGCCGATCCGTGTAATAGACGTAGAAGTAGCCGTTGTCGGCGAAATCCGGATCGAAGGCCATGCACATCAGCCCGCCGTCGTAGCGTGATCGCATGTTGGCGGAGACGTCAAGAAACGGCGCATCCAGCACGCGGCCGTTCCGATACACGCGCACCTGACCGGTGGTGCGCTCGGTGATGAAGATGCGGTGAGGGTCACCGGGAGCCGTCGTCGCCCAGGTCGGCTGCGTGACCGCACGCGTGATCTCTTCGGTCGTGAGGCTCTGCGCGTGGAGCGGCAAATCCGATGTCAGGAGCGCCGCGATCGCGGCCGCATTGACGAGTATGCGTGGTTTCATGGGGCCGTGCTCCACTGGGCGGGGATGGTCAGGCGGACGGACGTGATGTCATGGTACCCGGTCGTTGCGGACAGGCTCCGTTTCAGGTGAAGCAATTCGCCGATGGAGAGGGGGACGCGGCCGGCGATTGCTGAACCTGAAGCAGACTCCGCTTCGCCAATACCGCACGGATGCCGTACGGAATTCTCTCCGGCTGGACCTACAATCCGGCCGCAACACAGCGGTCGCTTGGCGCTCCCATGCGGGAGCCGCTCACCTCGGTGGCCGAGTTGCAACTGCGAGCAAAGCCCACGATCGGGATCAGGCCGGCGGCTAATCAGCCTCCTGTGGGGGTTGAGCGGATTGCCCTACGTTCGCCGCGCTACCGGGCACTCCTCAGGCTCGCAGCCTCCGTGCAGGAGAAGCACATGAAGCATCGCGTGGTTTTCTGGCTGCTGGTGACATTGACGCCCGTGCTCGCGGGCGCACTGCTGGCTCTCGGTTCACAGTGGAACGAAGCGCTGGGCGGGCGTCTGCTCCAGGTTCTGGGCGCGTTTCTCGCACTCGCGTGGGTGACCGCCATGTTCCTGATCATGGGAGTTGCGGTAACGCGCGTTTTCGGCCTGGGAGGCGCCGATGAGTCAACTGAGCAGAAGGGCGAGTCAACCACGCTGCCCCCGCCGCGGCGCAAGGCGGCATGATCAGAACAAACGGGACAGGTACATTTTATGTCTTTGACCACCAAGCAGTTACGCGGCATTTTTGCACAGAAATAAATGTACCTGTCCCGTTTATTTTCACACGAGAGGCGCGGAGGGACATCTGCCGCGCGCTCGCGTAGAGTTCACCGCTGGTGACTGGTGAGGTGCCCGAGCGGCTGAAGGGACCGGTCTTGAAAACCGGTGTAGGACAAGTTCTTACCGTGGGTTCGAATCCCACCCTCACCGTTGACGCCTCTGCCGTTCGGTCCGACGCGCGGCCGGCGCCCGCCGCAACCGTGCTATACTCCGCCGCCGTCGCGGGCGTAACTCAATGGTAGAGTGTCAGCCTTCCAAGCTGAATGTTGAGGGTTCGAGTCCCTTCGCCCGCTTTGATCGGCGCGTGAGCGCCGCGGCCCAGGGCATTGCCGCCGATGATGGTCAGCCGGCCGCCGAGGAGATCGGCTCACTGCGAAGGTGAGTCATCGTCAACGGGAAACAGGGAACAGAGCATGGGAGATGTCCTCCGCCCAATGCCGGCTGCACCCTCTTGTGGGTGCGGGCACTGTCCCGGTGCATCGCACGCTCCCTGATGGTGAAGCGACCCTTGCGGCCTCTCCGCAGTAGCAGAAGGAGCGAGCAAGTGAGCAAGCACGCGCGGACAGACCACCCAATCCACGACCTTCTGGCACAGCGATGGAGCCCGTACGCTTTTGATGGCCGCTCCGTGACGCCGGATGATGCACGCGCGATTTTCGAGGCGGCGCGCTGGGCGGCATCATCTTACAACGAGCAGCCGTGGCGCTTCATCGTCGCCCTGCGCGACGACGGGGAGGGGTTCAATCAAGTCCTCTCCTGCCTCGTCGAAGCGAACCGGCAATGGGCGCAGCACGCCGGCCTGCTGGCCCTGACGGCGATCCGCACGACGTTTGCACGCAGCAACAAGCCCAACCGGGTCGCCTTGCACGACCTGGGCCTCGCGGCGGCGAACCTGACACTCGAAGCGACGGCGCGCGGCCTGCACGTGCATCAGATGGCGGGCATCGAGCCGGACCGGGCACGCGAGGTCTACAGCGTTCCGGACGGCTTCGAGATCGCAACCGCCATCGCCGTCGGCTATCGCACTCCCGCCGAGCAGTTGCAGGGCGAACTCCGCGACCGCGAGACGGCCCCGCGCACGCGCCGGTCGCTGCCGGAGTTCGTATTCGGCGGACAATGGGACCGGCCCGCGGACTTCCTGTGACCACGCCTGACCCTACTGGAACGTGAACTGCACGACATTGCTTACGCGACAGGTCGCGCGCTCGACGCTCTGGAGCAGGATGGTCCGCCCCGAAGCGCCGGGCGGCACGGGAAGGTTGAGCACGGCGTCGCCGTTGCCGTCCGCGGTTGAATCGCCGGCAATCTGGGGTTGGGCGAGTCCGAGGAACACACCGCCGCACCCCGGCACCGGAGTGCTCCCGCTGCGCATGCTGTAGACGAGATGGACGCGCCGGCCTGAGGTGGCGTTGGTCGTGGTGAAACGATTGACCTGTCCGGCGATGCCCGGGTCCGGCCGTCCCAGCACAATGTCCAGGCTCACGCTGGCGAGGTACGCGCCGCGGCCGTGAGTGGCGGCGACAAGAGTCGAGTTGTCCTTCCAGATCAGTTCGTCGATGGGGACGGTTCCGGGGCCTTGCGTTGCAGCCGACCACGTTGCGCCGTCGTCCGTCGAGGTGAAGATGCCGATGTCGGTGCCGGCGTAGATCCAGCCGGACACGGTGCGGTGGACTTCAAGCGCGCTGACAGGGGCCGAGGGCAGGGGCCAGTCGCCGCCCGTGCCGCTGATCGCCGTCCACTGCTGCGCGCTGACGTCATAGGTCCACACGTTGTCCGGCTCCCAGCCCATGAACGAAACGTAGATGCGCTGCGCGTTGGCCGGATCGGCGACGATGCGCGAGACCCAGCGGTCGGGTGGAAGCCTGTTGCCCAGGTCATCGATGCGCATCCAGGTCGGGCTGGCGTCCTGGCCGTTGTCGGTAAAGTAGATGTGTCCGTTGTTGTGGCCGACGTAGATGCGATCGGAGTTGCCCGGCGCGACGGTGATGGTGCTGATGTTGCGCGGATCGTTCTCCTCGAAGTGGTTTCCTTCGAGGAAGTGAGTCTGTGGCGGCGGGTCAGGCGAGAAGCCGACCGCGGGCTTGATCGCCGTCCAGGTCGGAGGGGTGCCCTTGACGTTGTTGGTGCGCCACAGCCGCCGGCAGCCGGCAAGCATCCGGTTTGAGTTGTTGGGGTCGAGAATGAAGTGGGGGATGAAGTTGCAGTTGGCCCGGTTCGTCTCGGAGATGCCGTTGTGGATGTAACTCCAGTTCTGTCCGCCGTTGGTCGAGCGGAAGATCTGTGCAAAGTAGATTTCCCCGTAAACGTAGTTGGGGTCAGCGGGATCAGCGGCGCAGAAGCCGCCGTCGCCGCCGAAGGTCATGCGCCAGTCCTGCGGGTTGCCTGCATAGCGCAGCGTGCCGTTATCCTGCGTGCCTCCGACGACGACGTTGCCGTTTGCGCTGACCGCCACTCCGTAGAACTGTGTAACGCCCAGGTTGTTGTTCAGGTCGGTGTACGTGGAGCCGAGGGCGTCGGGCACGCGGCTGATGCCGCCGTCGTGTCCGATGTAAAGGACGCGATTGCTCCCGCCGTTGTAGAGCGGATGTGTCGTGATGACGTGGAAGTCGGGATGCATGTTGCTCCAGACGCGCGTCATGCTCGTGCCGCCGTTGGTCGAGCGGTAGATGTACACGCCTCCGGCCACGATGGTCTCCGGGTTGGTAGGATCGACCCAGAGGATGCTGTTGTAGGCCGAGTAGGTGCTCAGGCTGCCGCCGCGCGACGCATAGGACTGCCCGCCGTCGGACGAACGGTAGATGCGGACGCTGCCGCTGATGCTCACTCCCGCGTAGACGATGCTGGGATTGCTCGGCGCGTAGGCGAGTTCGACGCGGACATTGGTCGGGATGCCTGAAGCCGCCTGCCAGGTGACTCCGCCGTCCGTCGAGAAGTACGCGCCGGGATCGTGGTGGTCGCCGCCCGCGACCAGTCGGTTAGGATTCGACGGGTCGGCCTTGACGTCCAGCGTTCCGATCGTCGCCGTGCGCGTCCACGAATCGCCGCCGTTGGTCGTGCGGTAGATGCCCGATGCCGTCGCCGCAACGATGATTGAAGGATTCGTCGGGTGGATCACGAGGCGGTTGACGAAGTGCCAGTTCTCATCAGCCGTGCTGGGCAACTGGGTCCACGTCGTGCCGCCGTCGGTCGTTTTAAAGATGCCCGCGCCGCGGATTGCGGCGGTGTTGGAGGTTCCTTCGCCCGCGTCGAAGAAGCCCTCGCCCGTACCCGCGTAGAGGATATTCGGGTTGATGGGGTCGATGGCCATGCAGCCGACGGAGAGCGAGGCCATGAAGTCGTCCAGGGGGAACCACGAGGCGCCGCCGTTGGTCGTCTTCCAGACGCCGCCGCTGGCGGAGCCGACCCACATGGTGTCATGATTTGTGGGATGGATGATGATGGCCCGGAGGCGCCCGCCGATGTTGCCGGGGCCGATCCACGTCCACGCGTCGGGAGAAATGCCCGCGCCATCGACCGGGTTGGTCAGAAGGTGATCGCGCTGATCCTTGGCATTCATAAGGGCATTGGCGGGAACGGTCCCGTCGGCACTCAGCCGCGCCTGAAAGCGCTGCTGGGCTGCGGCAAGAGGCTGGTCATGCTTGAGTTGACGGCGAATGGCCCGCGGACTCTCCGGGTCATCGAATTTCTCGCGAGTCGTGCAGGACGGCGTCGAGGCCAGAAACAGGCCGAGGGCCGCAAGAGTCAGGATGCGCTGCTTGATCACTGTGTGCCTCCCATTGAAACTGATGCCGCTGCCATGCGGACCGCCCCGCTCCACGCCCATGATACCGGATCAGGCGGGCCTGGTGTCCGCAAGTCTGCGCGGAAGACCCGGGCGGTCATCCTTGCCCTCTCGGTACACGTTCAACCACGCGGCCTACGTCCAGTATTCCCAGGTCGCCCTCAACTCGCCAGCCGGTGTTCCTCGTCGACGGCGGAGAAAACCCTCGGCAAGCGTGCGGAAAACCGCCGGCAATCGTGTATCTTTATAGGGAACGCCCGCGGCAGTGGGGGAGCAGGGCGCCACGGGGAAATCAGGGGAGAAGAAGCATGTCTGCACGCCAGAATCTGTCCGTCCGATACCTTCGGGTCATTGCCGCTGTTGTCCTGCCCGTCTTCCTCGGGCTGATGTCTCGCCCATCGCTTGCAGGCGGAGGCGGCGAGAACGTTCTGCTCGTCATCAATCCCAGGAACCGTGAATCACTGCTCATCGGCAACTACTACGCTGCCGCGCGGGGCATCCCGGAGCGCAACGTGCTCTACCTCGTGCCTGCGTCTGCAAACTACCCGCAGTTCGTCACGGAGAACACGGCGGCGACGCTGGGTTCGATCGCCAACCGCGACCTGGGTGATCACATCGACTTCGTCGTCGTTACGCCCGGCAACGAGTTCTTCGTCAGCGCCCCGGGGCTGGTCAACGATTCGTGTTCGCCGGTAACGAAGTTCTCAACAGGCTCCGCGTTCACGATGTCCTTCATCGCCGACTCGATCCGGCAGGGGGGTCAGCAGTCCACGCGGCCAAACCGCTACTTCGGCACGAGCAACACGCCGCTGGCCTTCGACAGCAACACCCGGTGGTTTGGAGGAGCACCAAGCGACCGCCCCGACGCCGAGCAGTACTTCGTCGGAGTCATGCTCGGCTACACGGGCGAGCGCGGCAACACGGTTGCCGAGGTGCTCGACATGATCGATCGCAGCGTCGCCGTGGACGGGACCTTTCCCAGCGGTACGTTCTACTTCATGCAGACGAACGACGACCTGCGCAGTGCGCCGAGGCACGGGTGGTACCCGATCGTCCGCGACGCAATCCGCGCACTGGGCGGACAGGCCGAGCACCTGTGCTGCAACGTTCTTCCAAACGGCGCGCAGGATGTGCTCGGCCTCATGACGGGGGCGGCTACCGTTGACATCGAAGGTTCGGGCATCCGCATCCTGCCCGGCGCGTTCTGCGACCACCTCACCAGTTACGCCGGCACGTTCAACAACGGCAGCCAGACCAAGATGTCGCGCTGGATCGCCAACGGCGCCAGCGGCACCGCGGGGACGGTCGAGGAACCCTGCAATTATCCCGGCAAATTCCCGCACGCGCGCATGCACCTGTATTACTTTCAGGGCCTCACGCTGGGCGAATCGGTGTTGCGCAGCCTCTCGCAGATTCCGTTCCAGGTTCTGGTGATGGGGGATCCGCTCACCCAGCCCTTCACCCACATCCCGCAGGTGAGTGTCGTGGATGCCCCCACGGGACCGGTCTCCGGGATCATCCGCCTCACACCCGACGCGACGACGAGCCACCCGACCGCTCGCATCAGCCATTATGACCTGCTCATCGACGGCGTCACGACGCTGACGGTGCAGCGAGGCCGCGTTTTCTCCCTCGACACCACGCGCCTCAGCGACGGCTGGCACGACCTGCGCGTCCTCGCCTCTGACGACTCCGACGTGCGTTCGACAGGGCGCTGGCGCGGCTCGCTCACGGTCAACAACCAGGGCCGCAGCGCGACGATCCGGTCCAGCCGGCAGAGCGGCAACTACGCTGATCGCTTTGACTTCACGATGTCCGCGACGGGGGGGGGCGTCGTCGAATACCGTGTCATCCAGAACGGCCGCGTCCTCGGCGCCGTGGCCGACCCCGCGAATCCCGTGCGCACCTTCGGCGCCACCCTCGGGGCCGGCGAGATCCTCGTGCAGGGAGAAGCGCTCTTCACCGACGGGTCCCTGGCCCGCAGCGCGCCGCTGGCGCTGACCGTCGATGACGATCCCGGATCGCCCGTGACGATTCAGCCATACGCGTACAGTTTCACCAGAACCGTGCTCACCGACGAGCCGTTTCTTCTTGAGCTCCCCGGGACGTTCAACCAGTTCGACGCGGGCGTCGGCTACGTGGTGCGCACGCCGCCGGCCCAGTCGACGATCGTTTCAACGACGGAAGGGCCTTACCGCGTCCTTCGGCCCGACCCGAATGCGACGGGGACGGACCAGTTGACCTTCCAATGGACCTCGCCGAACGGAAACTCCAACATCGGGACGATCACGCTTGTCTACCAACGCTGCATCCCCGGCCGCCTGCGCCTGGCCGTCGGCCCGCTGCGGCGCGGTCAGCAGGGCGTCTTCGACGTCTCGTGCGCCTACCCGAACGAAATGACCTACCTGGCCTACAGCCTTCAGGGGACGGGCAACGTCTTTGTGCCGCAACTCAACGTGACACTGAACCTGCGCAACCCTGTGCAGACGGGCAATCCCAGGCGCTCCGACGCCGAGGGCAACGTGCGCTGGACGCTGCCGATCCCCAACATCAGCCCGAGACCGGTGTGGTTCCAGGCGGCCCAGCGCAGCGCGGTAAGCAACGTCGTGGAGACGACGGTGAACTAAGGTGTTCGACGCCATCGGCGGTCAATCCGTGGCTCCGGGCGGCGGGTGCATCCAAATGCGGCCGCACAACGACTTGAATCAGGTCGGATCGCCGGAGGTCCCCGCTGCTACAGTCGCCGGATTCAACGTCCTAGAATGTATGTTATGTTAAACACGGCCTGCTCCGGGGGCCGGATGGTGAATCCCCGTGTTGTGCCCGCGGCCAGCGGCAATTGACCAAGGCAGCGCCTTCGCCGGCGCGAGCGGGCCGGTGATGCGGTGCGAACTCACGCCGTCAATCTCCAGAGCATGAACGTTGGCCGCGCGGCGAAGAATCTCGTTGCGCTGCTTCTGGATCGACGCGCCGACGGCCGACGGCGCTGATTTACCCGCGTTGTGAACACACGCGGCAATCCACATGATAAAGCCGCCGGCCGTCATGGCGACCAGCAAAGCGTTCAGCACGCTTTGACGGCCGAATCGCCGGGCTTGGGCGGTCACTGCCAGGTCGTACGATGCGGCGGATTGCAGTTCCTTCGGCCGCGGTGCGGACGCTTGCGTTATTATCCCTTCTCGCCCCTCAGCGCCATGCCCGCGCGAGCCGAGAATGACCTGAGCGACGTCGCCCTGCGATTTGAGATCGAGCGCTGCCGTGACACCCCCCATCCGCCGCGTGACCGTGTATTGTGCCTCGAGCCGCAACCTCGATCGTGTCTACGTCGAGGCGGCCGCACGGCTCGGCGTCGCCCTCGCACGCGCGAAACTTGTGCTCGTCTACGGCGGCGGGAGCGTGGGACTCATGGGCGCCGTGGCCGAAAGCGTTCATCGCGGCGGCGGGCGCGTCCACGGCGTCATCACCGAGAAACTCGTGGCCATGGAGCTGGCGCGGCAGACCTGTGACGAACTCGACGTCGTTTCCACCATGCGCCTTCGCAAGCAGCGCATGGAGGAACTCGCCGACGCCTTCATCACCCTGCCCGGCGGCGTGGGCACCTACGAGGAGCTCTTTGAGATGCTCGTCGCCCGCCAGTTCCGCGACCACGACAAGCCCCTGCTCGTCGTCAACGTCAACGACTACTTCCGCCCACTGCTTGACATGCTCCAGCGCGGCGTCGATGAGGGATTCATCCAGCCGGCAACGCGCGACCTGCTGACGTTCGTAACCGCGCCCGAAGAAGCGGTCGAGCGCCTCATGGGATGAGGCCCCGCTCGCGGCCTCGCACGAGACCGCAAGTCGATTCATCGCCCCTACCATGCATCGTGAGTGAATGCGCTGCACCGGAATCGATCGGCCTCATTGCGGGGCAAGGCCAGTTGCCCTTGCTCGTGGCGCGGGGGATTCGCAGCGCGGGGCGCGGCGTCGCGGCCGTCGGACTGGCCGGCCAGTTCGATCCTTCGCTGCCACGGGAATGCGACACGTTCCGCGAGGTCGGCCTGGCGAGTCTTGGGCGGTGGATTCGCACTTTTCGCCGCTGGCAGGTGCGTGAGGCGGTCATGGTCGGCCGCGTTTCGCAGCAGCGCAAGTACGCAACGTTCCAGTGGCTGCACCACCCCCCCGATTGGCGAGCGATCTGGCTGTGGTATCGTTACCTGCGCCACGACCGCCGCACGCGCATGGTCCTTACCGCCCTCGCGGACGAACTCGGCCGGAACGGAGTCACGCTTATCGACAGCCGCACTTACATCGAGGATCACCTGGCCACGGCGGGGGTGATGACCCGCCACTCCCCCACTGCCGAGTCGCAGCGCGACATTGATTTCGGCTGGCCCCTGCTCGAACAGTTGCTGGCGCTGGGGATCGGGCAATCGATGGCGGTGCGCGGCCGCGACGTCGTGGCCGTCGAGGCGGCGGAGGGGACGGACGGCATGATCGAGCGCGCCGGCGAAGTCTGCGGCCGCCGGCCCTGGGTTCTGCTCAAGGCCTCGGCGAAGGACCACGACATGCGCGCCGACGTGGCCACCATCGGCGTCGAGACGATCACCCGCCTGCACGCGGCCGGCGGGCGCGCCATCGCGGTCGGCGTGAAGCGTGTGATTCTCATCGACCGCCCCGCCGTCATCGGCGAAGCGGACCGCCTCGGAGTGGCGATCGTGGGAATGGAGTAGCAACGCCGTGTCGGAGCGCCCCTACGTCGGCCGCGGCGGGCTGAAACTCGAACACGCCCTGCGCGACTTCAAGGTCGAAGTGAGCGGAATGGTCGCGGCGGACTTCGGCTGCAACATCGGCGGCTTCACCGACTGCCTGCTGCGCCGCGGCGCACGGCGCGTGTACGCTGTGGACACGGGCTACGGCATGCTCGACTACAACCTGCGCCGCGATGAGCGCGTCGTGGTCATGGAACGGACCAACGCCCTGTACGCTCCCCCGCCGGACGAGCCGATCGACCTCGTGGTCATCGATGCAGGCTGGACGCCGCAGCGCCTGATCGTGCCTGCCGCAATGCGGTGGCTGGCCCGACGCGAGGGCGCGTGCATCATCACGCTCATCAAGCCTCACTATGAGCGATCTGCGGACGTTTCCTCGCCGCGTGCGGGCCGATCGGACCGCGGCGTGCTCGCCGACGAGCAGGCGAATCGCATCGCCCTGGAAGTGCTCGCAGGCTTTCCAGCCATGGGCGCGGAAGTTCTCGCCTGGACGACCTCCCCCGTCCGCGGCGGAGCCTCGAAAGGGCGAAGCGGCAACATCGAGTTTCTAGCCTGTTTGAGGCCCGCCGCCGGGCCCGTGTCGGAGGTCGAGACTGGTGCTTGAGGAGGCCGCCGTCACTCGCAAATTGGCGCCCCGCGGCATATCATTGACTGTCCCGCCAACTGGCCGCGCTCGGGTGCCGGCTGAACGAATTCCAGACCCGATCGAGACCCCCCCATATGCCTGACACCCCCATCGCGCCGCCCTCGATTCCAGAGGAGCCATCGGATCGGATCATCGATCTGAACATTGAGCGGGAACTCCAGGATTCATATCTCACCTACGCGATGAGCACGATCATGGACCGGGCTCTGCCCGACGTCCGTGACGGCCTCAAGCCCAGCCAGAGGCGCATCCTCGTCGCGATGAACGACCTGAACCTCGGCCCGCGGGCCAAGCACCGCAAGTGCGCCAAGATCTGCGGCGACGTAAGCGGCAATTACCATCCGCACGGCGAGGCGGTCATCTACCCGACGCTGGTGCGTTTCGCCCAGGACTGGGTGATGCGCTACCTGCTGGTGGACAAGCAGGGGAACTTCGGCTCGATCGACGGCGATCCGCCCGCGGCGATGCGATACACCGAAGCGCGCATGACCGAGGCGGCGAGCGCCATGCTCGACGACCTCAAACTCGACACGGTCGACTTCAAGTCCAACTACGACGACACGCGCCAGGAGCCGGTCGTCCTTCCCAGCCGATTCCCGAATCTGCTGGTGAACGGGTCGACAGGCATTGCGGTCGGCATGTCCTGCTCGATCCCGCCGCACAATCTCGGCGAGATGTGCAGCGCAATCGAGGCGGTGATTCTCAAGCCGGAGATTACGCTCAACGAGTTGATGGAGATCCTGCCCGGGCCGGACTTCCCGACGGGCGGGCTGATCTGCGGCCGCGCGGGCATCCGCGCCGCATATGCCACGGGGCGCGGGCGCGTGGTGCTGCGCGGCGTGGTGCGGATCGAGGAGCGCCCCGGCGGGCGGCAGCAACTGGTCATCGACGAAATCCCCTACCACCTCGTCCAGAACGCCCTCATCGAGAAGATCACCGAGGCCGTCAAGAACGACCGCATCAGGGACATCTCGGCGATTCGCAACGAGTCGGGGCGCAAGAGCCGTACGCGCATCGTCATCGAGCTCAAGAAGGGCGCCGACCCGGCCATCGTCGAGAACCAGTTGTACCAGTACACGCCGCTGCAATCGACGTTCTCAATCATCAACATTGCGCTGGTCAATCATCAGCCGCGCACGCTCAGCCTGAGGCAGATGATCGACTGCTACGTGGATCACCGCGTGGACGTGATCCGGCGCCGGACGGCGCACCTGCTCAAGGAAGCACGCAAGAAGGCCCACATCCTCGAGGGGCTGATCTACGCCGTGTGCGAAATCGACGAGGTGATCCGTCTCATCCGGTCGAGTTCAACGCGAGATGAGGCGATCGACGCGCTGATGAAGCGGCGATTCCGCATCGCGCCGGACCACAAGTATGCGCCGCGGATTCCCGCGTCGCTTCTCAGCCGCGCCTCAGGCGATGGCGCCGCGCTGACAAAAGTTCAGGCCGAGGCGATCGGCCGCCTGCAACTGATCCAGCTGGTCGGCCTCGAAATTGAGAAACTGACGCAGGACTATGCGACGCTTGTCGGCGAGATCGAGGGTTATGAGAAGATCCTCGCCGACCAGCGCCTGGTCCTCGACATCATCCGCGAGGACGTGGTGGAGATGAGGGAGAAGTTCGGTGACAAGAGGCGCAGCCGGCTCATTGAAGTCGCCGGCGAAATCGAGGACGCCGACCTCATCGCTGTCGAAGATGTCGTGCTCACCATCAGCCACGAGGGGTACATCAAGCGCCTGCCCGTGGACACTTACCGCGAGCAGGGCCGCGGCGGCCGCGGCATCAAGGGCTCTGAGAAGAAGGACAGCGACTTCATCGAGCACCTCTTCGTCGCCTCGACGCACGACGACCTCCTGTGTCTGACCGACACGGGGCGGATGTTCAAGATCAAGGTCTACGAAGCCCCGGAGATGGGGCGCACCGCCAAGGGCCGGCCCATCGTCAACTACCTTGAGTTGCGCGAGGGCGAGCGCGTCCGCGCCTTCATCCCCGTCAAGGACTTCGAGCAGCGCGAAGACTATCTCGTCTTCGCCACTGCCAACGGAACGGTGAAGCGCACCGCGCTCAAGGAATACCGCAACGTTCACCGCAGCGGCATCATCGCCATCAACCTGCGCGATGGCGATGAACTGATGAGCATGGTGCTCACCTCCGGCAAGGACGACCTGCTGCTTGCGACCGCGGACGGAATGGCGATCCGCTTCAACGAGCAGGATGTTCGGGTCATGGGTCGGTCGGCCTCGGGCGTACGCGGAATCTCGCTCGAAGAGGGGGATCACGTTATCGGGCTGATCATCGCCGATGATTCATGTGATCTCCTGACGGTGACCGAATTCGGGTATGGCAAGCGGACCGCGATGTCCGAATACCTGGTGCAGGCTGACGACGGCTCAACGCGCGTGCAGTCGCGCGGAGGCAAGGGGCGGCGCGACATCCGCGCGTCCGAGCGGAATGGGCGAGCCGTGGCTATCCTCGCTGTCCGTGAAGAAGAGGGCGTGCTGCTGGTGACCGAGGGGGGAATGGTTGTGCGCATCGCCGCGGCCTCGATCAGCCGCATCGGGCGCAACACGCAGGGGGTTCGGCTCACGAATCTGAAGGAAGGCGACCGGCTCGTGGCTGTCGCCCGTGTGGTGGAATCTGACTGATGGGCCCGGAAGCGCCGCACACTGCGACGATCCCGCCCAGCCAACCGGACATGAACGGGTCCAGTCCCCGACGACTGATCGCCCAGCGTCAAGCGGCGTTTCGCTCTGGGGGATGGCATGCCAATCGTGGAATGGTCCGAACAGGTCCTTGTAGCAGACCTGCTCAACGAACCGATGCTCAGCGACGATCTCATGGCCCTGGCCGAGCGGCTCGAATCCAGCGACCGCTGCCCGGACGTGGTCCTCAACTTCCTGGCCGTCGGGTTTCTCAACAGTTCCAACATCAGCCAGTTGCTCCGCGTGCGCGAGGTGCTGCGGACCGGGGGCGGGCGGCTGTGCCTGTGCTCGGTCAACCCCAGCATCGCCTCTGTCTTCGAGGTGACGCATCTCGACCGCCTGTTTCACCAGGAGGCCGATACCGCCAGCGCCCTGGCGGCGCTGCAGATGGCGACGGATCTAGGCGATTGAAGCCCGATCATTCAACTTTTCTTGCCTTCAGGTCGTCCAATGAGCATCTGGTTTCAGGCAACTTACGGCAAAATGATCCGACAATCAACAGACAAATCAGAATCAGGTGTTGTCTCGGGGGGGCGGGGGATAATCTCATGCAAGGGGTTTTGTCGGCGATCTGACGACGATATCTACGCCCGCGAGACGAAAGGAGATGTTCATAAGATTCCAACGATCGGCATCTGCAATACTGTTTTTGACGAGCACGATTACCTGCTCGGCTCAGGTGACGCCAAGGCCATCTGCGGCGCCTCCAACTGCCGACGACGCGGTGGTCGGAGCGCAGATGTACCGGACCTTCGTGGAGAAGGGCGAAGGGACGCTGGTCGTGGAGCCGGAGGGGCGCGTGATTCTCTAACAGAAGATCGATGTTGCGGTCGATGGCAGGGAGTGGCGCATTCTCGCGGCGACTCCGCGACCCGGCGTGACTCTGGATCAAGGACGAGCCGAGGGCTATGTCACTGTCACGGCGGACTACCGTGAAGGCGCAGATCGAGGGTTCCGGATCGAGATTCGTCCTTGGGAAGAGGGCGCGAAGACGCTGCATGTCTACTTTTCGCTGACGCAAGAGAAGGCAGCGCCTCCGACGACTGGAACGCCGGTCCTTCCGGTCATCGGTGTTCAGACGCGGTCCTTCTCCGGCGAGCAACTCGACGCGATGCTCGCAGTTATGGCGGAACTCGGGGGCAACGATCTTCGCGATGCGTGGTCATTCCTGCTTGATGCCGCAGCGCTTTCCGAACTTCTGCCTCCGATGAACGACGATCGGTGCGCCAATTGTCAGTTTGGCGGACCCGGGTCGTCCGTCTGCACGAAACCCAACGGTTCCGGCGTTACTTGTGTGTCAGCCACCCACTACGCATGTTGTGGAGGCAGCGGGAGCAATGTATTCGCAATCTGCTGTCCCAATCCTTAATTAGGATCCGCACGATTAGGCCGTTGCCCACTGATGTTCTCCCAAAGTGGAATCGGCTTCCCCGCTGCAGAGATTTGTAATTCACTGAATAGCAATGTCCTGCAACGGTTCGGGAGATGCACAACCGCCGGCACGCTCAAGGCGTGCCGGCGCTTTCGGTTTTCTGCGTTGGGTTCGACCGTGGCAAGCCCACATATACTACGAACCGATCGTTCATGCATGATACTCGCCTGAGTCGATGTTCGCTGATTCAGGCGGAAGGAGGCGACATGGTCCTGAGATTTCGTATCGCGTTCCTGATTGCAGCGGTGGCCCTCTTGGGCCACAGCATTCTCATGTTCCTTGACATACTCAGGCCATTTTGGGGCATCGAGGTCGCATTCGCGCTGGAGATTCCATGGGGTATTGCGCTTCTTCTAGTGTGGGTGGTTCTCGAAGGCTTGCACACCTGGGTGCGAGTCAAGTCATCCGCGCTGCAGTGTCCGCACTGCGACCACTCGCTTCGCGGACTCAAGTGTCCCGAGTGCGGCGAGCGGCTTGACAGTGCGGACCAACCCCCGTGAGATCCCATTTGTACGCCGAATCGAACCCGTTCGACGATCCGCCGGTACACTTGTGGGCATGACCCTCCCCTCCTCGAATGGCAACACGCCCTCGACTTCCAGCCGCCCCAATGCCGGCCGCGAGGTCATTGCCCGCATCAGCCAACTGACCAAGACCTACTACAAGCCCGACGGCTCCGTCCTCGTCGAGGCCCTCAAGGGCGTCGATCTTGAGGTCGAGCGTGGCGAGTTCGTGGCGATCATGGGCGCCTCCGGTTCGGGCAAATCCACCCTCATGAACCTTCTCGGCGCCCTCGACCGCCCCACCTCCGGCGAGTACGTCCTCGACGGCAAGAACGTCGCCCAACTCGATGATGTCGGCCTGTCCAACGTTCGCGGGCAGAGGATCGGCTTCGTCTTTCAGGCCTTCAACCTCATTCCCGCCTTGACCATTCTCGAGAACGTTGAGGTGCCACTCTTCTACCAGGGGATCCTGCCTTCCGAGCGGCATCGGCGCTCGAGGGAGAAACTCGAACTCGTCGGCCTCGGCGATCGAATGCACCACCGGCCCAGCGAACTCTCCGGCGGGCAGCAGCAGCGCGCCGCCATCGCCCGCGCCCTCGTCAACGAGCCCGCCATCATCATGGCCGACGAGCCCACCGGCAACCTCGACAGCAAAACGGGCGAGGCGATCCTCGAAGTGCTTCGCACCCTTCACGAGCGCGGGCTTACCATCTTCATCGTGACCCACGACGACAAGATCGTGGCGCGGTGCGAGCGCGTGGTGCGCCTGCGCGACGGCCTGCTTGAATCCGACGAGGTCCTGAGGAGATCGGGCGTTCTGGCGGGGCGATACGGCTCGCGCCCGCGCGGCGACGCCCCGGCGGCCGTACCCTCTTGAAGCATGAGAATCATCGGAATCGATCCCGGGTTGAGGCTCACCGGCTACGGCTGCTTGGAGATGCAGCGCCGCGGTCCTGATCCGCGCCTCGTCGAGGCCGGAATCATCCGCCTCGATCCGCTCGCCTCCGTCGCGACGCGGCTCGTTGAACTCTTTCGAGACCTCGGCTCGCTGCTCGACCAGCTCAGGCCGCAGCGCATCGCCGTCGAGAAGTTGTACGCCCACTATGCCCATCCGACGACGGCGATCAAGATGGGCCATGCGCGTGGCGTGATCCTCCTCGCCGCCGAGCAGCGCGGCATTGAACTGGTCGAGATCGGCGCGACGGAGATCAAGAAGTCGCTCACCGGCAACGGGCACGCGGCCAAGCGCCAGATGCAGATCGCGGTTCAGGCGTGCCTCTGCCTGCGCGAGATGCCGCATCCCCCGGACGTGGCGGACGCCATCGCCATCGCCCTGTGCTCTGCGCGGCGCGGCGCCGCGGCCGCGCAAGCGCTTGCACGCACCTGATCGAGGAACACCTGATGCGATACCTCGGACTGGACATCGGTGAGAAGAGGACCGGCCTGGCTCTGGGCGACGACGAAACAGGGATCGTCAGCCCCCTCGGCATGATCGAGGCCTCGTCCGGCGAACCGCTCATCCGCAGGCTCGCCATGGCGATCGAGGAGCACGGTCCCGATGAACTCGTCGTCGGCCTGCCCCTGAACATGGACGGTTCGCACGGGCCGGCCGCCCGTCGCATCGCCGCCTTCGCCGAGCGCCTGGCCGAGATCGCGCTGCTTCCTATTCATCTCCAGGACGAGCGGCTCAGTTCCTTCGCCGCCGACGAGGCCATGGCCCGCTCCGGACTTACCCACGGGCAGAAGAAGCGGCGGCGCGACTCGCTCGCCGCGGCCGCGATTCTGCACTCGTTTCTCGAGGCTCGCGCCGGCGCAGGCGTGCGGCTCGAAGACGACGCCCCCCCTACCGTTGCGCCTCGCCAATGAAGCGCCTCTTCCTCCAACTCACCGTCGCCAACTTCCTGCTGCTCGTGCTCGTCATAGGGTGGGGACTCTGGCTCGGGCGCGGTTCGCCGTGGCAGAATCAGTTTGACGCCCTCGTCGGCATCGCCTCCCTCTTCACGCTCACCGTCCACTCGATCGTCTACACCTACTTCATCGCCTTCGGAAAGTTCGTCCAGAGTGCGATCGAAGAGCACGGCTATCCCGACCGCAAGGCTGAAACCCTTGCCCGGTTGTACAAGTTGAAGTCATTCCGCTACGGCTTCATCGCCATCGCCATGACCGCAACGGCCATGATGATCCACTTCTGGACGAGCGGCCCGGCCGGCGAGGGGGCGTGGTGGCGCGGCTGGGCGGCGCTTGGCGGCGGCCTGGCGCTGGTCGCCAATCTCCACGCCGCCCGCGTCGAGTGGAAATATGTCTGCGCCGCGAGCGTCTTGTCCGATGAGATTCTTGCCGCCTTCGGCGATCGCGAGGGGCCAGCCGCCCGCTCTCGCTCAGGCCCGGCGCATCAGGAGATAGCCCCGTGAACTGGATTGCGTCATTGATGATCGGTGCTTTGCTGAGCGCGGCGCCTCCGGGCGATCCTCCGCCTTCGGGGGGTGAATCCGGCGCGCCGCCCGGGGCGTTGCCTGCGGCGCAGGAACCGCCCCCGATTCACTCGGCCGACGACCTGCTCGACGCCGTTGCGGCCGCGGACGCGAAGGTCCGGACGCTGACGGCGACCATCCGTTACGAGACGGTGCAGGCGCTGCTCGAGGACCGCCAGGTGCGGCGGGGAACGGCCGTGCTGCACATCTCCCCCGATCGCCGCCTCAAGCAGTTCCGCGTCTTATTCACGCAGTTCATCAGCAGTCGCGGCCTTGAAGAGCAGTCGCGCGATTACATCTTCGACGGCCGCTACCTCGTCGAACGCCTCAACGATGAGAGGCAGTTCATCAAGCGCGAGGTCGTCCGCCCGGGCCAGGAGATCGACCCGCTCGCCATCGACGGCCCACTGCCCCTTCCCATCGGCCAGTCCAGGGACTCCATCCTCAGGCGCTTTGCCGCGGAGCTGCTCGATCGGGAAGCCGATGAGAAGGACCGCCTCAAGGGACACTATCGAATGCGCCTCACAGCCCGCAACGCCGACGATGATCTGGAGATGGTCGATCTCTGGTACGACCCCGCCACGCTCCTCCCCGGCCGCGCCATCATCACTGAGCGCAGCGGCAACACCGTCCACGTCGATCTCGCCGGCATCGTGATCAACGGCGATGAAGTCAGTCCCGCCGACTTCAGCACCGCTTCCCCCCCCCTCAGTGAAGGCTGGCGCATCGACGTACGGAACCTCGATGCGGATGAACGCCGAGGCCGATAGCCGTTCGTCTGCTCCGCGCTGGTCCGCACGGCGAAGACTCTCCCTCACGGTCGGGGCTCGGATAACATCTTGCGACAGTCGGAACCGAGCCCCACGCGTCAGCACGGGTGTCGAGCATTCGTGATCGAGTGCGCGTTCGAACGGTGAGAATCCGTCTTCACAATCGGGGCTCCGCCCAACCCCCCAGTGCCCAGTGCCGAGTGCCTAACGCCCAGCACCTGCCTGCCTCACCGCTTGATGAAGTGCAGTTCGAGATACCGCGCGGTGTAGTCCATGATGCTCTTGGCTTCGGGGATGTCGGGGTTGGTCGTCGGGCCCATCGGGTCGAAGCGCATTCCCTTGAAGCGCAGCACAGCATCCTCGAGCGACAGGCCGTATTGAAGAGCAAGGCTGAACGCCTGGCAGAAGGCCTGGATCAGGCCCGAGAGCGTCGAGCCTTCCTTGCTGATCTTGATGAAGACTTCGCCCGGCGAGCCGTCCGCATGCAGGCCGATGGTGAGGTACCCCTCCTGCCCGTTGATGCAGAACTTGTGCGTGATCGAGTCGCGGACGGATGGCAGAACGCGGCGGCGGTAGGTCATGACGGCGTTCATCGGTGGTCCCTTCCCTGGGAATGCGATCGGGGCCGGCGCGTCATGCGCTGAGCCTGGACGGGCAAACGCAATTCTAGTTCGGCCGAAGGCGCGCGGCGGGTGCAAAAGTCGCGACGATCGCCCGGCATGGCGGCCCTTCATCCGGATGTCTACCACGACCAGCGCGCAAGTACGGCCCCCGATGCAGCGCCCGTCAGCGCAAGGCCCATCAAAAGCCAAGCCGGCGCCACTCTCGCGCGGTGCTCAAGACGATGCGCGAGTCCCACGAGTGTCAATGCCAGCACCGTCAGCCCCGCAGGCGCGAGGATTGAGAGGCCGACCAGATCCCTTACATGCCACGTCGCATCGCCCCCGACACCGCCGCGTGTAATGATCGCCCTCCAGGGGACGAGGCTGATGCACATTACCCCGATCACCGCCAGAGTTGAGAGTACGCCTGTGGAGACACTCGACCGAACCACAGCGCCAGGCCCGGCCAGTCGCCAGAGCGCGGCGAGCGCAACGGCCTGCCCCGCAAAAGCGAGGACGTTGACCAGAAGGGTCAGCGTCGGGGATACCCGCTCGGTCTTAACTACTGACCACAGCGATTGCAATTGATGTGAAGCGATTCCCGCCGCCCCCACGGTCAGCCCGACGGCGACGAGAACCTTCCAGCGCAGAAGCACGGGTGACGCGAGCGGTCCGGACCAGTCCACGAGAAACAGTGCTCCACCTGACGCCCCGGACTGTCTCGAATCGCCTGGATCGCTGCTGACCGACCAGAGCCAGAGGATTCCGGCCGTGAGGAAGAGGTGGCCCGTCCAGTCGGGCAGACGTGCAACGTACGCTGCTCCAAGCAGGACGATGCCGACGGCGAACAGCGTGAGCACGTGGACCGTCTCGATCACGGGCAGTCCGGTCGCGAGTCGTCTGTCCAGGAGAGCCAGGCCGCAGAAGAATGCCGTCGTGGAGATCGACCCCGTCGCGAGGACCCAGAGGATGAATGCAGATGGAAGCCCGGCCTGCCGGCCCAGGAGTG
Source organism: uncultured Planctomycetota bacterium (assembly GCA_900696685.1). Lineage (GTDB taxonomy): Bacteria > Planctomycetota > Phycisphaerae > Phycisphaerales > UBA5793 > UBA5793. The sequence continues at coordinate 25,919 of CAADHA010000029.1, forward strand.
CCGCTCCTGCCAGCGGCAGCGTCAGGAGCAAGGGCAGCCAGACATCCAGCCATGCGTGCAGCGGGCGAGAGGGTCCGCCCTCACGCGAAAGGTTCGGGATGACGCCGAGGGAGAGGGCGCATAGGATCGCCAGAATGGCTGCGGCGACGCTCAGTGGTGCAAGCACGGGCGAGTGCACGCGGCAAGTGTAGACGCGGCCTCTCGGGAGGCCGTGTGAAACATGAAAGGCGGGCCGCGCCCGCCGGGAGATTCGACCGGTCATGCTGCCGCGCGAGGCGGCAGTGCCGGGCCGGGCCGGACCGCGAAGTCGGCCGCCCCCCGCGCCGGATCGAATGAAACTCGTCCTCGTGCGTCCCGTGTGGCGCAAGGGACGGCCACGAACCAGCCGAGATCAAGGGAGATCGACCATGCCAGCGTTTCGTAATCGCACCGTCCGCCGCCGGCCCGCCCGCGGCGATTTGACACTGCGTCCGACCTTTCAGCCGCTCGAACCTCGCAAGCTGCTCAGCGCGACGGCGTCGCAGATTGCGTCGGCGCTGGATCTGCCCGAGGGAGTCGTCGTGACGTTCGAGGGTCACCGCGACGCCGTCGGTGTTTTCGAGAACTACACCGTTCACGGTCTGCTGGGATTGCCCTCGGGTCCGAACGGGCAGTTTCTCGTCCTGAGCACCGCCCACGCCTTCGACGCCGTGCGCACGACCGACGGCGCCACGCGAGACGCGACCACGCGTTACCGCGACCTCGGCGCCGAGGGCGCGGCCGACGACTTCGCCACCGTGCGATTCACCCTCGAAGTTCCTTTCGCGATCGTGCGCCAGCGCCTGCTCATCGACTTCATCTACGCGTCGGACGCGAACACGGACGGCGGCGACTTCTTCGACATCATCGTCAACGGCGTGAACATCGCCGCGCAGGACGGACGCGGGCGCATCGAGGCCGGCGGGGCCTACGTCACCAACGAGCGCGACCCGGAGATCGGCGGGACCGTGCCGGGCTATGGATTCCAGATCGGCACTGAATACACCGACCTCCTGACCGCTTCCTATTCGATTCCCGACGGCGTGATGACGCTCGAGATCGAGATCACGATCGCCGACTCGAATGATCCGCTCAAGGACGCCTGGGCGCTGATCGACAACATCCGCTTCGAGACGCCGCAGGTGGTCTTCCTCGATTTTGACGGGCAGGACATCGGCGACTTCTTCCTTGCGGGGACGAACTACGTCGTGCCGGCCTTTGACGCCAACGACTTCGGCCTCGGCGGCAACTTCGCGGACGTGATCAAGGCCGATCTCGAGGCCGCTTTCGCACCCTATGCCATTCAGTTCGTGACCAGCGAGCCGGTCAGCGGCGAATTCATGCACGTGGTCATCGGCGGCCGCAACAGCGACACCGTGACCATCTCCAACACGCGCTCGACGGAGTGGCTGCGGCGGCCCCTGAACGCCTCGACGACCTTCCGGCAACTGTTCAACTACGTTAACTTCCGCAACGCCAATGGGCAGGAGCGCTCCTTCGGCATGGCGGACCGCCTCGACCTGGACAACGGCGACCGCGGCGACATGGCGGTCGTCTTCGCCAAGGAGATCGCCCGCCTCGGCGAGTTCGACTACAACGACCTTATCAACACCATCTCGCACTACATCGGACGAAACCTCGGCCTTCGGCCTGAAGCCGCGACCGCCATCGATTCGATCATGAACGAGGACATCCTCCTGCGCGGCTCGCTCATCCAGGATCAGAACAATGACCTCCTGAGCGTCCGCTGGGGAGACCGCCGCGATGGTGCGACGGTCATGCGTCAGAACGCCCACCAGGTTCTGATGGGCAACCTCGGTCCGTCGGCGGAACAATCCGGCATTGTCCGCGCGTTCACCGACGTGTCTCGACTCAACGAGGCGCACTGGACCATTACGCAGCCCACGCGAGGCCGGCTTTTCGACGCCCAGTTCATCATCATCGGCGACAAGCACACCCGCACGAACGCCACCTTCGCCGATGAGTGGGTCGAGACGCAGATCCTCGTCACCGACTACGCCGGACGCGATCCGCAGATCGTCATCACCGCCTCCAGCCGGGACAACGGGCGCATCGACTACGAGACTTACGGCCCACGCAACCTCGGGCAATACAACGAAGTGACCAATGATGCGCGCATCGTGGTGATCAGCCTCTTCCAGGAGGTCGGCTCTCTGCCGGTATTCCGTGGACAGGCCAGCGTCGTACAGACTGACGCGGCGGACACGACCGTCTATTTCCGTTCCTTCGAATACACCGAAGCGGACGGCGATCTTGTCACCATCACCCTCACCTCCCGCACCGGACTCTTCGCCGTCGAGGAGACCGAGGGCGGGCTGGTCGTTACGCTCGCCGAGACCGATTCGCAGCGCGACACGATGATCATCAACGTCCGCCGGCGCGGCGGCGACGGCCGGGCGGTCATCAGCGGCATCCTCGGCTCGGGACTGCGCACGCTCAAGGTTCTCCGAACTGACATCGAAGGCGCGGGCGTCGACCTGACGGGCATCACGGTCGGCCGCTTTGAGAGCATCCTCGGCGGATCGCACTTCAACCTCCGCCAGGACGAGCGCGTGAACGGCAACATCCACTTCGAGACCATCGGTGCGGATTCGCGCATCGTGATCGGCCGGCTCGCATGGAAATTCCTCGCCCAGGAGATCCTCGGCGGCACGTTTGCCTTCGGCGAGCTGATGCGCTTTGACGCCCGCAACAACCTCTTCGCCGACCGCATCGACATCGAAGACGGCGACCGGGCCCGGATTGTCGTGCGCGGCGACGCGATGGGCGGCTTCTGGGCCGTCTGGACCGAGACCTCCAAGCGGGAATCCTGGCGCCTCATTGATGTGCGCGGCTCAGTTTCCGACGTGACCATCCACGCGCCCGGAAGGCTCACCACGCTCAAAGTGCAGGAGGACTTCGACGCTGACGTGGATGTGCTCGCCCTTAACAAGGCCATCCTCCGCGGCGACTGGACCGGCCACATGATCCTCCGCCACGACGGCAGCGATTTCAAACAGTCCGCCGTGTCCATCAACGTCACCGGCGCTGCACGCGGTCTGCTCCTCCAGGCGCAGGATTCCATCAACAGCCTGCAACTCGGCGCGGCCTTCGACAGCAACTTCTACGTCGGCTTCGACTTCTCCGTCACCAGCGGCCTCGTGGTCGATCCCACGCTCATCGTCAACGAAGACGCACGCGTCAAGACGCTGAAACTGCGCGGCGTGCGAGGCGAGGCGTTCGACATGGTCAACTCGATCTTCTCGGCCGTGACCTTCGGCAAGGTGATGCTCGGCAACGTCAACGGCGACAACGGCGGCGTGCCCTTCGGGCTGTCCGCCCGCGGCGTCGATCGCATTGAGTTCAACACCGGCACGGGGAAGATCGTCAACCGGGGTGACTCCTGGTTCATCGACAACGACAACAGCGACGACTTCCTCCTCGGCCGAATCATCTGAATCGCACGATCACGACCCTGCACACGCGCCATCCCCCCGGCCTCGCACGGGGCCGGGGGATAGGATGATCCCATGGCGTGGACGCAACTTCCTGCGGGGCGGCCCGTAGGATGGGGCGTCCGTCTTCGTTACTCCTTCAGGGGATCAGCAATGAACCAGACCACGTTGCTCCGTCGGCTCCGGCGCACCGGCCTTGGCCTCTCTCTTGCCACACTCGCCTTTCTCCCCGCCTGCCAGGGCAAGGAGGCTGCCAACGCGCATGTCCCGGCCGCACTCTCGGAGCGAGATGCGGCGTGGTCGGCCGAGGTCATGGCCATCATCGACGAGGGCAAGAACCACAACCAGGTGATGGAGCACCTCCGCCACTTGACGCAGGGCATCGGGCCGCGCCTCACAGGTTCCACGCGCGCCAGGACAGCCAACGAGTGGGCTGCTGAGCAGTTCCGTTCGTGGGGGCTGGTCAACGTCGAAGTGCGCGAGTGGGGCACGATTCCCGTCGGGTTTGATCGCGGACCTTCCTACGGCCGCATCGTCGCCCCGCGCGGCGCGGAGCGCGAGTTCGAATTCACCTGGCCTGCCTGGACGCCCGGCACCAACGGCCCGACACGCGGCGCGGTCTACCGCGAGCCGACATCCGAGGAGGAGTTTGCCGCGATCGCGGACAAACTCGCGGGCGCCTGGATCCTCCAGCCGGCGCGGCGGCCCGGCGCCCGCCAGGGAGTCGTCGAGACGGGCGGGGCCACGCCGACGAACTGGCTCGAAAAGTGCCGCGAGGCCGGCATCTCGGGCGTCCTTTCCGCTTCACGCGGCGGGGAACTCGTCCAGACGGGCGGCCGCTTCCGCGAAATGGACCTCAACGATCTTCAGAAGTGGGTGAACATCACCATCCGCCGTTCCGACTATGACGCGATGAACAGCCGTCTCTTCGACGGCGAAGAGGTCATCGTCGAGTTCGACTGCCAGGCGTCGTTCATTCCCGGTCCCGTGCCGTGCTACAACACGATCGCGGAAATCCCGGGAACGGAGAAGCCCGATGAGGTGGTGATCATCTCGGCCCACCTCGACAGTTGGGACGGTCCCGGATCGCAGGGAACAGTGGACAACGGGACCGGCTCGTCGGTGACGCTGGAGACGGCACGCATCCTTGCCGCAAGCGGCGTCAGGCCGAAGCGAACCATCCGCTTCATCCTCTGGACGGGTGAGGAGCAGGGTCTGCTCGGGTCGCGCGCCTACGTCAACACGCTCTCCGAAGAGGAACTGTCGAAGATCTCTGCGGTGTTCGTGGACGACGGCGGAACGAACTACCAGGGCGGGTTGCAGGTCATTGATGTGATGGCCCCCATGCTGGCGGAAGCCACGGCGCCGGTGACGGCCGCCTTCCCGGACATGCCCGTGGCGATCAACATCAACCCGCGGATGCCGCGCGGCGGGGCGAGCGACCATGCCTCGTTCAACGCCAAGGGCGTGCCGGGCTTCTTCTGGGACGAGGTCGGCCGGGCCGACTACCGCTATGCGTGGCACACGCAGAACGACAAGTTCGAGCAGGGCATCCCGGAGTACCTGATCCAGTCTTCAACGTGCTCGGCGGTTACAGCCTTCAACCTCGCCAATGCGCCGACGCTTCTGCCTCGCGAGCAGCGCCGCCAGGCGGAGGAGGCAGAGGGCGATGAGCCGCGCGGCCGGCGCCCGCGCCCCGGACCGGAGAACTGAGCCGGCGATTGAATGACGTGAGCGCAAGGCTGCCAGCGACGCCGCGAACTTCCGGCGCCATCAGGAGATCGCGCGCGAGATGGTCATGATGGGAAGGAGCATGGCGATGGCGACAAAGCCGACAACCGCTCCCATGATGGCGATCATCGCCGGTTCGAGGTACTGAGTGGTGCGTGTAATGGCTTCATCGAGCTCCTCTTCCGAGTTCTGGCCGATCTGCTCCATTACGGGTCCGAGGCGGCCGGTCTGTTCGCCCGCGGCGATCATGCGCACGACATTGGGGCTGATGAGCGTGCTCTGGGAGAAGGCGTGGCTGAGCGACCGCCCCTGTTCGAGGTCGAAGGCGACCTGCTTCCACAGTGACTGGTAGTAGGCGTTGTTGGTGATGCCGCGCGTGATGTTGACGGACTCGAGCAGATCGACTCCCGAGACGATGAGCGTGGCCATGGTGCGCGAACTGCGCGTCAGGAAGAGTTGCCGGTACATCGAGCCGATCACCGGCAGGTGCAGCTTGGTCCAGTCCACGGTCAACCGGCCCCAGCGGGTGCGGAGGAAGACGGCGAGGATGACGCCTGCGGCCACCACGCCCATGGCGAGGGCGATCCAGTTCTCCTGAAGGAAGGCGCTCAGGGCGAGCATGATCTTCGTCGGCGCCGGCAGCAGCGCTGCGCGCTTCGAGTAGATCGAGGCGAACCGCGGCAGGACGATCGTCACGAGGAAAAGCGTAATGGTCAGTGCAAGCACGATCATCACGCAGGGATACGCAAGGGCGCTCTTGATCTGCCTTGCGGTCTTGAGTTCCTTGTGCATGTAGTGTGCGACGCGGCCGAGCATCAACGCCATCGTGCCCGAGGCCTCGGACGCCTTGACCAGCGTCACGGTGATGGGCGGGAAGACGCGCGGCCAGCGGGCCATCGCGGAAGAGAGCGTCGCGCCGGAGTGCACTTCGTCCTGGATGGCGCGCGAGATTCGACGGAAGTGGGTGTTGTGTCCGACGGAGTTGAAAGCCTCGAGGGCGTCTCCCAGGGGCACACCCGCGTCGAGCATCACGCTGATCTGATGGCAGAACTCGATGACGTCGGGTCGCGTCACGCGCCTTGCCGCTTCAATCGTGCGGATCTGCTCGACCTGGCTTTCCATCGACCGCACCACGCCGGGCGTTATGTCGAGGACGTACTTCCCCTCGGCGCGAAGAAAGCGGCTCGCCTCCATGATCGACTCGGCGTTGACCGTCCCATCGATCAGTTCCCCTCGTAGGTCCCGCGCACGATAGGTGAAGACGCCCATGATGCTGTTCTCCGGTTCGTCCGGCGGCCGCGATCTACAGCGCCGTCGTGTAGAAGACCTCTTCGACCGTGGTCAGGCCTTCGACCGCCTTGCGCAATCCGTCCTGCCGCAACGTCGTGTACTTTATCTTTGCGAGCGCAGCGCGCAGCTCGTGCAGCGTCGCACCCCGACCGATGGCCTCCAGCGTCTGCTCGCCGGGCACGAACAACTCGAAGATGCCGACTCGGCCTGAGAAGCCGGTGGAGCGGCACTTGGGGCACCCGGCGCCCCGGTAGAGCGTCTCGAACTTCCCGATCGACTGCTCGATCGCCTTGCGCGTGATCGCGTCAGGCTCGTGCGGCTCCCTGCAGTGGACGCAGATCTTGCGGACCAGGCGCTGCGCCAGCACGCCGCGCACGATCGCGGCAACGAGGTACGGCTCGACGCCGAGGTTGATGAGCCGCGTGACCGCGCTGGGCGCATCGTTGGTGTGCAGCGTGCTCAGCACGAGGTGGCCGGTGAGGGCGGCCTGCGTCACGATCCGCGCCGTCTCCGAGTCGCGGATCTCGCCCACCATCAGCACGTCAGGGTCCTGGCGCAGCATCGACCGCAGCGCGTTGGCGAAGGTGAAACCCGCCTTCTCGTTGACCTGGAACTGGTTGATGCCGGCAATGCCCGCTTCGACCGGGTCCTCGACCGTGCTGATGTTGATCTCCTCCGAGTTAAGCTCGACCATCGCGGAGTACAGCGTCGTTGATTTGCCGCTTCCCGTCGGGCCCGTGACGAGGATGACGCCGTTGGGCTGCGAGACGATGTGCCGCCACGTCTTGAGCATCTCCGGGCTGAAGCCGAGTTTCTCGACGTTGACGATGACGTTGCTCGAGTCGATGATGCGGACGACGACCTTCTCTCCGTTCTTGCCCGGCATGGTGGAGACGCGCAGGTCCACGGGCCGGCCGTCAAGCATGACGTGAATGTCGCCGTCCTGCGGCAGTCGCCGCTCGGAGATGTCCATGCCCGACATGATCTTGATGCGGCTGACGATCGCCAGTTGCATCGCCGGCGGCGGGCTGATCTTCTGGTAGAGGCGGCCGTCCACGCGATAGCGCACGCGAAGCCGCCCGCTCTCAGGCTCGATATGAATGTCCGATGCCCCCTCCTGCACCGCGGAGTAGATCAGGAAGTTCACGAGTTTCACAACCGGCGAATGCCCCGCCACCTCCTCGAGTTTGGAGAGTTCGGTGATCTGCCGCTCGACGACGGTGAAGTCGTCCTCGTTCAACTCCTGGTAGATGTCGTCGATGACGAAGACGTTGGCGTCCGGGAGGTACTGCCGGAGCGTGTTCTGGATGTCGGTGGCGGCGCTGGCGACGATCTGCACGTCGTAGTTGCTCAGCCGCGTGATCTCCTCGACGAGGTACAGATTGGCCGGCTCGGCCACGGCAACAGTGAGACGGCCGCGCACGAGAAACAGCGGCAGCACGCCGTGAGTCTCGAGGAACTCGCGAGGCAGGGTTTCGATCACACTGGGGTCGGCAAGTTTGGGTGAAACCTTCGCGTACGGCACGCCGTACGCCTCGGCGAGGACGGAGAGAACCTGGTCCTCCGTGACGTATCCCATCTCGACGAGGACTTCGCCGAGAAGTTTGCGGTGTCCGCCCTGTCCCTGACCGGCGAGCGCCTGCTTCAACTGCTCTGCCGTGAGCAGGCCTCGCTCGAGGAGCATCTCCCCGAGTTGCATTTTCGTGCCGTCGCGGAGCGAGCAGCGATCGGTTGCCGTGGCCGCTTGAATCATGATGAACTCCAACGGAAGGATGCGGGGCGTCGTTCGCAGGGGTCCTGAGAGTCTGATCCCCGGCACGGATGTGCCGATGCCCTGCGTCGATGCGTTGCTCCTTTGATCCCTTGATTCCTTTGCTTGTCACCTCAGCGACCGGATCGCCTCGGTGACTTCCTTGTGCGTGTCGAACTGGTGCTGCAATCGCGTGATCTCGAGGATCTTGCGGATGTTCTCATCGGGCGCGACAAGCCTGATCTGGCCGAGGTGCTCGGCGGCGGCCTCCTGCAGCCACAGGAGCGATTCAAGTCCCGCGCTGTCGATGAAGGTCATCGCCTCAACCTGGAGGACGAAGTCCCGCGTGCCGCGCTGGATTCGCTCGCCGACGGTCCGTCGGAAGGAATCGACGTGATCGCTGATGAGGTCGCCTTCCACGGTCATGATGGAGATCTTGTCGTGGTCCTCGTACTTGACTTTCATGCCGCCACCCCGCTCTGCTGTGATTCGCCGGCGCGATCGCGGTCGCGCATGCGTTCGTAGGTTCGCAGCAGCGACCCATTCGCCGCGCTGCCGACGGAATCGACGGAGGGAGTCGCGCGTAGCGGCGACCCCATCATCTCAAGGAAAACAGGTATCAGTTTCGGATCGAACTGCGTTCCGGCGCAGCGCGCCATCTCCGCAAGCACATCCGACGAAGAGAGCGCCTTGCGGTAAGTTCGCGTTGAACTCATGGCGTCGAAGGCGTCGGCGACTCCGACGATGCGCCCAAAGAGGGGGATGGCCTCGCCGGCCAGAGCCTGCGGATACCCCTTGCCGTCGAAGCGCTCGTGGTGCGACATGACGCCGGGGATGATGTCGTCGAAGTTGGGAATGTCTCGGAGGATTCGCACGCCGATTTCGGGGTGCCTCTTGATCATCGCGAACTCCTCGTCAGTGAGGCGCCCGGGCTTTGAGAGGACGGCCTCAGGCACGCCGATCTTGCCCACGTCGTGGACCAGGCCCGCGATGTGGACGCGCTGCACCGTCGTCTCGTCAAGCCCCATTCGCGCGGCCAGTTCGCGGCTGAGAAACGCCACACGCCGGGAATGGCCGCAGGTGTAGCGGTCCTTGGCGTCGATCGATGCGGTAATCGCTTCGAGCGTGCCGAGAAACATCTTCTGCAGCCCGTCATACAGGCTGACGTTGTCGAGGAAGATGCGCACATGTTCGGCCGTGGCGCCGAGGATCTTCACATCGAAGGAGTTGATCTGGCTGGTCTCGCCAATCTTGGCGCCTGCGATGATCGCTCCGTACACGTCGTCGTTGTCGGCGAGCGGCTGAACGATGAGGGACGAGCCGATGGCGGTGAGGTCGGCGCAATCACAACTCAGCCCTTCCTCGCAGACGACCGGATTGCCGCCCTTCCGGGAGGCGATGAGCCGGTCCAGAACCGTAAGCAGCGCGGTGCGCTGGCAGGTGAACTCGCCGGCGTGGAAGAGCACGTGAGCAAAGTCGCCGCAACCGGCCTTGCGTCCGCTCAGCCGTATCGCCGTCCAGCGGAAGGGCATCACCTCGAGCAGGTCTTGGCAGACGGAATCGAGGAACTGGCGAGGCTGCCGCACGACGTTCATGTTGCGGCTGACCTTCTGGAGCAGGGCAAGTTCCTCGTAGGCGTCGGTGAGTTGCCTCCCGAAGGACTCGATGTGTGCGCCGGCGTCGTGCAGGTCGCTCAGGTCGTGGAGCCACCACTCGACGGTCTGGATAAGCGTGGGCAGGGCGCCGCGTTCGGGCAGGGCCGCGGCCAGCAGCTGACCTCGCGGATCGCGCCTGGAGGATTGTGGGCCGCTGAAAGACGCCATCGCAGCATGTTGAGGCAGATCGGAGGCGGCGACGAGGCAGACGGCCTGGCCGACGCGTCGACGCCGCTGCAGAATCGGCACCACGACGAGCATCATCGGAAGGTCGAGCACGACGCCTCGCGGTGACTCGATCTCCGCGCCGAGCCGCTGCCGCGCCAGGTCCATGGCTGCTTCGGGTCCGCCAACGAGGCCGACAAGCCATGCAAACTGGCTTTCAATGACTCTCGGATCATCGAGAGCCGGCCCCGCCGCCACGATCGCGGCGGGCAGCGAGGCGCATCGCTGCGCGAGGTTGTGAAGCACCTCGCGCAGTTCGGGCCGATCGACCGGGTTGGTGGCGCACGTCGCGCTCATGTCCCCTGCTTCGCTCCCACTGCGCCGCTCACGCAGGCGACCAGTTCGCGCGGGCTGAAGGGCTTGCCGAGGCACTTGTGAATGTTGACGTTGCGCAGGTCCGCGTCGTCGAGGGCGAATCCGCGTGCCGTGAGCATGATCACCGGAATCGACGCGGTCGCGGGATTCTGCTGGAGACGCTGGCACATCTCCAGGCCCGTCAGGAACGGCATCTGGTAGTCGGTGATGATGAGGTCGGGCCGCTGCTCGATCGCCATGGCGAGGCCCTCCTCCCCGTCGGATGCGGTCAGCACTTCGAAGCCCGCGTTGGAGAGTTTGAGGCTCACGACATGCTGGATGTAGTTCTCATCGTCCACGACGAGGATGCGGGCCTTGGCGCCCGGCGCTGTCTTCTCGGATTTCTGTGGCTTCGCTGCCATCACGACCCTCCCTGTCTGCATGGAACGATGAACCAGAAGCGGCTTCCCTTGCCGGCTTCGCTCTCGACACCGACTTCGCCGTGGTGAACGGCCTCGACGATCTGCTTCACGAGGTTCAGGCCCAGACCGGTCCCCTTGGCCACTCGCTCGTGCTTGTCCACGCGGTAGAACTTGTTGAAAAGTTTCGGCATTGCGTCGGCGGGAATTCCCAGGCCCGTGTCGGACACCGAGACCATGACGCTGCGGTCGCAGTCAGTCAGGTCCGGGGCAACGGTGACGCGCCCGCCCTCCGGCGTGTACTTGATCGCGTTGGAGATCAGATTGGTGATGACCTGCTTGATCATGTCGCGGTCCACCTCGGCATGGCAGGCCTGGTGCGGGCGCTGGAGGTTGATCCTGATCTTCTTCTCGGCGGCCTGGGGCATGAGCAGGTCCGCCGCCTCCTGCGCGATCACCACCAGGTCCACGTTCTCCCAGTTCGCTTTGATCATCCCCGCCTCGATGCGGCTGATGTTGAGCATGTTGTCGATCATGCGGCCGAGACGCTCGGCCTCGTGCTGCATGATCTCGTAGAACTCGCGGCGCGACTTGTCGTCCCGTGCTTCACCGTCGAGAAGCATCTCGATGTAGGCCTTGATGGAACTCAGTGGCGTTCGCAACTCGTGACTGGCTTTGCTGACGAACTCGTTCTTCATGCGGCTGACCTGCCGCTCCTGCGTGATGTCGTGGAGAATGGTGACGACGCCTGCGCCGCGGCCGGCGCGGTCCCCGCCGGGCGCAGCCTCGCGCGTCGGATCACACAGCGCCGACAGCGACACTTCGACGTTGAGCGGTTCCGGCTCGCGCGGGAGCACGCACTCGGCCAGGCGCCGCCCGGACGTGCCGCCGCCTTCCGCCGCTTCATTGATCAGCCCGACGATCTCGGACTCGCGCACGACTTTGGAGACCGGCTTGCTGATCGCCTCGTCGCGGCTGAACTTGAAGAGGGACGCAGCCGCGTCGTTGGCCATCACCACCTCGTTGAACTCGTTGGTCACAAGCACTGCGTCGCGCAGCGAGTGAAGCACGTCGGAGAGATGCTGCACCTCCGTCTCCGCCAGGTGCCGTCGAATCTCCATCTGTCTGAACTGCGAGCGGATGGAGCGGCACTCGGACGCGAGGCGTTCCACGACTTCAAGATGAAGGCGCGCGATCGCCTCGAGCGGGCCGATGAGCCGCCCGGCCGGCGCCTCGGACGGTTCCGACGCGCCAACGGTCAATTGCAGGCTCGCGAGGTGCTTCTGGATCACCCAGGCGGCGGCGAACGCGGCGGCAGCCGTCATCAGGGCCGCGAAGAGGGCGTAGAGGACCATCGTTGCGGGAGGCGGCAGGGTAACGCCGCTGCTCAGCGCCGCCGAAAGGACCGCGGCCGCGACCGCCGCCACGGCTCCGACTCCCCCCGCCGCCAGCGAGATGATCCACGCCAGTTTCATCCTCCGCTCTCCTCGTTGTCCCGGCAGGTTTGGAGTCGATCCGGCCTCACGGCCTCAGCACTCCGCCTTGGCGTTCAGCGATTCTGCTCCTCGGTCTCCGTGTCCACTCCGGCCAGTAGCAATTCCTGCGCGCGGGCGCTGCCGGGCACGACCATTCGTGCGGTGCGGAACGCCTCGACCGCCTCTTCGCGGCGGCCGCGGGCCTGAAGGGCCAGACCGAGCAGGATGTAGGGTTCCTCATGGGCCGGGCGCAGGCGACAGGCGCGCTGGTAGTCTGCAATCGCATCGTCGAGCCGGTTCTCTCGCTCATGCAGCATCCCGCGAAGCAGGAAACTCTCAAAGCGGTTCGGCCAGACGGCGATGGTGCGGCTCACGACGTTCTGCACACGGCGCATGTCGCCGAGTTCAAGCGCCACGCTGCCGAGTTCGAACCACATCTGCGGGTCGCTCGGGTCTTCATCGACCAGTTTCAGGTAGATGGAGCGAGCCTCGACCAGGCGGTTGCCGGCCGTAAGGCACAGTGCCTTGAGGTGCCGAAGATCGCGGCGCGAGGCGAACTCGGGATCCTTGAGGAGCAGGTCGAGGTAGTACTCAGCCTTGGCGTGGTTCCCCGCCTTCATGTGGCAGATGACCAGCACTTCCATGATGCTCTTGTCCTCGGGCATCAGAAGGAGGGCCTTGTGGAAGTGATCGGCCGCGACCGCGGGCTGGTCGCGCAGCATGGCGACGTGGCCCTGCGCCCGCTTGACGGACGCGTTGTTCTCAAAGTGATGGCGCGAATCGTGGATCAGCCGGTCCGCCTCGTCGAGGCGACGCATCGAGATGAGTGTTTCGAGGGCTGCGAGCATGTAGTCCGGATCGGAGTCGTCCGTGCTCAGCGCTGCCGCGTAGCGCTCGTAGGCCTTCTGCGGATCGGACCAGCGTTGAAAGACCAGGCCCGAGTAGTAGTGTGCATCGCCCAGGTTCGGATTGAGGGCGATCGCCCGGTTGAAAGAAGCCAGCGACGCGTCCAGCCGGTTCATCTCGAAGAGCACTCGCCCGCGAAGGAGGTGGTAAGTCGGCTCACCGGGCACGAGTGAAATGGCCGCTTCGATGTTGCCCAGCGCGTTCTTGAGGTTGCCGACCTGGAAGTCCTGGCGCGCCTGCTGGGCGGCAAGTTCGGCGCGATTGCCGGTGTAACGCTCCCGCGCCTCGCTGCGGGCCTGCTCGGGCGCCGTCTTGCCCGCACACCCGCCCAGGAGAATCACGCCCGCCGCGCACGCGGCCAGCAGCGCAAAAACCACTGGGCCTCGGGCGCCGACATGTGAACGAGGCGCCTTCGGTTGATCTGCGATCTCGCCTCCGCCCCGGGCCACCAAACTCCTGACTGCTGAACCTGTCTGCATGGCTGCTCCCATCGCGTTCTTCGATGATTGCCGCAGGGTCCTGGCCCCGCAGGCGAGGCGTTACTTCGAGGGCGCACCGTCCGTGGGCACTTCGGCCAGTCCGACGGCGGCCGGCTCGCTTGCGGGCGAGGCCTTCAGCCCGCGCTGCGCCATCACCCACGCGTTGTACCGAGCCAGCGCCGGACCGAAGTGAACCGCACCCATCGGGCTCAGCGAGAGGCTCACCGCGAGCGCCTGCCCGAGTTGCAGATTCTGCTCAGCGTTCTGAAGGGCGAAGTCCCGCCTCGACAGACCCTGCAATGCCTGGGTCGACGCGCTTGCCCCGTTCTGCTGAAACGCCTTGGGATGGTTGAAGGCGTTCTGATCGATGTTCCAGACCATGTCGCCCTCGGGCGTCTGGCAAAGGCCGTAGTCGTACCAGTCAACGCAGATTGAGGGATCAGCCGAGTTCGTTCCGCCCCAGGAGATTTCCTTCTGCCCGGACGCGGACTTGCCGGACGGCGTCGTAGAAGTTGTGGACTTCGCCTGCGCTGCGGTCTTGCTGTTGGCAGGGCCGACAGTGTTCGTCCTGGGCGCCGGACCCGAGACCGACGCGGCAACGGGCGTGCCCTTGTCAGCGATTGTGTTCATGTTCTTCGCCGGCGAAGGAGTGAGGAGCGGATCAACGCCGCTCGGGGTCTTGGCGGCATTGTCGCCGGCCTGGCCCAGCGCAGAGGTGTCCGCCATCTGGTTGAGGCCCGACTCGATGCGGGCGTTGGAGAGATTGCGCATGATCGAGCCGTTGAACCACTTGTCCGACTGCCCCAGCAGGCGCTCGCGCATCTGGATCACCTGGGGCTGCGTGCGCTTGAGGCTCAGAGAGACGTCGATGTGCCAGAGTGCGAGTTCGAAGTCACCGGCGGCGATCGCCTCCTCGGCCTTGAGATTGTGGTCATTGGTCTGGCGGTCATTGCTCCAGAAGAGCACGCCGCGACGCGCCCCGAGCCGCGCATCCTCGACCATTTCGTTGGCGCGCTGGCCCTCGGCGATGAGAATCTCGTCTCGCATGATCGAGGGCGTGATGAGGAACGTGATCTCACTTCGGCGCGTGGTGTCTTCCTTGCCCTTGAAGGCGGCCCCGATGATCGGGATGTCGCCGAGCAGGGGGACCTGGCGGCGCGTGAGCGTCGTCTCTTCCCGGAACAGGCCGCCGAGCACGATCGTGTGCCCGTCGCGCACCACGACGTTGGTCTGGAGTTCCTGCGTGATCTGATCGGGAATGGTGAACGTGCCGCCGTCGCTCCCCGTCACGTCGCGGATGATGCCTTCCGAAACGCTGGGCTTGAGTTCCATGCGGATGAAACCGTCCTTGCCGACGAAGGGCCGGAAGATCAGTTGAGTACCCGTGTCGAGGAACTGCACGGTCTGGGTCGTGCTCGTCTCTGTCGACGTCGTCGAGAGGTAGCCGATGCGGCGGCCGATGAGGATCTGCCCGCGGTTGCGGTTTACGGCGAGGACGCGCGGCCGGGAAATGACCGTTGTGTCCACGACCTCATCGAGGACGCGCAGAAAGACCGAGATGTCATCGGAGACGACGCCGATCTTCAGTCCGCCGGCCCGCTGCGTCTGACCGACGTTGGAGCGTCCGGCGAACGCCTTGTTGTCGCCGGGCTGGAAGCCGCTCTCTCCTGACCCGCTGAGCAGGTTGTCCACGGCGGAAAGCGGATTGGAGAAGTCGAGGAAGTTGACGTCGGCGAGGATGGTCCAGTCGATGCCGAAGGCGTTGTCCTCGTTGAGCGTGCTCTGGAGGACGGTGGCTTCGACGAGCACCTGCTGCGGCCGGGTGTCGAGTTCAGTCAGAAGGCGCGCGATTTCCTCGACCTGCTCCGGATAATCGTGAACGACCATCGTGGCGTAGGAGGCCCAGTTGTCGGCTCCGCCGTCTGACTCTTCCGCCTTGAAGCCGGCCGCCACCTCGCCGTTGATCGCGATCGTGCCCTTCTCGGAAAGAAGAGGCGTGACGAAGATTGATGCGTCTGCGGCGTTGAGGTAACTGAGTTCGAACCGGCGGTAGACCAGTTGCCGCGCCGCATCCTTGATCGCGCGGAGTTCCTCAAGCGTGTAGACCTTGATGAAACTGCCCTCCTCGACATAGCCGTAGCCGTTGCTGTTGAGGATGGCGTCGAGGGCCTCGAAGAAAGTCACATCGTAGAGGTCGGCGGACACCGTGCCGCTGACGTTCTTGGAAACGATGATGTTGCGCTGGCTCTGGATGCTGAGCATCTGAAGAACCTTGGCGAGGTCCGTGTTCTGCACGTGGATGTCCACGGTGGAATGGGCGGAGACCTCGACCTTGCCCTCGAGATCGCTGGACTCGGAGCCGCCCCCCGACCGGCCGGCGGGCTGGGCGGGCGGATTGTTGAGCCAGGAATCCAGGCCGGTCTGAGCGAGGGCCGGTGAGGCCAGGCTCAGCGCCGCGGCACAGGCAAGAGAGTACCCCCGCAATGATCCCAGCAGGAAGAAGGATCGCGAGGCCGTGGCAAGCGAAGTCGGCGGGAAGGCGGCAATGCGCGGCGTCCCACGTCCGGTCAGTCCCGTGCAGTTCATCATGGTAATCTCTCCCCTTCCGAGGTCGGTCGCGGCGGCGTGAGCGGTCCACCATGTCCGGCCGGGTTTACCCCGGAGTGTCCATCTTCACTTCCACCCGCACCTGATCCTTCACCAGGATCACACTCCGCTTGAGCACACGCTCAAGCACGAAACCTTCAATCTGATCACCCTCGCGCACCACCCGGCCGTTGAGGACCGCGGCCGGTAAAGCGCCGACGATGACGCTGGACAGTCGCAGGCGCCCGGCTTGCGCTTCGATCGACTCGACCTGGCGGCGCTGCTCATCCAGAGCATCTTCGGGCGTATCGGATTGTGACTTGGGGGCAACGGCGCGAACCTCGTCCGGCTGCACTGGCTGGGAAAGCAGTTCCTTCGGCGCGGCGAAGATATTGCGCACAGGGCCGGCCAGGCTGTCCAGATAAACCACCGGCGCCGTCTCGATCGATGCACGCGCGGGTTTCGATTCGCCGCCCCCCCCGCCGGCCGGTAACGCGGCGCTCCCCTGGTCCGCAGGGTTCGCCAGGCCTGTCCGAGGCACGTCGCTGAGCAGGAGCAGCCTCGCCCAGAGCAGCAGCCCCACGACCGCCAGCGCGCACATCGCGCCGAACTTGCGGCGATCAGCCGTCATCCGAATCCACAGGCGCTGAAGGTCCTCGTTCATCCCCGTCTCCACTTCACTTGGCCGGATTGGCCGTCTCGCCGGCGGACGCGATTCGGTAGCACGCATCGAGCCCGATCGTCGCCCTGACATCCCCCGTCGCCCTGTTCACTCCCGTGGCGGTGAGCGAACTGATGCGGACAAGCCGCGGGAGAGACTCGATGCGCCGAAGGAGCTCGACGACGACGTCGAAGGGGCCGGTGGTCTCGATAAGCAGCCCGCTTGTGGCTGTTGCACCTTGCGCAGATTCCTTGCCGCGGTTCAGTTTCGCGCCGCCGAGGTTCAGTTCCCGGATGTCCGCGGAGATCCCGCTGATGACGCCGGCAACGTCGCCGGAGTCCGGGATCGCCCTGGTCTCCTCGCGCAGCCTCGTCTCGATCGCGGTCAGCCGATGGCGTGCGCGGTCGCGGGCGGCGTAATCCTCATCGGCCTGCGCCACGCGCTGGCTCAGCGCGCTCACTTCGGCGATGATGCGTCCGCGCTGCTGGTACGCCGGGCGCACCAGCGTCAGGTAGGACGCCAGGGCCGCCGCGACGAGGATGCCGCCGTATTGGATCCGGCTCATGAGCGGCGTCATGGCTGTCCCTCCTCGCCGGACGGGGCGTCGTCCGCCGGCGATTCCGGCACATATCGCTTCTCAAGATTCACCTCGAAACGCACCTTGAACTCGCGGTTCACCTGTCCCGCGATTGACTTCGTGCGATCGAAGTCCAGTTGCACGCGGTCGAACGCCTCGTGCGTTTCGAGGCGGCCGATGAACTCGGCGACCTGGGCGCCGTCGAGGCCGGCGCCTGTCAATGTAACGGAGAGGAACCGCACGATTCGGCGGTCTTCGGTCTTGCCCCCGCGTGTGCGGTTGATTTTCTGGCGGAGTTCCTCCATGGCGGAGGCGGCCTCGGCGCGTTGCGACATGCCCAGGTCGAGTTCGGTCACGTACAGCCCCTCGGGCATCTCGCGCCCGATCAGGGTCAGCACGGAGGAGACCTCGATAGGCAGGGCGAGGCGGTAATACTCGGCGAGGCGCTGAGCCGCCGCGTCTGCCTTCTTGTTGATCTCGAGCGCCTCGACGCGCACGGCTTCCAATTCGGCGGCGCGCCCCGTAAGGTCCATCGCCAGCGCCTTCATCCGGTTCACACCCACGCGCGAGTGAATCGCCAGCGCGCCGATGACCACGGCGGTCGCCAGGCCCAGGCCGATGAACCGCTGCCGCAGCCGCGAGTCGCCCAGGCGGCGCCGATAGGACTCCGGCATGAGGTTGATCGCAGGGGTCATGCGGCGGCTCGCTTTCCGGAAGCCGCGGGCGGCGCAGGGCGTGCGGAGCCGGATCGCCGAAGCGGCGCGTACGAGGATTGGAACATCGAAGCACCCCTCATGCTCAATCCCGCCGCGACCGCCCAGTCGGTCAGTGACGCATGGCGACGGTCCAGGCGCATCTCGGCCCCGGTCACGTCGATTCCCTCCAGCGGACTGATGACACGGGCTTCCAGTTTCAGGTGTTCAGAGAGAATGGACGCGAGATTCGGCTCGCGGCTTTCGCCGCCGATGATGCAGGCGTACTCCGGCCGTGCACCGCGGAACGTCACGCTGTAATACCGCAGGCACAACGCCGCCTCCTGCGCCAGGTCGTGCATCAGCGGACGGATTGCCTCGAAGGCGGCCCGGCTCACGCGGTCGGCTGTCCCGCCCGAGATCGGCTGCCTCTGCCCGCCTCCCGTGCTCTCGCGGGTCGCCGGCTCGGAAGACTCCGCCATCCGCTCGATGCGCAGCTGCTTGGCCGCCTCCGGATCGAGGCTGAGGCGGTCCGAGACGGCGCGGTTGAAATCCCGGCCGGCGATGTCGATCGGCTTCACGAAGGCTGTCTCACGCCCGCGCGTGATGCATACCGTCGTGACGCTCAGCCCCACGTCGATGATCAGGCGCACCACCGACTCGTCTTCCTGCCGGCGCAGGGACCGCGTGAGCGTGCGGCACGAAGCGAGGAAGGGGGCGTCAACGGCAAGAGGGCGAAGGCCCGCACCCAGGACCGCGTCGAGGCAGGTCGCCAGGTTGGTTCGGCGCGCGGCGATCAGGATCACCTCGTCGCGCGTGTCGTGCCCCTGCGCCACTTCGCCCGCGCGAATCGACTCCACCTCGAGTTCATCCATGGGAACCGTGAAGCGCTCCGACGCCTCCCACTTTACCGCTTTGCGGCGTTCATCGTCGGTCATGGAAGGGAGACGGACGGCGCGGATGAGCAGGTCCGACGCGCTCGGGGCGAGCACGCAGGCATCCCCCCTGAAGCGGCTCATCTCCAGCGCACCCTGCATCGCGCGCTCGATCTCGCTGCGCCTCTGCTGTGGTTCGTCGGACAGCGGATTCAGGAAGTTTCGCCTCGCCGCGGCGACCACGCGCAGCAGCCCGCCCTCCTCATGCAGCTGCATGAGTTTCACTCCGCTGGCGCCCAGGTCCACGCCGATGGGCAGCGTCGAGTTGTGCAGGAAGTTCCATCTCACCCGCAAGATCCTTTCAACCCGGTCCGGCTCATTCGGCGTCGAGTCTGACCACGGATACGCGGCCTGTGAATCCGCTCACCAGGATGCGGAATCGATCCCCGTTGCCGCTGACGACGAGCGACCCGCCGATGCTCGATGCGTTCTCGCCGTTGACCGGTCCGCCGATCGCGTCATACGTGATGTAGCGGTTGCCCCCGTCAAAGCTCGCGCTCTCAATCGTGATGTCGCCGAATCTCCGGTCAGCGATGAAGTTGACGATGTAGCGGCCCGATCCGCCGTCGGAGATCGGGTCGAAGAGCACGTCGTTGTCCGGATCGAAGGGGTCGGCGAGCAGGCGGTATCCGCTGCCGTCCTCCTCGAATACGACGCGCCGCGCTGATTGCCGCGCCATCGCGTCGGACTGCGCGAACGAGAGATCGGCAACGATGCGCCGCACCGCCGACTCGGTCTCGAAACTGACGGCATTGCGCATGTTCGGGATCAGGATCGAGGCCGCGATCCCCATGAGCGCGACGACGATGAGGATCTCGATGAGTGTGACGCCCCGGCGATTTCGCGGGACGCTGGCGATCGGGTTGCGGTGATTCATGGCTGGTTCCTTCACGCTGGCACAGCAGCGCCCCGCCCACCCATCGACCTCACTTCTCCTCGACCCGTACGGGCGGCATCGAAGTGACCTTGACGCTGAACTCGCTCTTCTCGATGCTCCTGCGGAGCGCCTCGACGCTGGCATTGAGCCGGCGAAGTTCCCGGATCATCTCCATCCGTTGGCTGCCGGCGTCGGGAATGCCCGTTTGCGGCTGCCCGGCCAGCGCCGTCGACGCGGGCAGGCCCCGGTCGGCCAGCAGCATGACGGCAAGCAGGCCGCACGTGACGGCGTTGATGGTCAGAACGGTTCGGAAGCAGTTTCGTCGGCGCATGCCGTCCTCCTTCGCATGTGAGGCGAAGACGGAGCGGCCCGTGGTTCGCCCCTCAGAAGCGGTCCTGAGCAGCGACCCACCGCAGGTCCGTCGCAAGCGTGCTCACCTGTCGCGTATCGGTCGATTCATCAAGCCAGGTAAGCCGCACCAGGGCCGCGGAAGGCATTGCGTCCGGCCGTAACGGTTGCGTCGAGTTGATGCCGGTAATCTCGCAGGAAACCACGGGCTGCGCGATGACCGTCCGCATGACGTCCGCTCGCATGGTGAGTTCCTCGATTCGTCGTGCGCTTCGGACCTCGGCTTCGGAGAGCACGGGATCGTCGTCGTGCGGGGGCGTCCACGTAAAGGCGAGCACGCATCGCAGGAGCGGGCTGTAGCGGAGCACGAGCAGTTCGGAGAGGTTGACAAGTCCGGGATATCGGTCGTCCGCCACCCACAGGACCATCAGGTCAAGTTGCGCCTCGCCAGCCTGCTGGTAGTGGATGGCGAGCAGGCGCCGTCGTCCGGCCAGGAGTTCTTCGAGGATTTCCTGTTGACGTGCAGCCTCGCCGCGCAAGGGAGCAGACGAGTCTGAAGAAGTCCGCGTCAATGCTCCGCTCAGGAGACGCGGACCGACGATCACGGCGCCGACGCCGACGATCGACGCCAGAGCCAGAAGAACAACGACTTCACTCCACGCAGCGCCTCGGGCCTCGCGGGCCTTGGCCCGCATGCAAGCCCGGCAACCCGATCTGCGCATCAGACCTGCGAGCCCGCGCAGGAGATCAATAGTCGTAGTAGGCGCGCCCATTCTCATCCTGCCCCGGAAGGTACGCCTTGACCTCCAGCGTTTCCGGCTTGTAAAGCCAGCCGAAGGCCGTCATGCCAGTGGGCGGGGGCGGGAGCGCGCTTCCGTTGGACACCACGAAGATGGCGCTCGATCCGTTGATGGGATTGATGGGGATCTCCGCCATGTAGGGACCGAAGCGGAACGTCTGCGATGAACTGCTCCCAACCGTGCCGTCCGAGGAGGTCGGGTTGGTCATCTGCGCGATGAAGTCGGCCTCCGTGGGCGGCGCCGTCGGATCGCCGCCGGGATAGCCCGGCGACACGCCGTGATGCTGCGCCCGGTACACCTGGATCTGTTGCCTGATGTAGCGGAGGTCCTGGAGCAGAGCCGAACCGCCCGCGACCTGCGATGCGGTGGAGAAGCGAGGCGCCACGATCGCGGCGAGGATCGCGAGGATGAGGATGACAATGACCAGTTCGACGAGTGTGAACCCGCCTCGCCGCATGCGCCTGCGCTCAATCTGGTCGCGCCTTGAGGACATCGTCCACTCCATCGAGTCACCGTGCTTCGCGCGGCGCCTCGTCGCGGCGATGAGACGCGAGCGAGACCACGATCCGCACCTCAGGCCGGGCGCCGGCTCAGCCCGGCGGGCTGTACGTACTGGTAACTTCGTCAAAATAGGGAGCGGTCATCACTCCGCGGACATCATCCCACACCCAGCCGATGTCCGTCGCCTCGACTGTCCCGATGCCCGGCGAACCGGTGAACGGGTTATAGGGTGCGCCCTGGAGGTATGCCGGCTCTCCCACGGGATCGACAAGCGGATCCCAGTCGGTCACGAGATTGTCCAGGCCGAAGGGAGGCAACTGCCCGTCATGCCTCACCTTGTAAAGTTCGATCTGGCTGCGGATCGCCTGCAACTGGCTCTTGAGCGAGGCTGCCGAAGCGTCCTGCGATGCGTTGGTGAACTGGGGGATCACGATCGCGGCGAGAATGCCCAGGATCACCACCACCACGAGAATCTCAATGAGCGTGAACGCACGAAGTGTGAATCTGTCGCGGCTGGTCATGACTTGACCTTCCTCTCCGAGTTGCGCCACCACAGCGAGATCGGGTATGAAAGAGAGGCGACAGCGTTTCCGCTGCCGCCTCTGAGAGCCATCACATGAACCGGCGGCAAGCCGCCGTCATGCCGCGCCTGTTGCGGCGCCTTATTGCTCGGTGTAGGTGTTGGTCACCTCGTCGAAGCCGACGGCATACATGCGGCCGGTGGCGTTATCCCACACCCAGCCGTCCGTCGCGGACGCACCGTCGAGGTGGCTGGTGCCGGCGACGATCAGCGAGTTGCCCGTGAAGGGATTGATCGGCGACGACTGGAGATAGGGACCTTCCGTCCATGCCGGGTCGTACGTGGCGGGGTCCGTGAGGGGCACCCACTGCTCCGCCTCGAAGTCGGGCACGAACCCGTTGTGCTTGACGCGCATCAGTTCGATCTGGCTGCGCACCGTCTGCAGCTGGCTCTTGAGCGACGAGGCCGAGGCTTCCTGGCTGGCGTTGGTGAACTGCGGGATCACGATCGCGGCGAGAATGCCGAGAATCACGACCACGATGAGAATTTCCACCAGCGTAAAGCCTCTCGTTCGACTGCTGACCTTGATCATCGATGACTCCTTCGCGAAAGGGTTCGAAGACGCAAGCGCTGCTTCGAGATCTGCGACAGGGCCTGCGTCTTCACTGAGGCCCGGCGGAACACATTTGAACGAACTCACCCCGGACGCCACCCTGCGCCCGCGAAAGCCTGGCCCGCAACCGGTGTCCTCCTCATGGCGGCACCGTGGCACCTGGCTTCTCGGCGGCTTGAGCGCCGCAGGGATACTCCCTACGGCGCCGCCACCGCTTGAAAACCGTGTCGATTGACGTTCCATCACCAGATTGAATCGTCCAGAGCGAGCCGGCTCTGGAGCACGCGGCTTCAAGGGGCGCCCGACCGTGCCGCCTGCGCCGCCCCGCGCCTATTCAGACCCGCATTCCGGCGCGCAGAGGGCCAGTGAAGCGACGACGCGCGGGTCCGAAGAACCGCGCGTCGCGAACAGGTCCTGAAACATCAACCCGAACGTGAACGCTACTCGGAGACGATCATCGGCACCATATTGGACGCCGGGAGATTCAGCGCTCCGTGCGCCTGCGCCGCAGCCGTCGCAACGGGGCCGCGCGCCGTCTTCACCATGTTCACGAGCGAGGTGATCTGCGCCGTGCTCGCGTAGGAGCCGAAACGCTTTGCGGACTGGGAAACGAAGTCAAGAAGAGCGACCTGTACGGTCTCCTCCTTCTCGGCCAGAGCCGCGCTCAACAGCGCCCCTTGTGCCCGTGACGTGTTCACCCATGCCAGCGTCTGCGCGGCCGTAAGGCGCAGTTCGCCCGTGTACATCGAAATCGCCTCGACGAGGGCGGCCTCCGCGAAGCGGATGTCGAACGCGGGGCTGTTGCGCACCGCGATGTCGCGCAGGACTCGCAGCGACTCCGCGGCGTAGGCGTCGGCCTCCTGGGTCGTGATCAACTCTCCGGTGGTCCGGGCGATGAGCGCGTTCATCGCCGTGGTCATCTGGTCCGGCGAGAGGCCGAGCCGGATCACGCCGACTCTCTGGTTGCCTTCAAACTCGTTGCGCAACGAGGCGAGGTTCTCAGACGGCGTAATCAGTGCGATCGGGCTTGCGGCAATGCGATGGTCCGTCTGGATCGTCGAGACGATCTCGCGGGCGCGGGCGGGAGTGGTCTGAAGCAGGAAGAGGTCCACGCCCGGAGCCGAGGCGAGGTCGCTTCGCATCGCGCCGAAGTCCGACCGAGGCGGCAGGACGGTAAAGCCCATCTCGCGCAGGCTCGAAGCGAGCGTACGCTGGTTCTCCTCGTTCTCGGCGATGACTGCGGCGAAGCGCTCATCGCCCGTGCGAATGGCGCCCGCAAGGATGGGAACGACCTGGTCCGATCCGGCGAAGACTTCCATGGGCAACGCCCGGCCGAGGGCAAGGGCCGCGTCATACCGCACTCTGCGCTCGGGGAATCCAAGCGCGTCGATGAGCGGCGAGGGCTGACTGCTCCCGAGCCAGAGGCTTGCGCCGCCCGCAGTTCCGTCGAGTGCTCGGATCGCATGCCTCGCCAGCCGTCCATCGAGGTCGCGATTGGCGCGGTCGAGAACCATCTGGCACGCGGCGGGACCAGCGGCGACGGCGTAGTACAAGGGAGGCCTGCGGTCGGCGCCGTACGTCGGATCAACGCCTTCGCCCAGTTGATCGCTGCGTCGGAAGTTGCCCGCGATCCACAGGCTCAGGGCGCTGAGTGAATTGTTGTCGTGCCGCAGCGCCTCCTCGGCGCATCTCATCACCATCACTTCGGAGAAGATCTCCGTGGGCACGGGGATGGCATACAGGCCGGCGCCGGCGCGGTAGAACCAGATGTTGTTGGTCGCCTCGCCCGGCCAGGCGATCAGGCTGCTGCGCTCCTGCCAGTAGAGATCTCCGAGCGTCAGCCAGACGTCGGCCGGGCCGCCGTCGGCAAGCGCACCGAGGCGCTCGTGCGCGCGCGTGGCCGCGTTCCGCGCCGCCTGGATCGCGCGCGGGCTGTTCATCAGAGTCCGCAGGGCGGGGATGGCGTGGAAATACCTGATCTGTGCGAGAATGTCGCAGAGGCGCTCCTGCGCGACGGGATCGACGTGAGGCAGGGCGACCGTGAGCGGCGTCACGGCCTGGCGGCCGATGCTCACCAGCACTTCCGTGGCGCGCACCTTGAGTTCCGTCGTGGACGCGCCGGTGAGGACGTCGAGCAGTTGGGGCACCGCAAACTCGCCGGCCGTGCGGAGGGCCTCCTCGGCCATGCGCCGGCCACGCGGCGTGCCGACGAGATTCTGAATGTGCCGCGAGATCTCTTCGGGATCGCGAGCCATGTCGATACGCCCGGTGTTGATGCGCATCTGAAGGCGGCCGGCGACCGTCTCCAGTTCGGCAACGCGCGCGGCGCGGACGAGCGCATCATCCAGCCTCGTCCAGACGCCCGCCTCGTCAATCAGGCGGTAAAGATCGGCGTCGGTGATCTCAGACTCGATGAGCGCCTGCGCCGAACTGTGGGCCAGTTCCGGCCGCGCCACCAGAACGTAGTGGATGAAGTCCTCGATGAGGACCACTTCGCGCGGCTTCGCCCCTGAAGCGCCCTGTCGGGCGACAACAGTGGCCACCGAGGTCAGCGAACACACGAGCAGCAGGAGCAGGCACAGCCGGCGCAGCGACGAGTGATACACAGGCAACCTCCGCCAAAGGGGGGCCGAACAGGAATCTCCGCGACCGTGCGACCCTTCGCCCCGGTCAATGCCGCGGCCTCCGCCCCGGCACAGGGCGAAACAGGCCGCGCCGTAGGTACGGAATGTATCGAGGCGATGCGCCTGTGTCAATGCTGCTTCCAAAAACCACACTCCCCTTCCTGGGCCCTCCCCGACTCGTTCCGGCCTGTTGACCGGCGCTCCAGCGGCCGGTACAGTGGCTCGCCGATGGCGCCTCGCGCGCTGCTCGCCCGCCCGAAGCGGCGGCAGCGATCGGGCTGAAAAAGGGAAGCGTGGTGCAAATCCACCGCGGACGCGCCGCCGTAATGGGTCGCCCCGGAGTCGCACTCCGAGGCGCTGCCCGGCCACACGCCACTGTCCCCTCCTCCTCACACTTCTGGGGAACCGCGGGATGGGAAGGCGGCCGGGCAAGACCCTGAGCCGGAAGACCTGCCTTCGGCACGAGGCTCTTGCTTCGTCCCTGACGAAGAAGCCTCTCGTTGACCGTCCTCGCGCTCCGGGACGTCGCGGCTCTCGACTTCTGCTCCGTTCCTGGCAGAACTCGACCCCGACTCGGCGAGGTCGGCCGTGTCGCTGGTCGCGTCCAGGAACCGCCCCTCGCGTCTGGGGGTGAACACAGGAGTTTCAAGATGACTGGTCTCACTTCGTGGAGACGGGCGCTGCATTCGTCCGCACTGGTCGCCCTGCTGGCCACTTCGCTGACTGCCGCCCCTCCGCCGTTCGAGTATCGCGGCGAGCACCGCGGGCCCGGCGGCGCATTTGATGTGTTGCCCGACGGCCGGCTGATCGGAATGGCCGGCGACAACGTGCTCATCGAGTCCGCGCTCGGCTCGGGCGTCTACGAGATCGCCGGATCTTTCGACCCTGGCCTTATCAGCGAGTTCGGCGCCTCGTTCCTGTCCCTCGGCCCTTCCGGCAATCGGTTCGTCGTCGGCGACGGCAACTTCGGCGGCGCACGCGTCTACGAGGTCTCGCTCAGCGATCTCAACGGCGGCTCCATCCTTCATCGCTCCTTCGCGCACGAGAACTACTCGGCGGCGTGGTACGACAGTGATCGGATCGCCATCGGCGCAGCCGATCCGAACACCTTCCTCGGCGAGGTGCGCATTCTCGATCTCGGCACCGGCCTGTCGACGCGAGTGCTCTCGCTCGACGGCGCTTCAGGCGGCGTTTCGTTCGACCGCAACGGCAATCTCTTCACCGGCAACGGGTTTGACGTCCTGCCGGGCGGATCAGAAACGGGCGACATCCGCGCCTTCGACGCGGCTGACGTCGCGGAGATTCTCAGCGGTCAGCGCCAGCCCTTCGCATTCGCCGATTCGGGCCGGTTCATCGGGCGCGTTCTTTCGGCTGCAGGCCTGGGCTTTGATGCGGTCGGACACATGTTCATCGGCGGCGCCGACTTCAACATCGGCGAGTTCAACTACTTCGCCCTTGCCGATGCCGCGGCCGTAGCCCGCGCATTCAGCGGCGGCGATCCCCTGCGACTGCTCGACCTTTTCCGCGATGATCCGCAGGCCGCCCCCTTCAGTTTCTACGGCGCAAAGTTCAACGCGATAACCGGTGAGTGGCTCGTCGCCTCCGGCTCTTCGCTCACGCTCTATCGCTACGCGGAGATTCCGGCGCCCGGCGCTTTCGTGCTGCTTGCAGCCGGGTGCGGGCTGATGGGTCGTATTCGCGCAAGGGCAGGGAGGTGAAGCGGATGCGAGTCTCACTTCTGCTCTCGTGGCCTGGCTGCTGCTGTGCGCTGACCCTGGGCGCCGGCGCCCCCCCGACTTCTGTCTCTGCGAACGAAGCCGCGTCTTCACCCTTCGCAACGGTGGTTCTCGACTACTCCCCCGCTGACGGGCAGTTCGTGAACGATCCGCGCTACAACGACCCTCGCCGCGCGCTGGGCGCTCCGAACGGCGGCGGCACACTCTCACCCGACCTCTCCAAACTCGTTACGCTCGGAGGATTCGGCGGATCAATTACGCTCGGCTTTGATCGCACGATCCGAGATCATCCCTTCAACCCGATGGGGCTGGATTTCATCGTTTTCGGCAACGCGTCATGGGTGGCCAACCTCCCCTCTCTGCGCTGGGCCGAGGCGGCCATCGTCGAGATCAGCCGCGATGTGAACGGCAACGGCCTGCCAGACGATCCGTGGTACGTCATTCCCGGCTCGCATCTCGCCGATCCGAAGCGGCAGAGGCGCAACGGCCGCTTCATCCTCCCCGATGACCCCTTTGCCTCGCCGCCGGTCTTCAACACGAGCACGGACGGGAGCGAAGCGTTCTGGGGGTACGCCGACATGAACCCCGTGCTCATCCTCGGCGACCTCGACGGCGACAACATCGTCGATGATCCCATGATGGCGCCCGAGGAGTTCTACACGAGGCCCGACGATCCGCGCACGGAGGGAATCACGCCGGGCAGCGGCGGAGGCGATTCGTTCGACATCGCGTGGGCGGTTCATCCGGTGACGGGTGAGCCCGCCAACCTGCGCGGCTTCGACTTCATCCGCATCACGACGGCGGTCGATGCCTTCAACGGCCAATTCGGCGAAGTGTCAGCGGAGATCGGCGGCGTGGCGGCAGTGCAGTGAAGGAAATTGAATGGCCGCAAAGAGGCTCAAGTGGCGCAAGAGGTGGAGAGGATGGTCGGGTCTTTCCGTCGATCCTCTTGCGTCCCTTTGCGCCTCCTTGCGGCCGACTCGTTCTCCGCGAGCGTTCACGCTTGTCGAGTTGCTCGTCATCATGGCGATTGTCTCGCTGCTTGTTAGTCTGCTTGTTCCGGCGCTGCGCAGTGCGCGGGCGGCCGCGCAGCGCAGCGCCTGCGCTTCAAACCTGCGCCAGTTGCACCTGGCGAACGCGGCCTATTCGACCGGCAACGACGGGCGCTTCGCTCCAGGCGCGGCTCGCTTCGACCGCAATCTGGAGAGGTGGTTCGGCTCGCGGCGCGATGCGCGTGAGCCTTTCGAGCCGCGCGGCGGGCCGCTCTCGCCCCACCTCGGACCCGAAGGGGCCGTGCGTCAGTGTCCGGCCTTCAAGCCCGGCCCGCGCGTGCCGCAACTCGACTTCGAGGCAGGCTGCGGCGGCTACGGCTACAACAACGCCTACCTCGGCGTGCGCGAGGACGGCCGCGACATTGTCGGCGTGCGGCTTTCACTCATCGCGCAGCCGGCTGAGACGGTGATGTTCAGTGACGCCGCGCTGGCCATGCCGGCGCCGTCGCTGCGCCTCATCGAGTACAGTTTCGCAGAACCGCCCCGACAGCGCGACTCCAACTACACCCTCGATCCGTCGATTCACTTCCGTCACGGCGGCGGGGCGAGCATCGCCTGGGCCGACGGCCACTTGAGCCGCGAGCGCCTCGCCTTCACGCGCGGCAGCATCTACGGCGTAAGCGAGTCGCAGATGCGCGACCTTGCCATCGGATGGTTCGGGAGCACGGACAATCGTCTCTTTGACCTGCGCTGAACTGGATCAGAGGTTTCCACGCCGGTCCTGCTCCAGCTCCAGCGCCTCGAAGAGGGCCTTGAAGTTGCCCTTGCCGAAACTCTGCGAACCGCGGCGCGTGATGATCTCGAAGAAGAGCGTCGGCCTGTCCTGCACCGGCCGCGTGAAGATCTGGAGCAGGTAGCCCTCATCATCCCGATCGACAAGGATGCCGAGGTCCTTGATCTTCTGCCGGTCTTCCTCGATCTCGCCGACGCGGTCCCAGACGATGTCGTAGTAGGTGTCGGGCAGCTTGAGGAACTCGACGCCGCGCTCTCGCAGCAGGCGCACCGAGTTGAGTTCATCGCGCGAGCGCAGGGCGAGGTGCTGCACGCCGGCGGTGTTGTGGTGCCAGTCGAGGTACTCCTGCACCTGGCTCTTTCGTCGTCCCGGCGCCGGCTCATTGATGGGCATCTTGATCAGCCCGCGTCCGCTGCTCATCACCTTGCTCATCAGCGACGAGTATTCGGTGGAGATGTCCTTGTCGTCGAAGTGCTTGAACATGGTGAAGCCCATGACCTCTTCGTACCACTTCACCCACACGTTCATCTTCCCGAGTTCGACGTTTCCGACGAGATGATCGACGAACTTGAGGCCGCAGTCGCCGCCGGCGTTGATGCGGTTGACCGGCGGGTTGACGGGCATGAAGCCGGGGAGAAACTTGCCCTTGAAGCGCGAGCGGTCGATGAAGGTGTGGACGACTTCACCGTAGGTGTAGATGGCCGAGCGCGTGACTTCCCCGTGCTCATCCTTCTCGACCGTGGGCTGCTGCGCCGGCCGGCCGCCGCGCCGCGTCGTCTGCTCGAAGGCGTCCTCGGCGTCGCGGACGGTGAAGTTGACGCCCTTGACCCCGTCGCCGAAGAGGTTGACGTGGCGCTGGGCGGGATGATCCTTCGTCAGGCCGGTGGTCAGAACGAAGCGGATGTTGCCCTGCTCGAGGAGGTAACTGGCGGTGTCGCGGCTGCCCGTCTCCTGGCCCTTGTAGGCGGTGATGTTGAAGCCGAACGCGGCCGCGTAGTAGTACGCCGCCTGCCGCGCGTTGCCGACGTAGAACTCGACGTGATCGACGTCAACGAGTTCGAGCCAGCCGTGCTCCCTGGGCGTGTGCTTCTCGGGGTCGAGGTGAGAGAGGTCGGGCTTGCTGGCGGCGCTCATGGTCTGCTCCTCGGTGATCGTCGAGACATCCGGATTCGAGGGAAGGTTAAACAAGAGAACCGGGCGGCTCCATAGCAGATCCCCCCGGTTCTGAAGATCGGCACTCGTCCGCGCGCCGTCAGGTGAGGCTCAGCGGCCCGGCTCGGCCGGCTTCTGTGCCCCCTTGCTGGCGGCACGGGCCTGCGCGAAGGGCAGGTACTCCTGCTCGTACCACTGCTTCCATCGGGGCACGTCAAAGCCGAAGTCCACTGGCTGCCCGAAATCCTCCTTGACAATTTTCACCAGCGCGTTGTGGGCGTCGAGGTTGTAGAACTCGGCCACGGCATCGATGATCCGCACGACCGTGCCGTCCGTAAACGTGCTCAGCGTCGGATCGAATCCCACGGAATTGTCGCCGACGACGGGCTGGAGGTCAGTCACCAGCCACCGCTGCGTCCCGACGTTGATGTACGCGAGGTCGCCGCGCCCGGAGGTCGATGTGGCGGGCGGCTGCTGCGCGACGATGAGATGCGGGATTGCCTCGACGAGATGCAGCGCGCCCGCGGCCCCCGCGCCGCCGCTGACCACCTCGAGATTCGGCGACTGGAGCGCCCTCTCGATGACGAAGCGCGTGGTCCGCGCGCTGGGACCGGCGAGGCGGGCCAGGGCCGCCTCGCGCACCCACTGCTCCGAGTCGTAGATCGCCATCCACGCGAGCGTCGCCTGGCCGATCTCACGATCGACGCGCTCGGCGAGGTGCTCGAAGAGCCACTGCCGTGCATCTTCCCTTTCCTTGCGCAGGACGGCGATGAGCGGCTCGATGGCGGCGGCGTCGGTGAACTTCTCGAGTTCCTCGAGGCCCCGCGCCCGCGTCGGCCCGAACTCCTTCGAACCGAGGTACTGCCCCTTGATCCTGCGGATGTCCTTCTCGAACGCGCGGCGGGCGATGATGTAGGCGCGCGTGCCCTGCTGCGTGGGCATCGCAGGCGCCGGCGTCGAGGCCGGGGCGCTCACCGTCGTGCGAATGCGGAAGGTCTCAATGACGGGGCGCTGAATCTCGGCGGGCTGCGTGATCACGATCTGGGCGCCGGCCGGCAGCGAAATGCCCGTGGCAGCGGCCAGAAACAGGGCGGATCGAATGGCTGGAAGCATGGGGTGAACCTCGTCATTGCGTTTCGGGGGATCATACGGTCCGCGGCCCGGGCGGGCCGCGCTCTCCATTCTCAGGGATGCAGCCCGCTGCCCGTGCTGGCGGAAAAACGACCGATCGCCCGGCCCCGCCCAGAGGAAACAATGCTTCGCATTCGAAGCCCTGTGCCTGCTCCCAGAGGGTGGCTCGGGCGACCCTTGTCGGCGACTCTCGTCGCACTCTTCTATACGGGCGCGACCTGCAACCTGTTCTGCTGCTTTTCCGCGGCGCAGCGCCATGCTAAACTCCTGCCCTCTCGATCCCCCGCAGTGAAACGGACTTCAGCCGATGCTTGCCGAGATCGCGCAATCCCTCTCCGAGACGAGCGGCGTGCCCTACTGGGTGTGTCTCGTGGCAGTGAAGACGCTCATCGCCGCGGCCGTCTTTCTTCCCGCCATCAGCGTTCTCGCGATGCTGAGCATCTGGGCGGAGCGCAAAGTCGCCGGTCACATCCAGGGCCGCCTCGGCCCAACCCACGTCGGCCCCTTCGGCATCCTCCAGTCCCTCGCGGACGGCTTGAAACTGCTGGGCAAGGAAGACCTCGTCCCCGCCGGCGCCGATTCATTTCTCTTTCGACTCGCGCCCTATCTGGCGTTCGCTCCGGTGCTGGCCGCGTTTCTCGCGATCCCCTTCGGGCCGCAGTTTGTCTTTGAGGCGGGGCTGAATGTCGGCCTGCTCTACCTGCTGGCCATCCTCGGCGTCGAAGTGATGGGCGTCATTCTCTCGGGATGGGCGAGCAACTCCAAGTGGGCCATCTACGGCGCCATGCGCGAAGCCTGCCAGATGGTCAGTTACGAGATTCCTCTGGGCGTGGCGATCCTGTGCGGCGTACTCGTCGCCGGCACGCTCAACCTCGTTGAACTCGGCTACCTCCAGGGCGGCGGCATCCAGACCTGGCTCTTCTTCCAGAATCCCTTCATCTTCATCGCGTTCTTCATCTACTTCATCGCCTCGCTTGCAGCCTCCAAGCGCGCGCCCTACGACCTTCCCGAAGGCGAATCCGAACTCGTCGCCGGCTTTCACACCGAGTACTCCGGCCTGCGATTCTCCTTCTTCTTCTTCGCCGAGTATGCCGGCATGTTCGTGGTGGGCTGCATCCAGGCGGTGCTCTTCCTGGGCGCGTGGAACAGCCCGCTCGGACCGGCCGATCCCGTCTACGTGGTGCTTGGCTACGACCCGGTCCGCGTCGGCGGCGAGTACCTCACCGGCCAATATGCCGGTGTGACGGCATGGCCCGACATCGCCTCGCTCATGGGCCTCAAGGGCGGCGCCCTGGGCCTGTTCATCCTCAATCTCTACGGCATGACGATGGTCATCGGCAAGGCGCTGCTCGTGGTCTTCATTCACATGTGGATCCGCTGGACCGTGCCGCGCATCCGCATAGACCAGGTCATGCACGGCTGCGTGAAGGGCCTCCTGCCCATCAGCCTCGCCATGCTCGTCGGCACGGCGATCTGGATCTCGCTCGTTCAGCCCGCTCCCGATGTCCGCGGCGCCTACGCCGTTACCACGACCTATGTGGCCCATCTTACGGGCGAGGTCGGTACGCTCCAGATCGTGACGCAGTGGGTGCTCACGATCATCGGCGTGGGCCTGTTCGGGTTCTACGCATTGATCATCTTCGGCGCGATGATCTCCCGCCGCTCCGCCCCGCGCAAGGGCATGTTCGAGGACGTCATGCCCGTGGGCAACGAGGTCGCCTTCACCCGGGGCAGCGGCTACGAGAACGAAGAGCAGCGCAGTCTCAAGCAGGCATAGGTTCGTGCAGCAGTCTGGCGGGAACGAAAGGGCCTCATCAACCCCCAAGGGTCGATGAGGCCTCGTTGTGCATCTGCATCCAGAGGCGCGCCGCGATCAGGGAATCTGCGCGACGTTGCTCGTGGCACAGGGGCTGCCGTCCGCGATGACCATCTGGAGGAATCGGCGGCAGGCAGGAGTGCCGGCGTTGGCGCTTACCTGGCCCGATCCGTTGGGTCCGGTGCTGCCCGAGAAGACCAGTTGCAACCCGGCGCTGCTCAGGCCGGTCTGGGTTCCCGCGCACACGCCGCCGGGAATGACGAAGCTGCCCGTGCCGTTTGCGAAGAGAATGCCCATGGGCCTGCCCGGGGTTGCATTCGACCACGCGACCGTCACGCGCCCGGGGCACTGGCCGGAAATGCGAATGCTCGGCCCGCCGCCGCCTCCGCCAAGGAACTCCATGCCGCGCGTGTCGTTGTATCCGCCGCTGCCGATCAAGCTCACAGCGCCGGTGGAGAGATTGATGGAGAAGAGCGAGTTGCGTGCTCCATAGAGATTGCCCGCGGCGTCGAAGCCGATGCCCTGGACATCGTTGCCGCTGCCGGGAGTGTTCGGGTCGACGTCTGTCGCGGCGCCGGTGTTGATGTCGATCGTCACCAGGCCGGCGCCGATGCCTGATCCGGAACCGACGTCCCAGCCGTACATGCGCCCCGTCGTGGGGCTGATCGCCAGGCCCTGGAGGCCGGGCATTCCGGTCGTGCCGATGAAGGTCTTGTTTCCGTTTGAGAGATCGATCGTGTAGAGGTGATCGCTGACGAATCCGGCATCTTCAATGGCGTAGAGCGTGCCGCTGTTGCTGAAGGCCATTCCGCGGCAACTGCCGAGATTCGAGGCCACGACAAGCGTTCCGGCGCCCGTGTTCGGGTCAATCCTGATGATGTTGGTCGTGGAAAGTCCTGAACTGGCGTAGATGGTGCCGTCCGGCGCCTTGGCCATTGCGTTGATCTGACTGAACCCCGTGGCGCCGAGAAAGACGCCGACTCCCGTCCCCGAGTCGATCGCGAACGCTTCGCCGTTCCATCCAACTGCGATGATGTCGTTCCCGCCAAGCGCCGGGGCCGCAGCCCAGAGTGCGGCAGCAATTGTGCATCCGATTCTCTTCTTCTTCGGTTTCTCCTTCTTCTCGTGAGTGCTCTCGACGCCATTCCGGCCGGGGAATACTCCGCCCCGGACGAATCGCTTACGGACAGCGCCGCTGCCTCAGGGCAAGTGTACCCGATACACGCTGCGGCAATGCGTGAAATCCGTACTGGTTCGACTTCCTTCTCCGAAGCCGGCCCGCCTGCGCCAGTCTGAGGGGCCAAATATGATCCCCTTGCGCCCGGCGGGACGATGATTGGAGCATCCCGCTCCGGGCGACGGCTTCGATCCTCGCGGCGCGGTTCGGCCCCACCCCTCAGCGCCCGCCGATGGCTGACCATACGCTGTGCCTGAAGATCAGAGTGATACCGGGACACGCTCCGCACGATCCGCCGGATTGGCCGGCGCGGGGAGCATCGTCTCGGCCACGTGGGTGGTCTCTGGGCTGACGCTCCTCTCCCGTATCGCCGGGCTGGCCAGGGACGCGGCCAACTCGCGAACCTTCGGCTCCGGACCGGACTTCGGGGCCTTCACCTTCGCCTTTCTCGTTCCCAATCTGTTCCGGCGGCTCTTCGGAGAGGGCGCGCTGAGCGCCTCGTTCCTTCCCCGCTACACGCGCCTTCTGGAAGAGGACTCCCGCCGCGCAAGGGCCTATGCGCGACTCGTCATTGCTTCGACGGCCCTTGCCCTGCTGGCGATCACCATCGCGGTCGAGGCGGCCCTGGGGGCGATGTGGCTTGCCTGGCGCAGCGTCCCGGATCTCGCCCTGCGAACCTTCGCCATCGAGTTGACGATGCTCCTCTTTCCGTACATGCCGATGGTGTGCGTAACGGCCCTGCTCGGGGCGGTGCTCCAGGTGCACGGTCGATTCGGGCCGGCCGCGGCTTCGCCGATCCTCCTCAATGTCGGCATCATCGTGCCGACGATCGGGGCGGCGGCGTGGTCCGCCGCGCAACCCGGCTGGCCGCGCGCCAACGGTCTGTACTTCCTCTGTTTGGGCGTGCTGATCTCAGGCGTCGCGCAGATCGCATGGTCGCTGCTGGCCCTGCGCGGCGCGCATGCAGATCCGCGCCGGCCGACGCGCGATGAAGTTAAGGCCATGCGCCCCGACCTTGCCGCGACGTGGAGATTCGCCCTGCCGATGATCCTGGGCCTGGGCGTGCTCCAACTCAACACTTTCTTCGACGGCCTCATCGCGTCGTACCCATTCCTCGTCGGGCCGACGATCTTCGGGATGCACTATCCGCTCGACGGGCACTCGGCCGCGGTCGTGGGCTATGCGCAGCGCCTGTACCAGTTCCCCCTCGGGGTCTTCGGCATCGCGGTGGCGACGGCGATCTACCCGGCGCTGGCGCGAGCGGCGTCGCGGCCGGCGGACTTCGCCGAAGTGGTGCGGCACGGCGTTCGCCTCACCGTCTTCATCGGACTGCCGGCGTCCGTGGGACTCTGGTTCGTCGCCACGCCGCTCAGCGCCGTGATCTACCGCGGCGGGCGGTTCCCGGCCGAAGACGTGGCGCGCGTCGCGCGCGTGCTGGCCTTCTACGGCCCGTCCGTGTGCGCGTATTCGATCATCCACGTCCTGACGCGCGCGTGCTTTGCGCGCGGCGACTCGATGACCCCGGTGCGCATCTCCCTCGCGATGGTCGCCGCGAACCTGGCGCTGAACATTCTTCTCATCTGGCCCCTGGGCGAAGCGGGCCTGGCCGCGTCCACGTCGCTCTGCTCGATCCTCCAGGTTGTCTTGCTTCTTCGCGGTATTCGACGCGTGAGCGCTGAGCCGCTGGGATCCGATGTCCGCCGGGGCGTTGCGGGCAGCGCTTTTGCGACGGTGTGCATGGCGGCGGTACTCGCCCTCGCGGCCGCGCTCTGGCCGACATCCTCTGAGTCATGGCCGTGGAGATTGGCCGAACTGGCGTGCCTCACGCTCGTGGGCGGAGCGTCATTCGTCGTCGCGGCGAAGATCGCACGTCTGGAGGAGTGGCGCTGGCTGATGCAGAGGAACGTGAGGAACTGAAGCCGGCTCGCTGTCGTGACACAGACCTCAAATGCGTTTGCCGCTCTCGACCGCAGCCCGCTGGAGGCGCCGCTGCCCTTCAGCCAATGGGCCAAAAAGAACGGGAGCGCGGCTGGGCCGCGCTCCCGTTGAGATTCAAGACAGCGAATCGGTCAGATTACGGAACCTGAGCGACGTTGCTGGTCTGGCAGCCGGGGACCTGGATCAGCTGCACGTAGCCGCGGCAAGCGCCGGGGCCGGCCTGTGCGTTCACCGAGCCGGAACCGTTGCCGGTGCCGATGGTGTTGTAGAGCTGCAGCTGGTTGGTGCCGAGGCCGAGTTGCGTGCCCTGGCAGGGACCGGACGGAATCGTGTAGTTGCCCGTGTTGCGGGCGAAGAGGATGCCCTGCTGAATGTTGGGCCGAGCGCCGCTCCAGGCGAGGCGGACGGTGCCGGGGCAGGTGCCGGTGATCGCGACGGTGTAGCCGCCGCCCTGCGAGCAGTCGAGGCCGTAGGAGACGTCCCACGTGCCGGCGCCGACGAGGTTCTGCCAGTCAGTCGGGTTCGGATAGCCGAAGTAGTTCGACTGAAGGAAGGTGCGGCCGTTGTTGCCCGGAGGGTTGCCGACGGCGCCAGCGCCGCTGGTGGTCACAACGAAGGCCTGTCCACTGCCGGTGCCGACGAGGCGGATGCCGACATGGTAGTTGCCCGAGCCGAGGTTGAAGGAGCCGCCGCCGAGGGTTGCGACGAGCAGATACTCGTCACGCCCGAAGTAGAAGCCGCCAGTCAGGGTGAGGGTGTAGCTGGTGATGTTCGGCTTGTCGGCGATCAGCGTGCCGAAGGTGCCTTCGCCGAGGCCCTGGTAGACGATCAGGTCGCAGGCGGAGAACACGGTGCCGGGGTTGGGAATGAAGTTGGCGCGGAAGCCTTCAACCGTGCCGCCGCCCCACTGCACATCGTCAAACGTCCAGGAATCCGAAACCGCAGTGCCGCGCTCGCTGGTGAACCCCTTGCGACCGTCTGCAGTTCCGTTGAACCAGCACACGGCCTGGGGCACTTCGCCGTTGTTGCCGATCTTGATCATTCCGCCGGTTTCCCCCGCGGTGAGCGTCGGGTTCTGGGCGAAAGCGGTGCCGGCCATGAGAGCCAAGGCCGAAGCAGAGAACAGGATACGCTTCATCTGATGCTCCTTCTCTTTTCGAGAATCCCGCCAGGGTCCGGCGTCGCGAACTGCGATCACCGTCCCGTGGCATACTCCAAGATGCAGTTCCCCCGGAACACCCCGGGGAAGAACGTTGTCAACTACTTGAACAGGATGCACCTTCGATCGATTCGCCGCCCGGTACGATCGCAGTGCCCAGAAAGAACTGAACACGCGCCCCCGCAACCGGTCCCGCACCATAACTGCGGCAAAACGCGCAGCGATCCAACGAGGAAAACACGAAGGTCATCTTGATGCAAACTCCCCAGCCCCCTTGGACCCGACGAGCGTCGAGCCCTGTCATCATTCTCCGCGGTAAGTGTACCTGAGTTCAGGGAGAATGCAAAGCGTCCGGGTGTCAGAATTCGCACTTTTTTCAGATTTCGCGCCGCTTCTGCGCGTCGGCAGGCAGAAGTACCGTACATATCGCTAACTGCTTCAGGGTTTTCACCCTAGGCCATTGACCCTCACCGGCTTTGGTACACAGCAGGACTTTCGCCGGGCAACAGCCGTAGAGCCTCCCGCGTTGCCTCCGCCGTGGCATGGGCGACTGATCCCCGAAATGTCGCCAACGGGGTGCTTTTCGGTTTTTTCTGAAAAAATGAGAATCGGACTTCCATTGCCGCCCACTGTCGGTTATCTTCAATAGTGGTGTGGCAGGTCCGCCGTGGCGCCTGCGCAGTAGGCCGCAACCATCCGGCGTTCGCCTGGATCATGCGGAAGGCTGCGGGGCAGGCGGCGCTGTTCACGACAGAGAGACCGGACGCGGCCTGTCGCGCGGCCGGATCAGTGTTTGAGGGGATCGAGGCTCGTACGCCTGCGTCGGCTGCGTCGCCTCCCCGGGGTTTCATTTGCAAGGAGCGGATTCCATGAGTATCAGCAGGAAGGGAATTTCTTTGGTCGCGGCGATCGGACTGTTCGGCGTCGGCGCGCAGGCGCTGGCGCAGGACTGGAGCGAGAACTTCGAGTCCTACAGCAACGGCCAGGTCCTCTACAACGTCAATGGCTGGAGCGGCTGGGACAACATTGAAGGTGTCTGCGGCAGCGCCACCACGGCGCAGGCGCACGGCGGAACCAAGTCCATCCTCATCGAGCCCAACGACGACGCCATCCGCACGTTCGACAACGGCTACGTCTCCGGCACCGGAACGATGCGGGCGTGGATGTATCTCTCGCAGGCTCAGCACACTGCCGACACCTACTACATCGTGCAGAACGAGTACGCCCACGGCGGGCCTTATCAATGGTGCATCGAACTCCAGTTCGACGTGACCACCGGTACTGTCCTCGACGACTTCCGCAACGAGTCCGGCGTGGTGAACATCGTCTACGGCCAGTGGGTCGAACTGCGCTTCGAGATCAACATGGGTGCGGACACCGTCACCTGCTACTACAACAACCAGGAAGTTTCGACCGGACAGTTGTTCATCCGCGGCGGCGTGGCCCAGATCAAGAACCTCGACCTCTACTCGACCGGCGCGACGAACTACTTCGACGACATGGCGATCACCGGGCTGCAGGGCAGCGGACCTCCGCCCTACACCGTCTCGGTCATCGGCACCTGCCCCGGCACCGTCCGGCTCGAGTGGAGCGGCGCGCAGCCCAACCGCCAGCAGGGCATCCTCTTCGCCCGCAACACGGGCAACTACACCATCCAGTCCGGTCCCTGCCAGGGCACGCAGCTCGGCCTCGGCACGAACCAGCTGCAACTCTACAACACCATCGGCACCGGCAACGGCGCCGGCGGCGTCAACGCACAGGCCGGCTCCGGCGCTTGCCGCGGCTACGTGCAGTTGATCCAGATTACGGGCTGCATCACCAGCAACGTCGCTCAGGTTCCGTAATCTGACCGATTCGCTGTCTTGAATCTCAACGGGAGCGCGGCCCAGCCGCGCTCCCGTTCTTTTTGACCCTGATCTTGCGGCTTGCGGCCTTGGGCGCGGGGCTCACTCCACCTTCGCTCAGGCCGTGCCCCTGCTCAATCCGGTCTGATCTGCACGAGCCGCCATGTTGCGCCGCCGGCGTTCTACTTCGCCTCCGCCCCGTCCGGGCTCACGGGCTGATCTTCCTCGCGCACGGCGCGAAGTCGCAGCCGGCGCAATCGCGTCCGCTGCACGTCGAGCACGGTTACTTCGAGCGGTCCGATGCGGAGCGTTTCGCCCTCGGTGGGGATGCGGCCGAGGCTGGCGAAGACCCAGCCCGCCACCGTGTCGTAGTCCTTGTCCTCAGGCAGATCGAGGCCCATCTCGTCGTTGAGATCGCTGACTCGGACCCGTCCGTCCACGTCGGCCGTGCCGTCCTCGTTGCGGACCACTTCAGGCTCGGGCAGATCATCGACGTCGTGCTCGTCGCGGATTTCGCCGACAATCTCCTCGACGATGTCCTCGATGGTGACAAGCCCGGCCGTTCCCCCGTATTCATCGAGGACGATGGCCATGTGGACCTGCTCATTGCGGAACTCGACGAGGAGATCGCTGATGCGCCGGGACTCAGGGACCAGTATCGCCTGCCGCAGCAGGGGCTTGAGTCGGAAGTCCATCGAGCCCTGGCCGACGAACGGCAGCAGATCCTTGGCATAGAGGATTCCCACGATGTGATCGAGGCTGTCGATGTAGACGGGAAAGCGGGAGTGCCCATCATCGATGACCTTCTGCTTGACGGCCTGGAGGTCGTCGGTAAGCTCGATTCCGTCGATGTCAATACGCGGCGTCATGATCTCGCCGACGGTGCAGGTGCGGAAGTCGACGATCGCTTCGATCATCTCCTTCTCGACGCCGGTGAGAGCGCCCTCGCGCTGGCCCTCCTCCATGACCTGCCGGAGTTCCTCTTCGAGGTCGTCGCGCTGCTCGGCGCCGACGAGTCGGCGGACAACCTCGTTGAGCCAGTTCAACGGCGCGATGAAGGGAACCATCGAGTAGTAGATCAGCGGGATCACGCG
The DNA here is from genome assembly GCA_900696685.1 of uncultured Planctomycetota bacterium. Lineage (GTDB taxonomy): Bacteria > Planctomycetota > Phycisphaerae > Phycisphaerales > UBA5793 > UBA5793. Next base: position 66,182 of record CAADHA010000029.1, read on the forward strand.
GAGCGAACCCGCGACGACTGGCGCTGCGACGTAATCCGAGATGGCCCACGCCAGCCCGATGTGCGCAATCCACAGCCAGAGGAAGACGGCAAAGGACCATCCGACGATCGGCCAGAAGGGCGATTCCGCTCCCAGCGCGATGCCTGCAAGAACGCTCGCGAGCAGAATGACTGAGGACGCCCGCCGCCAGATCGCCACGGCGATGATCACGTCGTCTATGTTCTCCACCAGCCAGTCCACGCGCCGCGTGTGCCGGCCTGGACCGAGGCGGCTCTCGAGGTCGCCCCGCGTGAAGTCCTCAAGCGAGAGCTGAAGTGCGGAAAGGTATCCGCCGCCGAGGGCGGAGAGCACAGCCGGCCATATCCATGCATCCGACACGAAAGGCGGACCTCGACACGACTCTTCTCGTCCGCGCCGCCGAGACCGCGTGACCGATCCTCGGGGCGGCAGGGCCGGGGCGCCTCGAGATGCGCCGAACCCGGCTCCAGCGCTGCATCATAGTCGCCGCCGCGGGGCCGCGCGACCCTCGGGTGCGCCCCGCGCGGAACCGCCCGCAAGCGCCCGAAGCACGGCTTCCTGCCGCCGACGCATCCGCCGCGCAGACTCCTTGTCGCGGTCATCTTCTCCAAGGCAATGCAGCAGGCCGTGAACTATGTACCGCAGCGCCTCCAGCCCCGGGGCCAGCCCGCGCGCGCGAGCCTCGCGGCCGGCCACCTCCGCCCCGATCACTAACTGAACCACGAGAAGCGGCGGCGAGGCCCAGGCAGCACTCCCGCCGGGCCGATCGGTGAGATCGAAGGTGAGCACATCAGTCGGACCCTTCTGGCCCTTGTGTCGCTCATGCAGGGCCGCAATCTCAGCATTGGAGGCCAGGTGGATGGAGACCTCACCTTCCGGGACGCCGAGCACGCGGCATGCCCGCCGCGCCTGGCCGGCCAGGACGCGCCGGCGCAGCCCCCGGAAGCGGCGTGACCCTGAGACCTCAATCGTCAATCCAGGACTGGTTTGGCGTGTCTGGCGTGTCATCAGGCCTCAGCCGGAAGGAGACAATGCCCGCCGAGATCGACCTCAAGTGCCGCGGCCGTAAAAAACCGGCGAGCGGGACGGCTGTCGGTGTCGGGCCGGAGGGGACGCAACGCCTCGGCAGGACTACGGTATGACATTGGTCGGGCCACACATTGAAGGATGCGCATGGACCGAGTCAACGAGCAGGAACTGATCCGCAGGGCGAAGACGGGAGACGCCGAGGCCATCACGGGCCTCATCGCGGCTCATCAGGAATCGCTCTATGCCTTCATGCTGCGGATGTCGGGCCGGCCCGAGCTCGCCGAGGACGTCGTTCAGGAGGCGTTTGTGCGCGTCCTGAAGAATCTCGATCGATTCGATCCGCGCTTCCGCTTTTCGACGTGGCTCTTCACGATCGCCAAACGGCTCTACGTGAACTGGATGCAGAAGTTCCAGCCTGCGTCGGAGACGGACCTGGTCAACGCCTGGAGCGCTCCAATACGCCCGGCGGAGGGAGAAGCCGTTCGAACCGAATCGAGGATCGCGGCGCGCGAGGCGGTGTCCACCGGCCTGTCGTGCCTCGGCCCGACGCAACTGGAGATCGTCCTTCTCTTTCACCAGCAGGAATGGTCAATCTCTGACATCGCATTCTACCTGAACATGCCGGAGGGAACAATCAAGAGCCACCTCCACCGCGCGCGGCGGAAGATGCGCGCGGTGATCGAAGAGGCCCGGTTCTTCAGCGCCGACGTCGCAACGAAGGAGAGTGCGGCGCCGGCGCCCCTTCCGGCATTGACGGCGAGGACGTGAGAGCGAAACGATGTTCCGCCGACGCAGACATCCCGAATCACTCATGGACGGCCGCGATCCCGGGCGGGCGCGTTCGATCGAGGAGTATCTCGATGCGCGAGGCCGGGGCCGCAGCGCCCGGCACATGCTTGATGCCGTCGCCTCGGACGTCTCGACGCTCGATGACCTCGCCTCGGACCGCGCATGGATCGACATCGTGCGCGACGCTCCTCGAGCGCCGGACCAGACGGACCGGATCCTGAAGCGGCTGGGTCTCGGCGCAGGCCGGTTCGACCGGCGCGGCCACCGCTTCGCGCTCTTCACCCGCCGCCTCGCCGTCGCCGGCGTTCTCGCCCTTGCGTTCGTGCTCGGCATGTGGATGCGATCGTCGATGATGCTCTCGCGCCAGGCGCCGGCAACGCAGGCGGCTGAACACCTTCAGCAGGTCATCGAATCGATCCCGGCTGAGATTGATCCACTGAGCCGTGTGCGCGGCCTGGTGTTCGACGTCGGCAGCACGCTGGCGACGCAGCAAGCTGTCGGCATTGAGCCGCAAACGTCCGGGGAGGCTCGCAACGATGTACACGAGCGGCCTCGACCGCGTCGCAGCGGGCCCGACCGCCCCTTGCCTGCTCTTCATGACTCCTTTTTGCCGGAGCCGGACGCAGAGTCCATTCACATCCTGCTTCAGAGTCTCGGGATAGGCTGAGCCGTGAACCGCGTCGCACCATCCTCCATTGCGTCGACGCTGGCGGCACTTGCGGCCGCGTGGCTGACGGCGGGCGCCCTGGGCGCGGCCGGCGAAGAGTCCTTCCCCGACCCGTTCGAGGATGCTCGCCTCGTGCCGACGGAAGTCACGCAGTACTACTCGTTCGTCGATGCGGGCGAGTGCCTTGCTGATCTGCTCGATTCGCCCCTCGCCCCCGGTCTTCGCGCCCTGTACGCACGGAGCAGCAGCGGTCGGTCGTGGACCGGACTGGCGGCTTCCGCGGGCGTTGAGCCGCGTGCCCTTTTCGATGTCTTGCTGAGCAAGCGCGTCACGCTGGTGACGGACCAGCCCGAGCCGCGGCGAGAGGTCCGCCCGCCCCGCCGGCGGGATGCGCCGGGCGGCCCCCCCCCTGTCGCCGGTGAGAGTCCGCCGGCCGCGCGGGAGGGCGCGCAGTTCAGTCGATGGGTTCTCATGGCGAAAGTGGACGAGACTTCGGCCCTCGACCTGCTCAAGCGGCTCGACGGCCGCACGCGCGAGTTCATCGATGACACGCCGGTGTACACCGCCGGGCCGGACGCGATGCGATTCGCGTACCGGGAAGGCCGGTTCTATCTCGCCGCCGCAGATGCCGGTCCGCTCCTGACGCTCCTGCTCCGGACCACCCTCGAAACCTCGCTCGCCGACGACGAAGACTTCCGCGAAGCGCAGCGCGTCGGTCCCGGCGACTTCGGCATGTTCCGGCGCGGAGCCGAAGACGGGCGCTGGGAAGCCGCCGCCGCCCGCCTGCGCCGCAGCCGCCTCCAGATCAACTTCCTGCGCTCGCACGACCCGCGTCCGATCAATTCCGATCAGGCAGACTCGATCAACGTCGCGCTCCTGCACGCCCTGGGCGAGCAGGCGCTCTACGTCGGCATGGAGCGTGTGCCCGAGGCGGGCGCAATCCCCTGCGAGAAAACCGCCGGCGCCGGCATGCTCGCCCTCGTGCCCCTTGCTCGCGCCCGGCCCGCGATGCTCGAACATCTCGGCCCGACCATGTTCACGGTCGTCGAGCCGGTCTCCTCGTCCCCCGGCGGCACTCCCGCGATCACCGTCGGCCTTGAGATGCGCGCGCCCGAGCAGGCCGTGGCTGAACTGGACGCCTTCATGGCGGAGGCGACGACACGCCTTGCCTGGCCGAATCGCGCCGAAACGCCGGCGAACGGACCGGTGACCAACTCCGGCTCCTCGCCCGAGGTTCTGCGCACGGTGGCATGGCGAGGAATGGGCATGCCTCTGCGCCTCGTGGGCGTTGAAGAGAACTGGCCGAGCCGGATTGTCTGGTCGAGCCTCATCACCGCAGACCGCGCGTGGTGGGTGGCCTCGACCGATCCTGTGCATCAGTCGAAAGTAATTGAGCGGCTGCGCACCTTCGACGGGCCATGCCGCAAGTCCTCCTCGACCAGCCACGCCCGAGGCGTGCTCTATGGAAAGCGTGCGGCTGACCTGATTCGCCAGTGGCCGGCGGTCACGAGTGACGCGACACATCCCTTCCTCGGACAGCTGTTTGCGTGGCGGGAATTGCTTGACGGTGTCTCCACCGTTGCGTGGCGAGTCTCCCGGCCTGCGGATCACCGCACTGAGACGGCCGTCACCGTCGCTTGGCGCTGATCCGCTGCACGGCCCCCGCTTCATTCAAACCCTGCACGAAGCGCTCTCTGCGTCGCGCGGCCGGCGTCGCGCCAACGCATCGTACATCCGCGAGCAGAGGTGGCTCACGCCCGGAATGTACATCAACCAGCCCACGATCCAGCCCGCAGGCGTGTGAATGAACGCGTGGCGCACGGCGGGGAAACCGACGAGGATGCGCCCGCTCCGCGTCCGCAGCGGCATGCCGCGAGCAAACTGCTCTTCGGGCACGGGGCGGTCCGCCGGGTCGAGCGTGTTGTAATCGACCGGTTGCAGGGCGTGCAGCCAGTCGATGCGGCCCAGGCGCCTGACGCCCGCGCGGCACCAGCCGCAACGGCCGTCGTAGAACATCTGAATCTGGCCAGATCGCGGACGCATCACTCATGCTCCCGTCGATTCTATCGAGGGATTCCCGAGCCATGCCGACCGGCATTCCCATACTTCGGAGCGGCCGCCGAGGCTACCCCCCGCTCACGGGCGGGATAATCGCCACGACATCGCCACTGCGGACCGGAGTGGCGGGCGTTGCATAGCGCTCATTGACCGCGAGCGCGGATTGGCGCAGGATGTCGCCTGCGCCCGGACATCGAGCGACCACGAGATCGAGCACCTTTGCGGCATCAATGCCGGCCCCGATCTCGAAGTCGAGCCTGCATTGCCCCGCTGCCTCCGCCGCCGCCGCGAACAGGAGCACACTGACCTTCCCCATTACTTTGCCTCGCTCTTCGCACCGTTCGCCGCTGACGGCCAACAATAGCATTGATCCTGACGCACAGGCTTCGGCCGCAGCCCCTTTGAGGTTCGCCGTGAGTGACAGACCCATCGACAATCGACCCGAATGGGCCAGGGCCGTCGATTTCCTCCGGCGGCACACGTCGGCCGTGCTCCGTGCCGGCGGCGAGTTTCGCAACGTGCGCTTCGTCGTCGGCTCAGCGGGATCGCCGATCATCTTCGGTCCACGCTCGCTGCATGAAGAACCGTCCCTCGTGCTCTTCATTCCGTCCGACCAGGAAGGCGCCCTTGAACTCATGGTGAACGCCGTCGAGAAGGACGGTCAAAGCGCCGACGCCGACCGCTGGCGGATCTACCACGGCCGCCCCGAAGACGCCCTGTGCCTGGTCCTCGAAATCGAGGCGGGCAAGTTTCGCGGCGTGGTCCTTGACGGCGACGAACTGACGCGGCCAAACCCCTGCGATTCATTTGAGCCGGCCGTGTGCCGTTGGATGAACTCCGAGCGTCGCTCCGATCTGAAAGCGCTCTGCAGGCACTTCAACAACATCGCGGTGGATGAGGCGCTGCTCGTCGGCGTGGATCCCGCGGGTTTTGACATCCGCGCCAAGGCGGGGATCATCCGCGTCGAGGCGCTCCGGCCGATCGCCGGCGAGGGGGACGCAAGGGCGATGCTTGAACGGATGTGCCGGGAGGCCCGTGGAGTGAGGCCGTGAAAGTCGTCGTCACGCGAACACTGGCCGGCGGACTGGGGCTGCTCGAATCCGAGCGGTTGATCACCGAGTTGTGGATCGCCCCCCCCGGAATCGGTCCAGGCCGCGCCGAGTTGCTTGCGCGCATCCGCGGTGCGCATGGCGTGCTCGCGCAGTTCAACGAAGCAGTCAACGCGGAGTTCTTCGACGCCGCCGGGCCGAATCTCCGCATCGTCGCCAATTACGCCGTTGGCTACGACAACATGGATGTGGCTGAGGCGAGCAGGCGAGGCATCTGGCTGAGCAATACGCCTGATGCCGTAACCGCCCCCACCGCCGACATGGCCTGGGCCCTCATGCTCGCCGTCTCCCGCCGGCTCTTCGAAGGCGAGCGCGAAGTGCGCAGCGGCGCGTTCAGCACCCGCGCCGGCTACGACCCCACGCACCTGCTCGGCGGCGACTTCGAAGGCCGCACGCTCCTCATTGTCGGCGCAGGGCGCATCGGCTACGCCACGGCGATGCGATCGCTCGGCTGGGGGATGAAGGTGCTCTATACGGCGCGTACGCCGCATCCCGAGTTCGAGTCCGCGCCTTTCCGCGCGCAGCGCGTCGAACTTGATCAAGGATTGCGCGAGGCGGACTATGTCTCGCTTCACACCCCCCTCACGCCGCAGACGCGCCACCTCATCGGCCCGCGCGAACTGGCGCTGATGAAGCCGACGGCGTACCTGATCAATACGGCGCGCGGCCCCGTCGTCGATGAGAAGGCCCTCGTCGAGGCGCTGCGCGCGGGAACAATTGCCGGCGCCGGGCTGGACGTGTACGAAGATGAGCCTCGCCTCGCGCCGGGACTGGCGGACCTGCCCAACGTCTGCCTCATGCCCCATGTGGGCAGCGCCTCGCGCAGCGCGCGGCCCGAGATGGCCCGGATGGCCCAGCGCAACATCCTCGCGGCGCTCCGGGGCCGGCGCCCGCCCAATGCGATCAACGAAGTTCAACGCCCGCAGGATGAGTCAGAGAGGCTGTAGACTGCGGCGCCGGCCGCAGGTTGAACGTCGCCTGCGCATCGGCATGCGGGCACCTGTCCGTCGCGAAACCATCGGCGTGATGCGGCGCCCGGCGGCCCGCATCCATCGATCATTTGTTCGCGCCTCCCTACACTTCCACCGTGAAACGTGCCATCTTCCTTGATCGCGACAACACGATCATCCACAACGACGGCGACCTCGGCAACCCCGACGAAGTCCGCCTTATCCGCGGCGCCGCGCACGCGGTCGGCTCGCTCCGCCAACTGGGCTATCGCATCATCGTCGTGAGCAACCAGGCCGGCGTGGCGCGCGGCGTATTCACCGAACGCGACGTCGACGCCGTCCACGAGCGCATTGCGCAGATGGTCTACGACTCGGCAGGCGCGATCATCGACCGCTTCTACTACTGCCCGTTTCACCCCGATGGGACGGTGAAGGAGTACGCGCGCGAGCATCCATGGCGCAAACCTCAGCCGGGCATGCTGCTTGAAGCGGCCCGCAGCCTCGACCTCGACCTGCACGAGTGCTGGATGGCAGGCGACCAGGAGCGCGACATCGAAGCAGGACGCGCCGCGGGCTGCCAGACGATCCTCATCACGCGCAAGACGAGCGTGACGACGCGCGCCGACTTCCAGGCGGAGTCCCTGGCCGAGGCTGCGGCGATCATCGCGCAGAACCGCGTGAGGACGCGATCAGCCCCGCCCGCGCCGCCGGTCGTCGTGACGTCGCGCCGGCCCGGCGAAGTGAAGGCAATCGCCGCGCCTGCCGCGGCGCGCGCCGAAGTCGACGTCGCAAACGCCCCCCAACCTCCAGCGGCCGCCGAACGCGAAGTCGAGATCAAGTCGCCTGACAAGGCAGCCGCTTCCGCCGCGGCAGCCGAGGAAAGGGTGCAGACCGAGTTCGAAACGGTCGAGGCCGCGCAGGCCTCTTCGGAAACGCAGCCGGTCGCCGATTCCGAGGAGGAGGACCAGCCGCAGCACGCCGCAGCACGCCGCGATCCGCTTCGCCACATCCCCGTGCGACTACATGGGATCGAGCGCCCCCGCGCTTCGCGCGAAAGCGGCGACCCTGCGCCGACCGAACGCCTGCTCAACGACCTCCTCGGCGAGGTACGCTCCTGGCGTCAGTCGCAGCGGGAGTTCACGCCCGCGATGATGTTCGGCTCGCTGGCAACCTTGGCGCTGCTCATCGTCGGCGTGCTGCTCGGAGTGTACCTCGACGCCGCGACCGCCACGCCGTGGGTCGGCATCACCCTCCTCGCCCAACTCAGTGTCATCGCATTCCTGCTGCTCAATCTGAAGCGGTGACGGTCAAACCACCCGCAGGCCACGCGCGGCGCTGCTGCGCTGTGCGCTCACCGGCATCGACGACCGGCCGACTCACAACACCATCACTCCAGACGCGCACAAGGAGCGGCTGACCCGCCAGCGGATCGTTCACCAGCAGCGTTGCGACATCGCCGATGATCCGCCCCATCGCATCCATCTGCCGGTACACCTGCCGCGGCGATTCGACGTACCTCGTCTTCACCGGCGCGAGGGCCTCGGCCAGCACCGGCAGCGCCTCCCGGAACGCCTCCGCGGCGTTGAGGCGCTTGCGCCGCCACGCGCGCGGCGTGCAGCCGATCAGAAAGCCCATGATCTCTCCCGGCGCCAGGAGCGTGCCGGGCAGGGCGAGGTGAATCTCGCCGCTCAACGCACCGCGATCGATCGCGCTGAGTGCGGCCGCACACTCGGGCATCGCGCGACATTCATCGGGAGCAAACGGCCCGCCGTGGAGCGCATCAAGCACGAGCAGTTCGACCGCGCTGCCGAGCGTCGCCGCGCGCAGCGCCGAGGCCGCATCGGCCACGAGGTCGAGAAGCAGTTCAGGCATCGGCTCGCCGCGCCACGCACTATTGAGAGTCCCCGACTCCCGGCGAATCAGAATCTCAGCACGATCGAGGCCGAGCGCCCGCTCATCCTCCGGCAGGTCGTCGAGCTGCCTCAGGGCGAAGGAGACAGCCTGGAGGGTGATGACCGGAGCCACCGCCTGCCTCCACCGCCCCCCATCTCCCTCTGTGGGAAGGGCGACGGATGCGCGGGCGAAGTCGAGCCATCGGCCCAGCAGAGCCGTCCAGGTCATCGCCTCCACGCGGAGAGGTTCACTCGCCGGTTGCACCGCAAAGTCTAGGGCGGGCTGCTGTGCTTCCTTCGCCGGCAGGGGCTGCGTGCGTCCGCCGCCTCAGGGAAAAACCTCAAATGTTTGGCCGCCGGGACTTGACAATGCCGGTCGAAACCGCACACTCATGGTGTTGCGAGGGTCTGTCCGGCCCCCTGCCGAATGGGTCGCGTCGATCCGCGGCACTCGCCGCGCAAGGAGTTGAGAGCATGAAGAACCGCGTCATCGCGTCATCGCGTCATCGCGTCATCGCGTCATCGCGTCATCGCGTCATCGCGTCATCGCGTCATCGCGTCATCGCGTCATCGCGTCATCGCCATTGTAAAGCGTTCACGCTCGTGGAGCTGCTTGTGGTGATCTCGGTAATCGCCCTGCTCATCGGTTTGCTCCTTCCGTCGTTGAGCAGAGCCAGATACTCCGCGAAGGAGACCAAGTGCCTCTCTCAATTGCGCCAGATCGGCCAGGCGCAGTACGCCTACTCGACCTTTTACAGAGACTTCTTTGCGCCGGGCTACCTCACGAACAACCGAAGCGATCTGCTCAACCATTCGTGGTATCGAGGCCTGAAGCAGTTCTGCTCCGCGACGGAGTTCATGTGGCAATGCGACATTGCGCCCAAGCGCTACGAGAGCTTTTCCGGCTTTAGCGACATTGTGCCGGGCTTTGAGCAACTTCGCTGGAAGGACGTGAGTTACGGTCTGCCCGTGTACGCCTTCGGGCGCAACTACTACGCGCAGGACACGCCCGCCGGTGCGATGGGTCTGAGCCATGAGCCGGGCCTGAACTACGGCGCGCCTTCCGAGGGACGCAACATGTCGCCGTGCCGCTCCGACATGGTGAAGATGCCCGAGACGTTCGCCATGGCCGGCGACATGAACAACATTGGAATCAATACCCGACGCGAGGCCGATGTCCGTCGAATCGGATTCCACGGCTGCTACTTCACCGAGTGTCAGAACTCCGCCCACGGCAATGTACCGCCCGGACAGGAAATGCGCCCGGGAGACACCGCGACCAACCAGTGGGTCTTCGCGGACGGTCACGCGAAGAAGATGACCTACCTCCAGGTGATCGAGACGCGCGGAAAGATGTTCCGACGCGATGGAGGCTGGAGCGCGTCTGCGCGCGGCCCCTGATCCGCCTTCTTACCGGTCCACCTGCCCCATCACGATGTCGATGGAGCCGATGATCGCCGGCACATCCGCCAGCAGCACGTTGCGGCACAGTTCCGGCAGGACGCTCAGGTTGCAGAACGCTCCGCTGCGCGCCTTGACGCGGTACGGCAGCGTCTGCCCCTGGCTCTCGACAAAGAAGCCCAGCACGCCGCGCGGGTTGTCCATCTCAACGTAGACCTCGCCGGCATCGGGCTTGAAGTTCTTGGGCAACTTGACGCGGTGGCGGCCTCCGGTGGCGCTGTCATCGCTCGGGTCGGGGATCATCTTCAGGCACTGGCGGATGATCTTCACCGACTCCTTCATCTCAAGCATGCGCACCCAGTAGCGGTCCCAGCAGTCCCCCACCGTGCCGAAGCGGCCCGTGCCGACGCAGATGTTGAAATCCAGTTCGGGATAGACGGAAAACGGCTTGTCGCGCCGCAGGTCATAGGGAATGCCGCTGCCGCGGATCACCGGGCCCGTGCAGGCCCAGGCGATCGCCTGCTCCTTGCTCAGCACTCCCACGTTGCCCGTGCGGATGGTGAAGATGCGGTTGTAGGACAGGAGGTCGTTGTACTCGTCGATCTTGGGCTCAAAGTAATTGAGGAACTCGCCGACCTTGTCGAGCCAGCCGTCCGGCACATCGTGCGTCAATCCGCCGATGGTGTAGTAGGAATACGTCAGCCGCGCGCCGCAGACCATCTCGAAGAGATCGAGAATGTACTCGCGCTCCCGGAAGGCGTAGAGGAAGGGCGTAAAGGCGCCCATGTCAAGGCCGTAGGTGCCGAAGGAGACAAGGTGGCTGGCGATGCGCTGAAGTTCGCCGACGATGACGCGGAGAAACTCGGCCCGGCGCGGCACCTCGATTTCGGCCAGTCGCTCGACGGCGAGGCAGAAGGCCCAGTTCTCATTCATCCCCGCGACGTAATCCATGCGGTCCGTGTAGGGGATGTACTTGTAGTACGGAATGCTCTCGCCGATCTTCTCGGCGCAGCGGTGCAGGTACCCCAGGTGCGGGACGGCTTCGAGGACCAGTTCACCGTCGGTGCGAAGAACGACGCGGAGCACGCCGTGCGTGGCCGGATGCTGCGGCCCCATGTTGACGAGCATTTCCTCTGTCTGGACGTCCTCGAGTTCGATGCCCGAAGGCGCGACCTGCGTCTGAGGCTCAAGGCCGTCGCGGCCCGGCCCCTCGGTCTCGCCGTCGAAGTCCGTCGTACGGGGAATCCGGAAGTCGATCTCGCGCTCAGTGATGCTCATGATGCTCCGCAGCCCTCGAATCGTTGTGACGCGATGCTAGGGCGTCGAGGCGGAAATGACCATCCGGATGTGGCGCAACGCGTGGAGTGCGTGAACCTGGCGCCGCGGTCCGCGGCGGGGCGGCTGAGTTGCGGCATTCTCCCATCGTGCCGCGCGCGTCTTTCGCGCCCGCAAGCCTCCAAATGGGCGCAAACAAAAGGGACAGGTACATTTTATCTCTTTGAAAATCAATAACTTACAGGTGATTCCGGCCTGAAAATAAATGTACCTGTCCCATTTGTTCTTCGGCCGGCGCAAGACGACGGGCCGGCCTGGAAGTGAACGACGCGCCCCGGATGGTCCGAGGCGCGTCGCGCGGGAGGCGTCATCGATCGAGAAGGCCGCGAGTCAGCAGGCGCGGCGCCGCCGGCTGCTGACAGCAATCGCGCCCAGGCCGAGCAGGAAGACCGACCCGGGAACCGGCACAGGAACTTTGTCCGAGCCCCCGTCCTCAAAGCCGCGGAAGCGGACGAGGAAGTTGAACTCGTTGGGGCCCGAGATGAAACTGGATGCGCTCAGGACCGAGGCGAAGGGCGAGTCAACGAGGAACTCGAGGATGCCCGTCTGGCCGACGGGGATGCCGCCATCCGGACTGCCGCCGCCTTGGAACGTGCCGCCGAGACCTGCGCCGGCGTCGAAGAGCCCGTAGGGTGCGCCACTGATCCCCGGCCCTGCGATCGTGACGAAGTCCGGGTAGGTGCTGAAGACCAGCGAGGCGGTGTCGGTCCCGCTGCGCTGCGGCGCGCCGATGTTGAAGAGCAGTGCGGTGATGAACCCGCCGTTGGAAGGCTCGCTTGTGTTCGTCAGAGAGATGATGAGTTGTCCGCTGTCGCCGGAAAGGAAGTTGTACTCGATCGTGCCTGAGAAGTTGCCCAGGCCGTGTTCGCTGTTTCCCATATCGGCGGCGATGTTGATGATGTCGGCGGACGCAGCCCCTCCGACGGCGAGAACGGCGACGGCGGCTGCGGCGCGAAACACGTGCATGGACATGTGGATTTTCCTTCTCCTCTGGTGTTGCTGCTGTGGGTTGTGGCTGAGATCAGCCGTGTGATCGTGCCCCGACGCCTGGCCTGCGTTCGGTTCGATCGTGCCAATCGAGTCCGGGTATGCAGGAGTCTGCTCGCGTCGGGGCGGCCCAAGTGTGCCATATCTTCGCGGAAAGTCAAGTCACAGCGCGTCCAGAATTGAGCGAAGACAGTAATTCCCTGAGCCGATAACGCCCGCAGGCCTGAACGGCGTCAAATGAGAGAGACGGGCGGGAAGGCCCGCCCGTCTCTCTGTTGTCACGCGAATCGTCCGGATCGTCAGATCGGAGCGACGTTGCTTGTGGCGCAGGATGGCACCGTGATGAGCTGGATGAACCCGCCGCAGGCGCCCGGCCCTGCCTGGCCGTTGACCTGGCCCGTTCCGTTGGGACCGGTGGGGATCGTGTTCACGAGCTGGATGTTCTGTGAACTCAGACCGAGCTGCGTTCCCTGGCAGACGCCGCCGGGAATGATAAAGTTGCCCTGGCTGGAGGCAAAGACAATGCCCTGCTGACGGTTGGGCTCAGCGCCGGTCCAGGCAATCGTCTTGGTCCCGGGGCAGGGACCTGAGGTTGCGCACGTGTAGCGGGACTGGCCGGTTCCATGCTGCATGTTGTCCAGGGCGATGGCGTTGAGCGCCAACTCGTCGTGGGTGTCGCGGACCTGGGCGTTCTGGTAGGAGCCGATGACCAGTTCATCGAAGACGCCCTCGAAGCCGATGAGCGTGCCGCCCTGCACGTCGGCGTCGAAATGGGCGATCAGGTTGCCGTTGTTGTACGCGCTGGCCCACATGAAGATCGTGCAGCCCCCAAAGCCGTGGGACACCTGCGTCTCCAGAATCGCGAAGTCTCCGCCATTGACCTTGGTGACGTTGATCCGCTCGCCGACGCCGCCGTTCGGGTAGTAGACGTTCGGGTTGTTGAAGCCGCAGGGAGTGAAAACGAACGCGAAGTCGTTCACGTGGACGCGCAGGCCGGCGGACTGGTAGTTCACCAGTGTCTGGCCGTTCTGCGTGATGTCGCTGAACGGCAGCGAGCCGTCCGAATTGACGATTCGGCTTGTGCCCGTGTAGAACGTGACCTGCCCTTGAGCGGCCAGAGCGACAGCGAACACGGCACCTCCGGAAACGATGAGACGGGAAACAGTCGATCGCATGGTCCTTCTCCTTCAATCTGGGACTGTAGGAATCACTTGCCGGCGCCGGGCGCCACAACCTGCCCCCGACACTTCGCCGACCATCTTCTAGGTGTCAGTTATACCCGCCGCCGGCGGATGAAGCGCACATTTTCCGCCTCGTGCGTGAAAATAGTCGCTGGAACGACTCGAACCGGCTCACTATCATCCCTTTTACCACAGGCCACCAACCGCCCGTTCGGGTGATCCGCCACAATCGGAGGCTCCGCCGATCATGATCGAAGCGCTCAAGGATGATGAACTGGTCCGCCGCGTCGGAGGCAAGTTCCGCCTCGCCTCCATGATTCAGCGCCGATGGGGACAACTCATGGATGGCGCCCGGCCCCTCGTCGAGCGCGGCGGCCGGACCGACCTTGAACTGGTGATCGAGGAAGTCCGGCGGGGTTTACTCTCCTACGAACAAGAGCCGACGGCACGGACCTCGTCGGAGCCGGCCGAAGTCCTCTGAGCCGGCGCCGGCGACCGGATTTGACCGTCGCTTGCCCCGGCTTCCGCCGGTGATCCATGTCCGATGCCGCCAGTCCAACCCGCCGCGACGATGCCGCCCTTGCAGCGCGCGGCCGCAGGATCCTCGTCGGCCTGAGCGGCGGGATCGCATGCTACAAGTCTGCGTTCGTGGTCAGCCGCCTCGTCCAGGCCGGGGCCGAAGTTACTGTTCTCATGACGGAGGCCTCGACGCGATTCGTGACTCCCCTGACCTTCCAGGCCCTCTCGGGCCGGCCGGTGTACACGAGCCAGTGGGAGCACCTCGAATCGCTTGACCCGCAGCACATCACCCTCGCGCGCAGCGCCGACCTGCTGCTCATCGCGCCATGCACGATGGACATGATGGCCAAACTCGCGATCGGCCGCACCGATGATGTCGTGTCGCTTGTCGCGTCGGCGATCGACCGGAGGAAGCAACCCTGCCTGCTGGCGCCCTCAATGAACGCGGTGATGTGGAGCCAGCCGGCGACGCAGCGGGCGCTGGCGCAACTGCGGGAGGACGGCTTCACCATCGTCGGCCCCGACAGCGGCTGGCAGGCTTGCCGCACCGAAGGCCCCGGCCGCATGAGTGAGCCGGAGGCAATCCTCGCCGCTGTCGCCGCCGCACTCGTTTGCAGGTAGGACGTTGCGATGGCAAGCGGCAACGTTCGGAATCCACCGCAGCGGAAATCGGAGGAGTGTGATGAACATGCGTGCCAACCTCGTCCTGGCAGCAATGGGCGCGTGCCTGGGCATCGCAGGCCTGACGGGATGTACCGGTCCAGCCACCGAGTCCCGGTTACTCGGGACACTGCCGTCCCGGCCCGTCTCGACCTACTCGATCGTGGCGCGCGATCCCATGACGGGCCAGATGGGAGTTGCCGTTCAGTCACACTGGTTCTCCGTGGGGCCGATCGTCCCCTGGGTCGAAGCGGGCGTCGGCGCAGTCGCTACGCAGTCGCTCGTCGATCCGGCATACGGGCCGCTTGGGCTGGACATGATGCGTGTGGGCAAGAGCGCCCCGGCCGCCCTGGCCGGTCTGCTCGCCGCGGATGAGGGCCGCGCGGTGCGCCAAGTCGCGATGATCGACCGGCACGGCCTCGTCGCCGCGCACACGGGCGAGCGCTGCATCCGCGAGGCGGGACACGCGGCTGATGAAGAGGGGCAGTTCTCCGTGCAGGCCAATCTGATGGAAAAGGACACAGTGTGGGGTGCGATGGCCGAAGCCTACCGGCGCACCCACGGTGATCTGGCCGAGCGACTGCTCGCTGCGCTCGAAGCCGCGGAGCACGAGGGCGGAGACATCCGCGGCCGACAGTCGGCGGCGATTGTGATCGTCTCGGGCGAGGCGACGGGCAAGCCGTGGATCGACCGACTCTTCGACCTGCGCGTTGAGGATCATCCCGAACCTGTAAAGGAGTTGCGGCGGCTGGTGGGCATTCAGCGGGCGTACAACCACATGAACGCGGGCGATCTCGCGATCGAGCACGGCGACTTCGAATCGGCGAACCGGGAGTACACGCGCGCCGAACTCCTTGCGCCGAGCATCGTCGAGATTCCCTTCTGGCGCGCGGTTACACTGGTGGGCTCGGGCAAGGTGGATGATGCGCTGCCGATCTTCAAGCGGGTCTTTGCGCTGGAGGAGCGCTGGGCGGAAGTCATTCCGCGACTCGTCGAGGCAGGGCTGCTGACGGATGATCAGGCTGTCATTGACCGCATCTTGGCGCAGAGGTGAGGAGGCGCACGAGCGAAAGTTCTGCTGGTCGGCGCGCGACGATCCGGTCGGACCGGCCGCAACTGGATAATCGCATGAAGGAGCCGCCGCCGCCGCCACTTGAGCATTGGACCCTTCCTACACTGTGCCGATGAAAAAGATCGATCCGGACAGAATCAAGGTCATCCTGGCGACCGACTGCGGCTCCACGACGACCAAGGCGATCCTCATCCAGAAGATCGGGGACAGTTACCGCCAGACGCACCGCGGCGAGGCGCCCACCACCGTCGAGGAGCCTTTCGCCGACGTCACCATGGGTGTGATCAACGCCGTCACCGAGGTCGGCGAACTTGCCGGGCGGCGGTTCGTGGATGACCACGGGCGGCTGATCCAGCCGGCGACCGACACGGAAGGGTGCGACATCTACATCTCGACGTCCTCGGCGGGCGGCGGTCTGCAGATGATGGTCGCCGGGGTCATCAAGGAGATGACGGCGGCGAGCGCCAAGCGGGCGGCCCTGGGGGCCGGGGCGATCGTCATGGACACCATCGCCAGCAACGACAAGCGCAAGCCGCATGACCAGATCCAGCGCATCCGCGAACTGCGGCCGGACATGATCCTCATCTCCGGCGGGGTGGACGGCGGGAACACGACGCAGGTGGTCCAGATCGCGGAGTTGATCGCACCGGCCAAGCCGCGGCCGCGATTCGGCGGCAAGTACCGCCTGCCGATCATCTTCGCGGGCAACAAGGATGCGGCCCCGCTCGTCGTGAAGACCTTTGACTCCGATGTGGAACTCTCGGTCGTTGAGAATCTGCGGCCGGTTCTTGAGTACGAGAATCTCGGCCCGGCGCGCGACCGGATCCACGATGTCTTCCTCGAGCACGTGATGGCCCATGCCCCGGGCTACGACAAGCTCATGACCTGGACCGATGCGCCGATCATGCCCACGCCCGGCGCCGTGGGCAACATCCTCCAGACCATCGCCAACACGCAGGGCATCAACGCGGTGGGCGTGGACATCGGCGGGGCGACGACGGACGTCTTCAGCGTCTTCGACAAGACCTTCAATCGCACCGTCAGCGCCAACCTCGGGATGAGTTACTCGATCAGCAACGTCTGCGCCGAGGCGACGATGCCGAAGATTCTGCGCTGGGTCCACTTCGACATGGATGAGCGCGAGTTGCGCAACCGGGTGAAGAACAAGATGATCCGCCCGACGACGATCCCGCAGACGCGCGAAGCCCTCATCTTCGAGCAGGCGGTGGCGCGCGAGGCGCTGCGCCTGGCCTACCAGCAGCACAAGGAGTTCGCCACGACGCTCAAGGGCGTGCAGCAGCAGCGCACCGTCGGCGACACCTTCAGCCAGCAGACCAGCGGACAGACGATCGTGGACAACATGAAACTCGACCTGCTGGTGGCGTCGGGGGGCGTGCTCAGCCACGCGCCGCGAATGAACCAGACGGCGATGCTGCTCATCGACGCTTTTGAGCCGGAGGGATTCACGACGCTGGCGAAGGATTCCATCTTCATGATGCCGCACCTCGGCGTGCTCGCGGAGGTGCATCCGAAGGCGGCGACCGAGGTGTTCGAGAAAGACTGCCTGATCTACCTCGGGACGTGCATCGCGGCGAAGGGACAAGGCCGGGATGGCAAGCCCTGCTTCTCCTACCAGATCAAGGGACGCACGCTCAACGAGTCCGGCGAGATGCTCTACGGCGACGTGCGACTCTTCCCTCTCGGGCAGGGAGAGACGGCAATGGTGTCCATCGAGCCTCACAAGGGCTTCGACTGCGGCGCCGGGCCGGGAAAGCGCATCGAGCGGCAGGTGAAGGGCGGCACCGTCGGCCTGATCCTCGACGCCCGCGG
>CAADHA010000030.1 GCA_900696685.1 uncultured Planctomycetota bacterium
CCGCGGGGCAATTGCTGAGAAGCGGGCTGTCGCCCAAGTACTTCGAGCCGCTCGAACCGCTCATCTTCTCTGATGAAGTGTTCACGGCGTCGTCGTTCGACGTGCCGGCGCACACGGTCGCGGGGCCGACTGACCACCGGGCGCTCTACATGCTCTTCTGGAGACCCACGCTCGTTCCGCCTGGTCCCTGAGCGACTCCCTGCGGCACAGGCGATGAAATCGCCGGCGTGATCTTCTCTGCCGTCGCAGCGCCGCGGCACTCGTCCGTGACATTGCGGGATGACACGAGAGCCTCATGGGCTGCGGTGCAGGCTTTCCGCATGTCTGTTCGTACAGGCTGAAGGCCCGTACCACCGGCGCCTGGGGCCCATTGTGTGAGCGGCATTGAGACTCGACGCGCGCCCGCGACGATGAGCCTTCGCCCCAACCTGCGGAAGACTCCGATCCGGCCCCGATGTTCGCCAATCTCCGGCACGCCCGCCGCGCCCCCGGCGGGTACACTTTCCTTCGCTCCGAAGGCGGGCAGGCAGTCCGCCTTCGTCCACCGCGTCTGTGCCCCAATGGGAGACTGACATGGCCGACCACACCACCGCGAACATCCGCAACATTGTCCTCGTGGGCCACGCTGCTTCCGGCAAGACCACGCTCGCGGAGCGGATCCTCGAGGTCACCAAGACCATCGGCCGCATGGGCCGCGTCGAGGACGGCAACACCGTGTGCGACTACGAGCCGGAGGAGAAGGCCCACAAGCACAGCCTCAACTCCGCCATCGTCCACGTGATGGTGAACGGCACGAGGATCAACCTCATCGATACGCCGGGCTATCCCGACTTCGTCGGGCAGGCGAATGCGGCGGTCGCCGCCGCGGACGCCGTCTGCGTCGTCATCGATGCGACGCGCGGCATCGAGAACATGACACGGCGCATGATGCGCCTCGCCACGGAGGAGAACCTCCCCCGCTTCATCGTCATCAACAAGATGCAACTCGGCCGCGATCATCTCGAGGAACTCGTCGAGCAGGTGCGTGAGACCTTCGGCCGCGAGTGTCTGCCCATCAACCTGCCTACGGGGGGCGCGACGGGCATCGCCCGCTGCTTCTACCGCACCGCGGACGCCGGCGCTCCCGACTTCAGCAGCGTCGAGGAGGCCCACCAGGCGCTCATCGACCAGGTCGTCGAGATCGACGAAGCGCTGATGGAGCGCTACCTCGGCGGCGAGGAACTCTCGCCCGAGGAACTCGCCGCCGCCTTCAAGAAGGCGATGTGCGAAGGGCATCTCGTCCCCATCCTCTTCGTGAGCGGAGAGCAGGGAACGGGCGTCGAAGTGATGCTCGATGTCATCACGCGCCTTTGCCCCAGCCCGGCTGAGGCCAACCCGAGACCCTTCTTCGTTCGCGCCAAGGAAGGAGACGAGGAAAGGGAGTGGCTGCCGACCGCCGACGCCTCCAAGCCCCTCGTCGGCCACGTCTTCCGCATTGCCGCCGACCCCTTCGTAGGCAAACTCGCCGCGTTCCGCATCCACCAGGGCACGCTCAAGAGCGGCGATTCGGTCTACATCGGCGAACACCGCAAGCCCGTCCGCCTCGCGCACATCTTCCAGTTGCAGGGCAAGGACCACGTCGAGTGCCACCAGGCCCTTCCGGGCGACATTGTTGCCGTCGCCAAGATCGACGAGATGCATTACGACGCCGTTGTTCACGGCGAACTCGGATTCGCGTCCATCCGCGCCAGGTCCATTCCGCAGCCTACGCCGATGTACGGGCTGGCCGTCACGGCCGTGAAGCGCGGCGAAGAAGGCAAGATCAGCCAGGCCCTCACTCGCCTCGCCGAGGAAGACCCGACCTTCATCTTCAGCCGCGACTCGACCACGCACGAGATGGTGATGCGCGGCATCGGCGAACTTCACCTGCGCGTGGTCATCGAGCGCCTCAAGAGCCGCTTCAATCTCGAGGTGAACACGGCGCCTCCCAAGATCGCCTACAAGGAGACCATCAGCATCAAGGCCGAGGGCCACCATCGCCACAAGAAGCAGACCGGCGGCGCGGGGCAGTTCGGAGAGGTCTATCTCCGGGTCGAACCCCTCCCGGCCGATCACGAGGAAGGATTCGAGTTTGTCGATGACACCTTCGGCGGCTCGGTTCCCAAGCAGTTCATGCCCGCGATCGAAAAGGGCGTGCGCCAGGTTCTGCAGCTCGGCTGCGTGGCCGGCTATCCCATGCAGGGCATCCGCGTCGCGGTCTACGACGGCAAGTATCACGCGGTGGACTCGAAGGAAGTCGCGTTCATCACGGCGGGAAAGCGGGCGTTCATGGATGCCGTGAACAAGGCCAAGCCGCGCCTCCTTGAACCGTTCGTCAAACTCGAAGTGACAACGCCTTCGAGTTACATGGGCGACATCACCAGCGACCTGATGGGCCGCCGCGGCCGCATCCAGGGGACTGACATGCTCGCAGGGGGCATGGCGATCATCACCGCCGAAGCGCCGCTTGCCGAAGTAATGTCCTATGCGGCTTCGCTCAAGGCGATGACGCAGGGCACCGGCTCGTACACCATGGAATACAGCCACGACGAGCCGACGCCGGCCCACATCCAGGCCGAAGTCGTCGCCGCCTACAAGCCCCATGCGGAAGAGGATTGACGAACGGCGCCGATTGCCGAACCTGATGTCCATCCTCGTTGAACGAGGGCGCCGACTCGCCTCTTACGCATGCCCGCCCGCCACCAGCGGATGAATCACGATCACGAGAACGTCGTACATCGCGTGGGCGCCGACGACGACGCCGAACCCGCGCACCACGTAGACGCTCGCGAAGAACAGGCCCGAGAGGAGGAAGAACGCGACGAGGTCGGGCTGGATCACGCCGCCCACCTTGACGTCGTGATAGAACGTGAACGCCACCGCGGAGACGAGCAGGGCGATGAGGGCGCCTGCGCCGGACTTCATCTTCCCGAAGTCCACGAGCACCATGTGCACCAGCGCAATGATGATCATGCGAAAAACGAGTTCCTCGTAGAGGCCCGCCCCGATGCTCAGGGTCAGGCGCGCCTGCCATGAGAGCGATTCGATGGGCGGAGCGCTGAGCAGCGCCAGCGCCGGGCCGGCACTGCCCGCGAAGAGGCGCTGAATCAGTTGATCGAGGACCAGCAGAGGAATCGCCAGGAGAAACGATTCGACGAGCATGACCAGCGGCACGCCGAGGTGCACTTCCCACGGATCGCGCGCCAGGACGTGCCAGACCAGCAGGACGGTGATCAGCGCCAGGCCGGGCAGATACAGGCCGCTGACGCCGAAGGCCCCGAAGAAGTCGCTGAGAAGTTTGCGGGCGCTGACGATGATCGCTTCGTCGCCGGAGGCGCCGATGGCCGCCCCGGAGGCGTAGAGCCACGTGCCCACTTCGTAGAGACCAACGAGCGGCAGAAGGAAGATAAGAATCTGGAGCGGGCGCTGCGAGAGGTCGAGATACCACCCGAGGTCGAGCGGGCCGCCGGCGCGGGCGGCCTGTCGCAGCGCTGCGCCGGTCGGATCGGGACCGCCGCGGCTGCGCTGGGGGCGCGGAGATCTGCGGCTCGAGGGCGCGTTTGCGGAGGGAGAGGAGCGGCGTTGGCTCTTGGTTGACTGCGGCATCCGTCCACCCCGCACGCGGCGCCGTGGCGCAGCAGGGCCGCGCCCGGTCTTCACGCCTTCCTGAGCGACGCGAGGCGCCGGGCCATGCGGCTCTTCTTCCGCGCCGCCCGGTTGCGGTGGATCGTTCCCTTGGCCGCGATCCGGTCGAGCACGGACGAGGCAGCGACGAAGGCTTTCTCCGCCTCGGCATACGGGCCGTGGTGAACCACGATCTCCTCGAACGTCTTGACCGCGCTCTGAATGCGCTTCTTGCGCCAGCGGTTGCGGGCGTTGTGGGCGTGGTTCTGGCGGATTCGCTTGCGGGAAGAGACGGTGTGAGCCATGTCGAGGCAACCTCTGCGGAGTCGCGTGTCTGGGGGAACCGGAATGCGAAGACCGGCGGACAGGCTCGGCCCGAGGCGGCCGCCCCGATCCATCGGAGAACAGGGATTATCGCAGCCCGAAGCCCGCAGGCAACCGGGAGGGGGCGCCGCTGACGCCCGGGTGTCGAACCGGACTCCGGCTGTCGCGCACGCAGGCCCGGCGCGGATCGCAAACGGGCGGTACAGGCTACGGCTCGGGGGCGCTGGACGGCTCGATCTCGAGTCGCTCCCCCAGCCTCTCGCACAGTTCGCGGGGCACGCCGATGTCGCCGATCACGATCTCGCCGAGGAAGGGCTGGGCGCGGGCCTCCAGAAACCCCGCCTTGATCCCCACCAGCGCCAGCGTCAGGTCGGCACGCACGCACGCGCCGGGGGCTTCGCCGGTCTGTGCATCGAGTCCGCTGGGAACGTCGATGCTCAGCACCGGCGCTTCGGACGTGTTGATCCACTCGATGAGGCGGTCGAGCGGCGGGCGCGGCGCTGATCTCGATCCGGTGCCGAGCAGCGCATCCACGACGAGATCGGCCTGCGGCGCGCCGCCTTCGGTCAGGCGGGCCGCAGTTGCCGCGTCGGCCGCGACGATCATCGACAGGCCCATGCGCCGGCAGCAGCGCAGGTTCATCGCGGCCTCGTCGGAGAGGCGGGCGGAATCGGGTTCAAAGGCGAGGACGATCTCAACGTCGATCGCGGCGTTGTGTAGGTGCCGCGCCAGCGCCAGGCCGTCGCCTCCGTTGTTGCCGCCGCCGCAGAAGATCAGCGCACGCCCGCCGTGTTCGCGCCGGGCGAGCATCCGCATGGCTTCCGCGGCCGCGCTGCGCGCCGCATTCTCCATCAGGACCGCGCCGCTGAGACCGAACTCGCTCACCGCGAGCCGATCGACCTGGCGGATGGCGTCGATCGTGAAGAGATACAGTCCGCCGCGCGCGGGACTGCGGGGCTGCGATGCGCCGGCGCTCTCGCCCGAAGGGACCATAGGATGATGATAACGCCGGGAACCGCCCGCGGTTTGGAGCCTGAGCGCCTCATGCCTCTATCCACGATCATGGTCCTGGCAGGCTGGCTCCTCGGTCTGTGGTGCGCGTCGCTGCTGGTCTACTGGTCGATGGCGCTGTGGCTCATCCGCCTGGCGAACCGCTCGATGCCGCGCGTCCGCGCCGGCCTGGATGCGTCGCCGCCCGAGGGCGGCCGGCCGCTTGTCTCCATCATCATCCCCGCGCACAACGAGGAGCAGTTCATCGACCACGCCCTGACGATGCTGCGCGGGAGCCGCTACCCTGCGCTGGAGATCATCATCGCCGCCGATCGCTGCACCGATCGCACTGCCGAGATTGTCCGGCGCCACATTGAGCAAGCGAGGCCCGACGCCCAAGCCCCAACTCTCCCGGGCAGAGGCAGGGATGGCGCTGCGGTCAAACTCGTCGAGATCAACGAGTGCCCCGACGGCTGGTCGGGCAAGTGCCACGCCTCGTGGCGCGGGGCGCAGGAGGCGCGCGGCGAGTGGCTCCTCTTTGCCGACGCCGACACGACCTTTCATCCCGACCTCGTCCGCGCCGCGGTCGGCCTGGCGTCGCGGCACCGCCTCGACTTCCTCAGCCTGCTCGGCACGCTCTCGTCTTCGCGGCCCTTCGAGCGCACCGCCCAGCCCGTCGCGGCCATGTCGCTCATGACGATGTACCCGATCCACCGCGCCAACCGCAACGACCGCCCCGGCCGGCGGCCTTTCGCCAACGGACAGTTCATGCTGTTTCGGCGTGCGGCCTACGAAGCCGTCGGAACGCACCAGAAGATCCGCGACGCCATCCTCGAAGACCTTCGCTTTGCGCGACGGCTGGACTTCCTCGGCCATCGCATGGGACTCGTCCTCGCCGAAGAGATGTTCAAGGTGCGCATGTACGAGTCGATGGAGGAGTTCGACCGCGGCTGGCGGCGCATCTTCATCGAGGCGGCCAACCGCAACGTCCCGCGCCTCCTGTCGCACGTGTGGCGCCTGCGCCTGCTCGCGGCCTCGCCCGCAATCCAGGCCGCGGCGCTGGCACTCGGTGCGGCCGTCGTCGCTCGCGATGCGCCGCTGGGGTGGTCGCTCATCCTCCTCGCGAGCGCATCGCTGCTCGTGCAACTGCTCGCGCTGAGCCGTGTGTACGCGATGCAGGGCCTGCCGTGGAGCGCGCTGTGGCGCTTCCCGCTCGGCTGCGTGCAGACGGCCCGCGTCTTCCGCCACGCCGCCGCCGACCTCCGCCACGAACGCGGCATCGAGTGGGCGGCGATGCGCTACCACGTGCGCGAGAAAGCGGAGTGAAGGATTGAGTCATCAAGGTATCGAGGCATCGAGTCAAAGCCCCGTCACTCCCGTGCCGGAAAGGAAAGACGCTTAACCGCAGCGACTTCTGCAACACGCGTTTTTGCCTGCGCCACCGCCCCTCGGAGCATTCCTTCCAGATTTTTCG
>CAADHA010000031.1 GCA_900696685.1 uncultured Planctomycetota bacterium
CTGTGGGCGCTCGATGGGGTCTCCGGTGATCTCAGCGGCGTTCAGTAGACCACCGGCGCCGTGGTACCATCAAGCCGCCTGAACACAACCGCCGCGCCAAATCCGTGGGTTTTGCCACGGGCTGTTAGACTCTGCGCCGTCGCATTGCTAGAGCAGCGATTACGAGGAGTGAAATCGTTCCCGGTTCGGGCAATTGGACGCGCCAGGCCTCGACGCGCCCCTGTGGATTGGTGCCGAAGCCGACGATCACGAGCCCGTCCGCGGAGATGGCCGTGGCGTCGGTCAGGGTCCATCCGCTCAGGTCGAGCCCGAACTGCCCCGTGAGAAGCTGCTGCAGATCGCGCATTCCGTTTGCCTCATCCCAGATGAAGGCCCGCTGGCCGAGTTCGTCCGTCATGCTGCCGACGATGACGCTGCCATCCGCAGAGACGGCCGTGGCTGCACTGACCGGCGCATTGCCGCGCAGGTGATCCAGCGGCACGAGCGTGGCGCCATCGTCGAGCCAGCGGACGGCCTGGTGGCCGTCTTCCGTGAAGCAGAGGCCGACGATCACGCTTCCGTCGGCTGAGATGGCTGCTGCGAGACTGGCGTACGGGCCTCCGGGAAGATCGCCCAGCGGCACCATGCCGGTTGCCTGTGTCCACCGGAAGGCCTCGTTACCGTTTGATGACACGCTCTGTCCGACGACGATGCTGCCATCGGCGCTGACATCTCCGGCGACGCTGAATGAGCCGAACGGAAGGAGGCCACCGAGATTGACGAGACCGTTCTCCTGCGTCCAGCGAAACGCCGTGGGGAAGAAGCCGCCGGAACCGGCGCCGACGATGACCGAACCATCCGGAGTGATCGCTGTTGCAAAGCTCGAGTAATCCTCCTCAGCGAAGTCACCCAGCCCGATCATGCCGCCGTCCATGGTCCATCGGAAGGCCTCGCGGCCGTTAGAGGAATCGCCGCTGCCGATGACGATGCCGCCGTCGGCGGACACGCCGCGTGCCGAACTGTTCAGCGCGCCGCCGCCGAGATCACCGAGTCCGATCATGCCGGTCTCCGCCGTCCAGCGAAATGCTTCGTAGCCGCCGACAACCTCGGCACCGCCGACCACCACACGACCATCCGCGGAGACGGCGTTGGCGACGCTTGCGCCGAGGCCGTTGGGCAGATCACCCAGACCCATGAAGGATGCCGTGGCGCGCGCCGTATCAGGTCTCGGTCCGCAACCGAATGCGGCCAGGAGCCAGATCATGGAAATCAGCGTTCGCTGGGAGCTTTGGGTGGACCGTCTATTCATAATGATTTCAACTCTCGAAGGAAGGCGGCTCGTGCAGGACTATTTTAACCGATCTACGGGATGGATTTCCAATCCGATCGCCTGAGAGGCGCCTGAGGGCACGGCGGCGATTTTTCGGATATGATTCTCGGCCGGATATGCGTGCAGCGGCGGTGGGGCCCCCGGCATGCGAACACTGGCGACGGTACGGTTGAACGGATGAAGGTCATTCTAGCGAATCCACGGGGGTTTTGTGCCGGTGTGGATCGGGCGGTGAAGATCGTCGATCTGGCGCTGGAGGTCTTCGGGCCGCCGGTCTATGTGCGCCGCGAGATCGTCCACAACAGCCACGTCGTGGCGGACCTGCGCGGCAAAGGGGCGATCTTCGTGCAGGAACTGTCCGAAGTTCCGACAGGTGCCGTGGCGATTCTCAGCGCCCACGGGGTCGCGCCGAGCGTTTTCGACGAGGCACGCTCGCGCGGGCTGCGGCTCATCGATGCGACGTGCCCATTGGTGACGAAGGTGCATCTGGAAGTTCATCGTTTCGTGCGGCAGGGATATCACATCGTGCTGATCGGCCATAAAGGACACGACGAGGTCATCGGCACGATCGGCGAATCGCCGGACCATATCACGCTGGTGGAGAATGAATCTCAGGCGCGGACGGTGCAGTTGCCGCCGGCGGATAAACTCGTCGTACTCACGCAGACGACGCTGGGCGTGGATGACACGGCCAACGTGCTGGCGGCGTTGCGCGAGCGATTTCCGCACCTGGAGCTGCCTCCGACGGATGACATCTGCTATGCGACGCAGAATCGGCAGGATGCGGTGAAGGAGATGGCCGCGCAGGGGATGGATCTGCTGCTCGTGGTCGGCTCGCGGAATTCGAGCAATGCTGCACGGCTGGTGGAAGTCGCGCTGACCCGTGGTGTGTGCGGGTATCTGATCGACGGCGCGGATGAGATCAAGCCGGAGTGGGTGAGCGGGGTAAAGGTCGTAGGCGTGACAGCCGGTGCGAGTACGCCGGAGGGTGTGGTGCAGGCGGTGCTCACGCGTCTGCGCGAACTCGGCGCCGGCGAGCTGGAACTTTGTACGACCGCGGAAGAGGATACGGTTTTTCAGATTCCGCCGGGCTTGCGGCAGGCGATCGTCGAACGCGGCGATGCGTCGGGTGTTTCGTTGCAGGTGCTGGGGCAGGAGCGGCGATGAGCGAGGGGATGGATCCAAAGCAGATCGCCGGCGCGCTGGCATCGTCAGCGATCGAAACGGGAAGGTCCGCACTCGGCGCGGGTAAGTCCGCCATCGATGCCGCTGCGGCAGGAGCAAAGTCCGGGGCGAAGCTGGCGGTGGGCACCTTCTTCGCGGGCTGCAATCTGCTGCTCGATCTGGGCGTAAAGGCAGCGCGGCGATTGCCGTTGGATGGCGCGGGTGCAGAGGAGATCGGCGAAGCAGCGCATTACGATCCACAAGTCAAAGGCGCTGAACGGCAGATCGGCTGGTGGCTGCCGGATGGCGACGGCCCCGCGTCTGGCACCGAGGCAATGGCACGCGCGCTGGTGCAGGTAACGCAGCCGGTGCATGTGGTACGGCATGGTGGGAGGCCGGCGGTCGGGCTGGGCGGGCGGTGCCTGCTGGGTTCGGGTACGCTCAACGTATCGCCGTGTTACCCGCTCGTGGCGGTGGCCCCGGCGCTGCATCCTTCGCAACTTGGTGATGCCACATTCTGCAGGGATCATCGACTCAGGTATGCCTATCTCGCCGGGGCGATGGCCAACGGCATCGGCTCGGAAGAAATCGTAGAGGCCATGAGCCGGGCAGGCATGCTCGGCTTTTTCGGCTCTGCGGGACTGCCCATTCCGCGCGTGGAAGCGGCAATCGACCGGTTGCAGAAGAACCTCGGCGATGCCCCCTTCGGCATCAACCTGATCCACAGTCCGAACGAGCCGGACCTCGAAGCCGGCGTGGTCGATTTGTATTTGCGACGAAAGGTGCGTCTCGTCGATGCCTCGGCCTATCTCGATCTGACAATGCCGCTGGTGAAGTACCGCGTCGCAGGAATTCAACAATTGCCCGACGGCAGCGTGATCTGTCCGAATACGGTGATTGCCAAGGTCTCGCGGGCGGAAGTGGCACGGAAGTTCATGTCGCCGCCTCCGTCGAGTCTTCTCGCGCCGCTTGTGCAGTCCGGCTTCATTACTGAAGCACAGGCAAAAATGGCGGAGTCGGTGCCCGTGGCGCAGGACCTGACCGTTGAGGCCGATTCGGGAGGTCATACCGACAATCGTCCGGCGATCGCTCTTCTTCCGGGGATGATGGCGCTGCGGGACGAATTGCAGGCAAAGCACGGATACGCACGACCCCTGCGCATCGGCGCGGCCGGCGGCATCTCAACACCGGCATCGGCCGTGGCGGCCTTCAGCATGGGCGCGGCCTACATCATGACCGGCTCGGTCAATCAGGGCTGCGTGGAGGCAGGTACGTCGCAGATCGTTCGGGAGATGCTGGCCCAGGCCGGTCCGGCGGACGTGGCCATGGCGCCGGCGGCGGACATGTTTGAGATGGGCGTCAAGGTGCAGGTGCTCAAGTGGGGGACCATGTTCTCGGTGCGCGCTAAAAAGCTTTATGACCTGTACCGTGAGCATGCCTCGCTGGAAGAGATACCGCCGTCGCAGCGGGCGATTCTGGAGCGCGACTATTTCCGCTGCACGCTGGAGGAGGCCTGGGCTGACACGCGACGATTCTTCGAGGAGCGCGACCCGGGCCAGATCGAGCGAGCGACGCGCGAGCCGAAACACAAGATGGCGCTCGTCTTTCGCTCATACCTCGGTCGATCGTCGGACTGGGCCAACAAAGGCGAGCCGACGCGAAAGGCGGACTATCAGATCTGGTGTGGTCCGGCGATGGGAGCGTTCAATGAGTGGACGCGCGGCACGTTCCTAGCTAAGCCGGAGAACCGCGGCGTGGTGACTGTGGCGATGAACATTCTGCTCGGCGCGGCTGTGCTGATGCGTGCGAACTGGCTACGGATGCAGGGCATCGGTGCATTTGCCGAGGCCGCGGCGTTCCGGCCGATGGAACTTCGCCGGATTGAGCAGCTACTTACATCGCCCGTCGGTCACTGACCAGGGTCTCGCATCGCCTTTTTCTGCTGCGCGGTATCCGTTTTTCCGGATTAGCACCACATGGTCCGGCAACGGGATGCGGCAGTTGGGCCCTTTGGCCTGCTCCCTTATACTCTCCACCTGGTCGCCTGTCGGAAGGGCGGCGGCTCCAGCGAATTGAGGATCGAACTTGACCACGAAAGGACATGGCGCGGGTCTTGGGAGTGCTCCCATTGCCATCATCGGCATGGGTTGCTGCTTTCCCGGCGCGGCCAATCTGACGGAGTTCTGGCGGGCCCTGGCACGCGGCGAGGACGGCATTTCCGAGGTGCCGCCGACGCACTGGTCGGCAAAGGACTACTTCGACCCGGACCCGAAGCGGCCGGACCATACATATTGCACGCGCGGCGGGTTTCTCTCGCCGGTGTCGTTTGATCCGACGGAGTTCGGCATCCCTCCGACGATTCTCGAAGCGACGGACACATCGCAGCTTCTTTCGCTGGTCGTCGCCAGGGCGGCGCTGGAAGACGCGGGGTATTCTGAAGAGCGCGAGTTCAACCGTGAGCGCGTCAGCGTCATTCTCGGCATCACCGGTACCCAGGAGCTGGTCATCCCGCTGGCGGCGCGTCTGGGGCATCCGCTCTGGCGTCGCGCCCTTGCCGAGGCGGGCATCTCTCCGGAACTCGCCGAGCGGGTCATCGAACGTATCGCAGATGGATACGTTTCCTGGCAGGAGAATTCCTTTCCGGGACTGCTTGGCAACGTCGTCGCCGGGAGGATCGCCAATCGTCTGAACCTGCGCGGGACGAACTGCGTGATTGATGCCGCCTGTGCCAGCTCTCTCGGCGCGGTTCATCTGGCGATGATGGAACTGGCCGCCGGACGCAGCGACATGGTCGTCACCGGTGGTGCCGACACGCTCAACGACATTTTCATGCACATGTGCTTCTCGAAGACGCCGGCTCTTTCGCCAACCGGCGACGCACGCCCATTTGATGCTGACGCCGATGGCACCGTGCTGGGCGAAGGCATCGGCATGCTGGTGCTCAAGCGTCTTGAAGACGCCCAGCGGGACGGTGATCGCATCTATGCGGTGATCCGCGCCGTCGGCACGTCAAGCGACGGCCGATCGCAGAGCATCTACGCGCCGCATGCCGCCGGTCAGGCCCGGTGTCTGCGCAATGCCTATGCCCTTTCCGGCGTCGAACCGG
Organism: uncultured Planctomycetota bacterium; assembly: GCA_900696685.1. GTDB lineage: Bacteria > Planctomycetota > Phycisphaerae > Phycisphaerales > UBA5793 > UBA5793. The sequence continues at coordinate 5,580 of CAADHA010000031.1, forward strand.
GCACGGTGGGACTGATCGAGGCCCACGGAACAGGAACGAAGGTAGGCGACGCGGTGGAGTTCGAGGCCCTTAAGACGGTCTTTCGCGAGGATCGCAGCGACGGCACCTGGTGCGCCGTCGGATCCGTCAAGTCGCAGATCGGTCATACGAAGGCGGCGGCCGGCGCGGCGGGCCTGATCAAAGCGGCCCTGGCGATCTACCATCGAGCGTTGCCGCCGACGATCAAGATCCGGCAGCCCAATCCGAAACTCGCAATCGACGAAAGCCCATTCTACCTGAATACCGAGCTTCGCCCGTGGCTTTCGCCGGGAAGCTCAAACGGCGCCGCACCGACGCCGCGTCGCGCCGGGGTCAGTTCCTTCGGATTCGGCGGCAGCAACTTTCACGCGGTGCTGGAAGAGCATCGCGCGGCGCTTCCACAAACCGCGTGGGATGGTTCTGTGCAGATCATCGCCCTGTCGGCACAGAGTGTCGGCGGCCTGCTGGATCAACTCGATGCGCTGCGAAATGAGTCGGCCGCGCCGCATTTCGGTGCCGAGCAACTGGCCTGGCGAGCTTCGGAATCACGGCGGACGTTTGATGTTCGGCATGCGCACCGGCTGGTGCTGGTGGTGGAACGTGGGGAGAAGGTGCGTGAGAAGGTCGCCGAGGTGCTGGGTGAGCTTGTGGAACGAGTGCGGAATCGGCTGGCCTCCGGAGACAGTAACTCGGCATGGTCCGCAAACGGCGCATACTATGGAACCGGAACTGTCGAGGGCGCGATCGGCTTCGTCTTTCCCGGACAGGGCAGTCAGTATGTCGGCATGGCCCGGCGACTGGCCTGCATCTTCCCGGAAATGCAGGAAGCCCTGTCTCGCTTTGATTCAACCGCGACGGATCCGAGTGATCGAATCGGCGAAGCCGTCTATCCAGCGCCGGCCTATACGGCCGAAGCCCGTGCGGCGCACGAGGCACACCTCCGTCAGACACAGATCGCACAGCCGGCGATCGGAGCGATCAGCGTCGGGCTTTCGCGAGTGCTCGAACGATTCGGTATACGCCCGCAGGCCGTGTGCGGTCACAGCTACGGCGAACTGGTGGCGTTGCATTTTGCGGGCTACATCAATGAATCGACACTCGTTGATCTGACGCGGTTGCGCGGTCGGCTCATGGCCGGTGAAGGGCCGCTTCGCGGCGACGCGGAAGCCCGTGCCTCCACCGGTGACGATCGAGGGGCCATGTTGGCAGTCAAAGCGCCACTGGACGAACTGGCGAAGCTGGCAGGTGAGGCCGGTCTCGATGTCGTACTGGCCAATCGCAACTCACCGACGCAGGGTGTGCTCTCGGGATCGAGCGCGGCGATTGCCGATGCGGCTGAGCGTTGTAAGGCACGCGGCTTCGTCTCGAAACGGTTGCAGGTCTCCGGGGCGTTTCACAGTCGACTGATGGAGGATGCCGTCGGTCCGTTTCGCAATGCCGTCGAGGCGGCGACGTTCAGCGCCCCGCGCCTGCCTGTCATCGCGTATGCAACGGCTCAGGTGTATCCGTCGGAAGTCGCCGCAGCAAAGGCACTGCTGGCGCGGCAACTCATCGCGCCGGTCGACTTTGTCGGTCAGATCGAGACCATGTACGCAGCCGGAGTGCGATGTTTCGTGGAAGTCGGACCTCGGGCAGTCTTGACTGGACTGATCGGCGCGATTCTTGGCGATCGATCTCACACGGCAAGGGCCGTCGATGCGTCAGCCGGTCACCGCTGCGGACTTGCCGATCTGGCGCGGTTGTTAGCGGAGCTGTCGGCAGCGGGGCATGCGGTGGATTGGCTGCAGTGGGAGCGACCGGTTCGGGAACCACGCAAGCCGCGGATGGTCGTGCCGCTGGTCGGTGCGAACTACCGATCGAGCGGCGATGCCACGAAGCGTTCGCTCGTCCAAACGTTGGACGCGAGCACGGAGCAGGGGAACAAAGTGTCAGGACGACCATGGTCAGACGAGCCGGAGATCGAAGGATCGAGGAAGGAATCGAGCAGCGAATCATCTCCTCCAATGATCTTGAAGGCCGAACTGTGCCAGCATGAGCATCCTGCAACTAACATGGCGAAACGCGTGGCGAACAACGAATCAGACGTCGGCCAAGATGCGCGGAACAGGTCTGCGGACCGTCCGAGTGTTAGTGCCGCGCTTCCGACACCGGCAAATCCAGCGCTGGGCGAGGCACTGCGGGTGTTACAGGACGGGCTGCGGGCCATGCAGGCCTTGCAACAGCAGACGGCCGCGGCGCATCAGCGCTTTCTGGAGACGCAGGAGCAGGCCCATCGATCGATTCAGCGGTTGATTGAGAGCCAGGCAGGACTGATGACCGGCGCGCCAATCGCACCTTTCATGTCGGCCAGCGAGGAAAACGTCGCGATTGCGGATCGTGAAATGCTGCACGCGAAATCGACCGTTCGCACCGTCGGTCAAGACTCGGAACCCACGCACCAGGTCTCGCGGTCCGTGCCCGAGTCCTCAAAACCCGAAAGCTCAAGCCCCGAGTCCCAGGACTCAGGCCTCCATCCGAATACCGCAACCCGCAGTCAGAAATCCGAGATCACATCGGTCGTGCTGGATGTCGTCTGCGAAAAGACCGGCTACCCGCGGGAGATGGTCGCGCCGGAGATGGACATCGAGGCCGACCTGGGGATCGATTCGATCAAGCGCGTGGAGATCATCGCAGCGGTGGAGGAGCGCCTGCCGGGCCTGCCGCAGATCAAACCGGAACACATGGGCAGCATTCGTACGTTGGCGCAGATTGTTGATTTCCTCGGGAGCGGTGCATCTGCTAACTCAGAATCGTTGCCCGGAGCGAAGTGCCGTTCTGCTGACGCGAATACGGAGTGCAGTGTTCATGCGGCGAGTCAGGACTCAGGCCTCAGGTCCCAAGTCTCGGATCACCATCCGCAATCCGGTATCCAAGATACGAAGCCCAGAATCACGGAAACGGTACTCGCCGTGGTCTGCGAAAAGACCGGCTACCCGCGGGAGATGGTCGCGCCGGAGATGGATATCGAGGCCGACCTGGGGATCGATTCGATCAAGCGCGTGGAGATCATCGCGGCGGTGGAGGAGCGTCTGCCGGGTCTGCCGCAGATCAAACCGGAACACATGGGCACGCTGCGCACGCTTGCGCAGATCATCGACTTTCTCTCCGGCGGCGACGACCGGCAAACGGCCAGCCCGACCGCGGCAGCGCTGGCCAGCGTCACAGTCGGCAACTCGCAGTCGCCTGCCGCATTGACTGCGAATCGCACCATTCAACCGCGAGATGCGTCGTCGGCAGCGATCCGCCGAAGCGTCTTGACATGCAAACGTTTCGAATCGCTCGAAGCGGTTGATTGTAAAATTGCCGACGGATGTGAGGTGCTGATTACGGAAGACGGTCACGGTCTTGCTTCGGCGATTCGAGCGGCGTTGCTGCGTCACGCGATATCCGCCCGCGTAGTTTCTTTGCAGGAGGCCGCCCGGCAGTCGCGAAACGTTGAACTTGGCGGCCTGATTATCACGGCGCCGATGGTGACCGGTGCTCCGGCGACCGGCGCGGATCTGATGGATGCATTTTTGCGCGATGCCCTGCTTGCCGCTCGTGCCGCAAGTGTGCCGTTGACGCGGGTCGCCGAAGACGGCGGAGCTTTCTTTGCCACGATCAGCCGAATGGACGGGGCGTTCGGACTCGTCGGCGACGGATTCGAGCCGGTCTGCGGTGCCCTCGCGGGCCTGGCCAAGACGGCGGTGCAGGAGTGGCCCGGCGTAAGGGTTCGTGCCATCGATGTGGCATCGGACTGGTCGGATCGTGCGGCAGCCGCCGAAGCGATCGTGCGGGTACTGTTCGCTGATGGCCCTGTCGAAGTCGGTCTCGACGCGAACGGACGCATCGAGCTGGATGCCGTTCCGCAGTCGATTGAGGCCGGCGAGTCGGCGCTTCGGCCGGGCGATGTGGTCGTGATTTCGGGCGGGGCGCGCGGGGTTACGGCTGAAGCCGCCGTGGCGCTGGCACGGGCGTACTCACCAACCCTCGTGCTGCTCGGACGCAGCGCCGCGCCGGAAGACGAGCCCGCCTGGCTGGCGATGCAATCGACCGAGGCGGAGATCAAACAGGCGATCCTGCGGCATGAATTCGTCGGTCGGCGGCCGTCGCCGGCGCAGTTGCAGGCGGCTTTTGCCGCGCGCATGGCGGCGCGGGAAATCGCGAAGAATCTCGATCGCATTTCGGCAGCCGGCGTGACGGTGGTCTATCGCCAGGTGGATGTCTGCGATGCCAACGCCGTGCGGGTCGCGCTGTCGCAGATCCGCGAGCGGTACGGGCCGATACGGGGAATCGTACACGGGGCCGGCGTGCTGGAAGATCGGCTCATTCGCGACAAAACGCCGGAGCAGTTCGACCGTGTCTATGAGACGAAAGTGGGGGGGCTGCGAAACCTGCTGCATGCTGCTTCGCCGGGTGATCTGAGACAGCTGTTGATGTTTTCATCCGTCAGCGCCCGTTATGGCAACGTCGGACAGGTCGACTACGCGATGGCAAACGAAGCGCTGAACAAGATCGCACAGCGACTTTCGCGCGAGCTTTCGGATTGCCGCGTGGTCTCGATCAACTGGGGGCCGTGGGACGGCGGCATGGTTACGGCTGCGCACAAGCGTGAATTCGCCGGCCGCGGCGTAGAACTGATTCCTCTCGAGGCCGGCGCCGATGCGCTGGTCGCTGAGATGGGCGCGGCAGGCAGGGCCGTGGAAGTCGTCATCGGCGCGCCGCCGGATCAAGCCGGACAACAGAAGAAGGTGTCGTCTGCTGCGACGACTCGAACCATTCCGCTCAGCGTGGCCTTCGAGCGCGAGCTGGACCTCCAGCGGCATCCATTTCTCAGGTCGCACGTATTGGGCGGTCGGCCGGTCCTGCCCGCGGCGATGATGCTTGAATGGCTTGCCCACGCATCGCTGCACGCCAATCCCGGTCTTGTTCTTCAGGGTGTCGAGAAGTTGCGTGTCCTCCGCCCGGTCGCCGTGGACGCTGCGGTGAAGATGCTTCAACTGGCCGTTGCCCGCCCGCGGCGGGACAACGGCACCTTCGCGGTCGATGCGGAACTGCGCACCCTCGACGAAGCTTCACGATTCGTCGTGCATGCGCATGCGACCGTCCTTCTGGGAACGCAAGTACCGCTGGCGCCTTCGGCGCCGGAGTCTCATTCCGTGATTGACCGCGCCTATCCGCGGAGCGTCGAAGAGGCCTACGAGGCATATCTTTTCCACGGTCCGCATTTTCAGGGGATTCGTGAGATCTGTGGTCTGAGCGATCGGGGGATGGTCGCCCGCGTTCGCTCTGCCGGCGCGCCGCGCGACTGGATGTGCGAGCCGCTTCGCAGCGCATGGCTGATCGATCCACTGCAGATCGATGTCGCATTTCAACTAGCGATCCTCTGGTGCTGCGAGCAGATGGGCGCGCCGTCGCTGCCGAGTTATCTCGGGCGATATCGCCAGTATGCGGCCGAGCTGCCCGCCGAGGGATCGTCGTGCATTCTGCAGGTGCGTGACGCGAGTCGTTCGAAACTGACGGCTGACATCGCCTGGGTCGATGCGGCGGGGGCCCTCGTGGCGGATCTGACCGGCTGCGAGTGTACGGTCGATCCGCTCCTGGCGAAGGCCTTTCGCCATGCCGCGGAACATGCCGGAACTTGAAGGGATATCGCATGTCCCCGGACTGCCCCATCGCGGTCGTCGGCATGGGCGGCGTCTTTCCTGGCGCGAACGATGTCGACGCCTTCTGGCGAAACATCATCTCCGGGAAGGACCAGGCCCGCGAAGTGCCGCATGGACGATGGGTGATTGAACCGCGGCGAGCGCTGGCAGGTGAAGCGCAGCCCGACCGGGTTGTTTCGCTGCGCGGCTGCTTCGTGGACGATTTTCGGTTCGACCCAACGGGCTTGCGAATCGCCTCCGACCTTCTCTCTCTGCTTGATCCTGTCTATCACTTCGCATTGCACGCGAGCCGCGATGCCTTTCGCGATGCCCGCCTTGACGATGTTGATCGGACACGCGTCGGCGTGATCCTCGCGGCCATCGCATTGCCGACAGACGCGTCGTCGGCGATCACGCGCGAGCTTCTGGGGTCGGCCTTCGAACAGCGGTTGCTCGGCGGGCCACACGGCGCTTCGCGCGGGCTCCGCACCCACCCGCTCAACAGCCGCGTCGTCGGTCTTCCGGCGGCGCTTGTTGCACAAGGGTTGGGATTGGGTGGCGGTACGTATACGCTCGATGCGGCTTGTGCATCCTCCCTGTATGCGTTGAAGCTGGCATGCGACGAACTGTCCTCCGGTCGGGCCGATGCGATGCTCGCCGGCGGCGTCTCGCGGCCGGAATGCCTTTACACGCAGATGGGTTTTACCCAACTCCGGGCGCTGTCGCCGAGCGGGCGCTGCGCGCCCTTTGATGCATCGTGCGACGGGCTGGTCGTCGGCGAGGGCGCGGGCATGGTCGTTCTCAAACGCCTTGACGACGCCCTGCGCCAGGGCGATCAGGTGTACGCAGTCATCCGCGGAATCGGCCTGTCGAACGACATCGGCGGCAGTCTGCTGGCGCCGGATCGCGAGGGTCAGTTGCGGGCCATGCGGCAGGCGTACACCCGTGCGGGCTGGTCGCCGGACGCGGTTGATCTGATGGAGTGCCACGGCACAGGCACGCCCACGGGCGATGCCGTTGAGATTCAGAGTCTTCGCGCGCTGTGGCAGGACATCGGCGCCGTCGTAGCGGGCTGCCCGATCGGTTCGGTCAAGTCGATGATCGGGCATCTTCTGACCGGCGCGGGGGCGGCGGGGCTTATCAAGATACTGCTGGCGATGCGGGAGGGTATGCTGCCGCCGTCGGCCAACTACCACCACCACGGCGATGCGATTCCGCTGGCAGGCAGCCCCTTTCGCGTCCAGACGGTGCCCGAGACGTGGGAACGACGGGATGCTTTTACGCCGCGCCGTGCCGCAATCAGCGCCTTTGGCTTCGGCGGCATCAACGCGCATGTACTGGTCGAAGAATGGCCGGCATCGACGGCAACCGTCCGCAATCCACAAACGGCGGTCCCAAGTTCGACGTCGCATGAGCCCATTGCAATCGTCGGCCTCTCCGTTCGCGTTGGAAGTGTGGCATCGGCCGCTGAACTGCGACAGCTTCTCTTTCGCGGAGATTCCGCGATTGGCCCACGTCCGATGAACCGCAGGCCCGGTTGTGACGAGCTGATCAGGGATTCGGCGGATGCTCATACGGATCGAGGCGCTTATCTCGATGGGCTTTCCATCCGAGCGGGCAAGTTCCGGGTGCCACCCAGCGAGATCCCCGAGATACTCCCGCAACAGCTCCTGATGCTCGATGTCGTTTCCGAGGCGCTGGCTGATGCAGGCATGCCGCTGCGAGAACGCCGACCGGACCTGGGGGTCGTGATCGGGCTGTCGCTCGATCTGAATACGACCAATTTTCACCTGCGATGGTGGATCCCCGGACAGGTTCGTAGTTGGGCCGAGAAACTGGGTGTGTCCCTCTCACCCGAGCGGGAGGCCGAATGGATTGACGCGCTGAAGGATGCCGTCGGACCGGCACTCAACGCCTCTCGTACTCTCGGCGCGCTGGGGGGGATGGTTGCCAGTCGCATCGCACGCGAGTTGCAGGCCGGCGGCCCGAGCTTCGGCGTTTCCTGTGAGGAGGCCTCAGGCATCAAGGCCATTGAGATTGCCGTGCGTTCGCTGCGGGCCGGTGAGATCAACCGTGCCGTGGTCGGCGCGGTGGACCTCGCAGGCGACGTTCGAAACGTCATCGCCACGAGATCGCTTCTCGGCAAGTCGGGCGACGATTCGTCGGATCCGTTTGGTGACGGCGCGGCGGCCGTCGTTCTCAAGCGGCTCTCTGACGCCCGGCGCGATGGCGATCGAGTCCATGCCCTGATCCGCGGCATCGGCGGGGCAAGCGGAACGTGGCTTGGTGCCTGTAATGAGTCTGCGATCGACGTCTGGCAGCGCTCGCTCGATCGGGCTTGTCAGGATGGTGACGTACGCAGGGAGCAAATCGAATTCTATGAATTGCACGATGGGGCGGGAGAGCAGCGTGCGATAGAAACCGCCGCGCTGGTTGAGAGTCTACCCGCTCGGCAGCGGCCGGTGGTCGTGGGCTCGGTGAAATCCGTCGTCGGTCACACCGGCGCAGCGGCAGGACTGGCCTCGGTTGTCAAGGCCGCGATGTGTCTCGAGCATGCTGTTCTACCACCCGCCGTCGGTCCGCTGGCTGAACGATCAGCTTTGACCGATCGGCTCTACGCGCCGACTGCCGCGCAATACTGGTGGCATGAACGGGCGCGCAGTGCACACTGCGCTGCTGTCGCCGCGATGACCACGGATGGTAACTGTGCCCATGTGGTGCTGGAGGAGGCCCCGTGCGAAGACGAGCGCCGTGATCGCCGTCGGGTACTGCAACTTCCGGCGGCGATTTTTCGAGTCACGGCGGATGAGCCGGCGGCGCTCGTCGATGGACTGGCAGTTCTTCGTGCTTTTGCAGTCCGGCAGCGAAATCCAATCGAATCATTGGCGGCGCGGTGGCATCGTCAGCAAAGCACGGCGCGCGAAGGGCGGTTGGCGGTTGCAATCCTCGCGGAGAGCGACGATGACCTCGTGCGTGTCATCGACGAGACTTCGGCAGCGCTGCGCACGGCGCCTGACGAACCGCTCGACGGCCGTCGCGGCGCTTTTTTTGAACCGGTCCCGCTCGGCCCAGCCGGCGAAATGGCATTCGTCTATCCCGGCTCCGGTAGTCATTACCCGGGCATGGCGCGCGAGCTTTCGCTGTACTTCCCGGTGGTTGTGGCGGCCTTGGACCGCGAGCATAAGCAAGTCGCCGGTATCGCCGAATCCGATCCCGATCATGAATTACCCTGGCGGCCGGAATGGAATGATCTTGCGCAAGGCGGCTCTGTCGCCGGAGGTACGGAGTCGATCGAGACGTTCATGTTCAGTCAGGTTTCGTTCGGCGTGCTTGCCAGCGACATCCTCCGGGCCTTCGGGCTGCGACCGACGGCGATCATCGGATACAGTCTGGGCGAGTCCGTCGGCCTGCTGGCCACGCGAACCTGGAACGGTGAAGAAATGTATCGCCGGCTTCGGGCTTCGCCGCTTTTCAAGACGCAGCTTGCCGGATCGCGCACGGCTTTGCAATCCGCCTGGAAACTTTCACCTGAAGCGGCTGCCGAATGGTGCGCCGCGGTCGTCGCGCGCCCCGCGGAGCAGGTGCGCGAAATACTGCGGGACGTGACCTCCGTCCGGCTGCTGATCGTGAACTCCCCTCGGGAGACGGTCATCGGCGGGCTTCGTGCGGATGTCAACGAGGTGGCACGGCGACTGGGCTGCCGGGCGATCGCGGTGCCGGGCGTGCCGACGGTCCATTTCGACGCCGCCAAGGTGGTGGAGCAGGCCTACCGCGAACTGCATCTGCTGCCGACAACACCCCCCGACGGCATGCGCTTCTACAGTGCTGCCGCGGGTCGCGCCTACCCGGTCTCTCGCGAGGCAACAGCCGAATCCATCACCGCCCAGGCCCTGCACGGTTTCGATTTTCCATCGCTGATTCGACAGGCCTACGACGACGGCGTGCGACTCTTCGTCGAGGTCGGCCCACAGGCGTCTTGTACACGAATGATTGATCGAATCCTGCGAGGCCGGTCGTACTTTGCCCGCTCGGCGTCGCAGCGCGGCGACAGCGAAATTCGTCCGCTTCTTGAGCTGATCGCAGGGCTGATTGCCCATCGTGTACCCGTGGACCTTGCCGCTTTGTACGGCTCGGATGAATCGGATGAACGAGAATCGGCGGCGTCTTCGTCGGTAGCCGATTCGTGCGAGCGGTTGATTCACGTGCCCATTTGCGGGCCACGCTTGCTCCCGCCACTACCGCCGCCGGGCGACTTGCACTTAACGTCGCCCGCGACCGCATCGCAAACATCGCCTGTTGCCATTTCTGACCACCCGTTGCCCCCGGTTCACAAGAGCGCCGCGGCTTATTCGATGCTTTCAGATTTAGCGGAATCGAATGACGGTACGGCGCTGCGCGCGTCGTTTATGGAAACGGTGAGTGCCACGACTGCCGCCCATCACGCCTACATGCGGTTCAGCGAGTCTGCCGCGCAGGGGATGGAGTCGGTGCTGACAATGCAGTCACGATTGCTGGAGCTGGCCGCGCGCCACGGAATCGACGTGGCGCGATCCATTGACATCAATGAAGACCAGACAGCTCCGGATAAGCCGACGGATATGCAAGGGAAAGATTCACCTGCGTATTCCCGAGAACAGTGTCTTGAATTCGCCCGCGGGAGTGTCGCGGCTGTCCTCGGACCGATGTTCGACGAAGTCGATCGACATCCCACACGTGTTCGCCTGCCGGATGAGCCGCTGATGCTCGTCGATCGCATTCTAGATGTCGATGGTACGAAGGGCGTCCTCGGACCGGGGCGCGTCGTGACTGAGCACGATGTCCTGCCCGGCGCGTGGTATCTTGACGGTGATCGGTGCCCGATCTGCATCACGGTCGAAGCCGGCCAGGCGGATCTGTTTCTGTCGGGCTATTTGGGGATCGATCTGGTTACGAAGGGCCTGCGGACGTATCGCCTGCTCGATGCGACGGTGAAGTTCCATCGGGGATTGCCGCGGCCCGGAGAGACGATCCGCTACGACATCCGGATCGACCGCTTTGTGCGCCAGGGACAGACGCACCTGTTTTTCTTCGAGTTTGACGGCACGATCGACGGCGTGCCAGTCCTGACCATGCGAAACGGCTGCGCGGGCTTCTTCACAAAGGAGGAAATTGCGGCGTCGCATGGACTGGTACTGCGTCCGGAAGACACGTCGCGCGGCGAGGGCAGAATCACGGGTGGTTACCAGCCGCTTCTGACTGCCGAAAAGGGCGCACGAATCGAATCGTATGGCGATGAACAACTCACCACACTTCGCTGCGGAGACCTCGGCGGCTGCTTCGGGCCGGTGTTCGCGTATGCGGGCTTGCACAATCCGCTGCGCCTGCCGGATGGGCGAATGAAACTGATCGATCGCGTCCTCTCGCTGGATTTGACCGGTGGGCGCTTCGGGCTGGGGGAGATCGTCGCTGAGGCGGACGTCCACCCTAACGACTGGTTCCTGACCTGCCATTTCGTGGACGACATGGTTATGCCGGGGACACTCATGTACGAATGCTGTGCCCATGCCCTGCGCTTTCTACTGCTTCGCATGGGCTGGATCGGCGAGCGCGAAGGTGTCTGCTACGAGCCGGTGCCGGGCGTGGCAAGTTCTCTTCGGTGCCGTGGCCCTGTGACGCCGAATACAAAAAAGGCCTCGTATCGCGTGGTGATTAAGGAGATCGGTTATCGATCCGGATCGTCCGATGTCAAGGACCGGGTAGATGAGATTCCGTATGTTCTGGCTGACGCTCTCATGTACGCTGACGGAGTAGCCATCGTGCAGATGACGAACATGTCGCTGCAGGTGACGGGCCTTACGCGTGAAAAACTGGAATCCACATGGAAGAACGCCGGCAGCAAATCTCGATCCGCAATCCACAAACCAAAAACCGCAATTCCAACGCCTGCGTCGCGCGTTTTCACACGTGATCAGATTCTCGCCTTTGCAGTCGGCAAGCCGTCGGATTGTTTCGGCGAGCCGTACGCGATCTTCGACGGCGATTCGCGACGCATTGCCCGCCTGCCGGGTCCGCCGTATCAGTTTCTCGATCGTGTGACGCAGGTCGAACCCGACCCGTTCGTCCTGCAGCCGGGAGGGTGGATCACGGCGGAGTATGACATCCCACCGGATGCGTGGTATTTCGCGGCCAATCGCCAGCCGACGATGCCGTTCGCGGTCCTGCTCGAAGTCGCCCTTCAGCCGTGCGGTTTTCTCGCGGCCTATGCAGGTTCAGCGTTGACATCCGAAACGGATCTGTCGTTTCGGAATCTCGGCGGCAGTGCCGTGTTGCATCGGGAAGTCCGGCCGAACGACGGCACGCTTCGCACGCGCGTCCGCATGACGAACGTCTCCCGCGCCGGTGGGATGATCATCCAGGAGTACGAATTTCACGTTCTTTGCGCGGATCAGTCGGTGTACGAGGGCACGACGTCGTTCGGTTTCTTCTCGGCCGAGGCGCTCGCCCGACAGGTCGGCATCCGCGACGCGCGGGATCGGATGTTTACGCCCGAGGCAGCGCAGCTGGCCGGAGCGAAACAGTTTGATCTGCCCGACCTGCCGCCGCACACGCCTGATGAGGCGATGGATGCTGATACGACCAGTGGTGCGGCGCTACCCGGCCGCGCATTTCGCATGATTGACCGCGTTGGCGTACTTCTGCCGGATGGCGGGCCGCGCGGTCTGGGCTACATACAGGGTTCGACGCAGGTTGATCCGACGGCGTGGTTCTTCAAGGCCCACTTTTACCAGGACCCCGTCTGGCCGGGTTCGCTGGGGCTGGAGTCGCTCCTGCAACTGCTCAAGGCGTTTATGCTCGATCGCCGACCGGAGCTTGCCGAGACGCATCGGTTCGAGTGCATCGCCGTCGGCCGTCGCCACCAGTGGAGCTACCGCGGCCAGATCGTGCCGAGTAATAAGCGCGTCGAGGTACAGGCGGTCATCACACACCGCGAGGAGGGCCCTGGCTCGTTGATAGTGGCGGATGGGTTTTTAGGCGTAGATGGTGTTATCATCTATCAGATGAATGACTTTGGGTTACGGATTGCGAATTCATGATGCTCACCTTCACCAAGATGCACGGCCTGGGCAACGACTACATCTACGTCGATTGCTTCAGGCAACCGCTCGAAGGCGTTGATGCGCCTGCGTTATCCCGCGCCATCAGCGACCGGCATCGCGGGGTCGGGTCGGACGGTCTGATTCTCATCGCGCCGCCCACGGCAGGCGTCAAGGCCGACGTACGCATGGAGATGTACAACGCCGACGGTTCGCGCGGCGAGATGTGTGGCAACGGCATCCGCTGTGTCGCCAAATACGCCGTTGATCACGGGCTGGCGGGTGATCCCGGCGGCATGGTGCGCGTGGAGACCGACCGCGGCGTGCTGGAGCTGACGAGCTATCGCGGGGCGGACGGCCGGGTCGACAGCGTCCGCGTGAACATGGGCGCGCCGATTCTGCGGCCGCGGGACATCCCCGTGGAGCTGCCCGGTGAACGGTGCGTGCGTGCCCCGCTTGAAGTTGGTGACCGCCGATTTGCCATGACGTGCGTCTCGATGGGCAACCCGCACGCGGTCTTTTTTGTGGATGATATGGCCGAGATCGACCTGCTTCGCTTCGGTCCACTCATCGAACGCCATCCGCTTTTCCCGCGGCGCGTCAATGTCCACTTCGCCCGGACCCATTCGCGCGGCGAGGCCACCATGCGCACCTGGGAGCGCGGCAGCGGCATCACGCAGGCCTGCGGCACTGGCGCCTGTGCAGTCTTGGTGGCCGGCGTACTCGAAGATCGACTTTCGCAGCGCGCGACGATTCACTTGCCCGGCGGCGACCTGCTCATCGAATGGAGCGGCGAACCGGAGGACAGTGTTTTCAAGACGGGTCCGGCCGTCGAAGTCTTTACCGGACAGTGGGCGACATGATGTCCGAACGGCTGGTCCATCGTGTCGGCATCGGCACCGATCTTCACCGGCTCGAGCGCGGCGGGCCGTTGCGAATCGGCGGGATCGACATCCCTTTCGATCATCATCTCGCCGGTCACAGCGATGCCGATGTCGTGCTGCACGCCGTCGCCGACGCCCTTCTCGGGGCCGCAGGCCTGCCTGACATCGGCGAGCGATATCCCGATACCGACCCTGCCTGGCGGGGCGCCGATAGCCGTACGCTGCTCGGTGAAGTCGTGGCCGACCTCCACCGGCGGGGGATGTCGATTGTGAACGTCGATCTGGTCATTCAGGCCCAGCGCCCGAAACTCTCCTCGCACAAGCCCGCCATCGGTACCGCGCTGTCCGCTCTGCTCGAAGTTTCCGCGGATTGCATCGCCGTGAAGGCCAAGACCAACGAAGGTCTCGATGCGGTCGGCCGGGGAGAGGCGATTTCCTGCATCGCCATCGTTGGCCTCAACGCTAAATCCTGTTAGATTACGCGAAACTCGTGGCGCCGCGTGGTCGGCGCGTGCGGCAAGGTGAAACAGGATGACGCTGCGCGTTTACAATACGCTCTCCGGCGAGAAGGAACTCTTCGAGCCCGTAATTCCCGGAAAGGTCGGCATCTACCTTTGCGGCCCGACGGTTTACAAGCCCGCGCACATCGGCCACGCCGTCGGCCCGGTCATTTTCGACGCCATCAAGCGCTATCTGACGTACAAGGGCTATCAAGTCACATGGGTGGTGAATGTAACCGACGTGGAAGACAAGCTCATCGCCGCGGCGCGGGATGCGGGCAAGAGCGTGCCGGAACTGGCCCGCGAACTGGAGCAGCAGTACGTCGAGTGCATGTCGGCGCTCGGCGTTCGGTCGATCGATATCATGCCGCGAGCGAGCGAGCACATCGCGGAGATCATCGCCCACATTGAGCGGTTGATCGCGCGGGGAGCGGCCTACGTCGTAGCGGGCGATGTCTATTTCGATGTCAGCCGCGATGAAGATTACGGTAAGCTGACACATCGCAATCCCGAGGAACAGTTCGCCGGCACGCGTGAAGGACTCGTGCAGGCGGCTAAGCGAAACCCCGGCGACTTCGCCTTGTGGAAGGCGGCCAAGCCCGATGAGCCGGCGGAGGTTCAGTACGATTCTCCGTGGGGACGCGGTCGCCCCGGCTGGCACATTGAATGCTCGGCGATGGCGATGAAGTATCTCGGTCAGACGTTCGACATTCACGGCGGCGGGATGGATTTGAAGTTCCCGCACCATGAGAACGAGATCGCGCAGGCGGAGACGGACACATGCAAGCCGTTCGCCAAGTACTGGTTGCACAACGGGCTGACGCGATTCAACACCAAGAAAATCTCCAAGAGCGATCCCGAGTTTGAAAAGGTGATGCAGTCGCTGCAGCTCACCAACCTGCTCGCGACGCATTCCCCGGAGTTGCTGCGGTTTCTGATCCTCCAGTCGCACTACCGTTCGCCGATTGACTTTTCCGATCAGGCATTGGCGGCTTCGAAGACCGCGCTCGATTCGCTCTATCGCCTGCTCGAGCGTATTCAGCGCGCATCCGGCGCCGATCCTTACGAAGTCTCGATACTGGCCGAGCAGGTGAAAGACGACGGCACGCACCCGGCAGTGGCGGAGCTGCTGGGGACGGCAATCCGGCTACAGGTGCGTTTCCTGGAGGCGATGGATGACGATTTCAACACCGCCGGCGCGATCGGCGTTCTTTTTGATTTTGCCGGTCACGTTAACCGCTTTCTCGACGCCACGCGGCTGGAGACCAACGCCGTCGAGCCGCTCCGCACGGCCTTGCAGGGTGCGACGGGCACTTTCATGATGCTGGCGCGCCTGCTCGGTCTGCTGATCGAGCGACCGCAGAAGCGCGGCGGCGACGATGGCGATGCTCAAAAGCTGATGGACCTGTTTATCGAAGTTCGGAAAATGGCCAGGGAGGCCAAACAGTTCCAGCTTGCCGATGTGATCCGCGATCGGCTGGCGGAACTCGGCTTCGTGCTGGAAGACGGCCAGGATGGCACCCGATGGCGACGCGCCTGATACCAACCCGGCGAACCTTCTCTGAGCCCGAATCGCAGAGCGGCGTTGGCGTCTCGCCAGCGCAAAGACCATGCGTGACGACTGGGCGGCTAAGAAAGGCCGGTTCCACTACCGTCGTTCTCGGCATTGACCCCGGCCTGGACCGCACGGGCTATGCGGTGGTAGCGATGCCGAATGGCGCGGTCACAGATGCCGGGCTCATCCGATCGAACGCGCGCGCTGAGTTGCCGGCCCGACTGGCGGAAATCGCCGCCGGTCTCGATGAAGTGCTGAGCGAATGCAGGCCCGATCTGATCGCCGTCGAAGAACTCTTCGCGCACTACAAACACCCGCGCACTGCGATTCTCATGGGTCATGTACGCGGCGTCGTCCTGCTGGCAGCCGCCCGGCACGGCGTCCGAGTCCTACCGCTGTCAGCCACGCGGATCAAGAAGACGCTCACCGGTAATGGTCACGCCGGTAAATCGCAGGTGCAGCGGGCCATCACGACCACGCTCGGGTTGCCTCGCATTCCGCAACCAGCCGACGTCGCTGACGCCCTTGCAATCGCATGGTGCGCCGGCATTCTCGAACCGCCCCGTCCGGTCTCGATTGATCGCCGTGGGTCCGCCGTTCGCAAGGGGGTGGCGCGATGATCGTTCGTATGCGCGGGCAGATCGCCGAGGTCGCCGAGGAAGCGGTCATTCTCGATCGCGACGGAATCTCGTACGAAATAATGGTGCCGGGCTATGCGGTCTGCGAACTGGCGGCCTGCCGCGGGCAGACGGTCACGCTCCACACGCTTGAATACCTCGAAGGCAGCGCCGCAGGCGGAAATCTCACGCCGCGGCTCATTGGCTTCCTCCATCCGGAAGACCGCGCGTTCTTTGAGACGTTTCTAACAGTCAAGGGCGTCGGCGTGCGCAAGGGGCTTCGGGCTCTCTCGACGCCGGTCACACGCATCGCCGCCGACATCGAGGCCGGTGATTCCGTTTCACTGGCGCGGCTGCCGGGAATCGGTCGCCGCATGGCCGATCAGATCGTGGCTGAGCTTCGTGGCAAGGTGAAGGCCTACGCCTGCGTCGGCGAGGCGGCTTCCGCGGCGACGCAATCGGGTTTGACCGATGAGCAGAAGGATGCCATCGAGATTCTCGTGGCCTGGGGCGATTCGCGTGCCGATGCCCTGCGCTGGGTGGCGCGGTGTGCCCAGTTGCACCCCGGGCTCGCAGGCGCGGAGGCGTGGGTCAAGGCGGCTTATCGCATCAAGACTGGAGCGGAGGGGTAATCGCCGATGAGCCGTGAACGAACCATCAGCAGCGAGCCGGGCGACGTTCGGGACGAGCAGTCGAACTGGGCCCTGCGTCCGCGCAAGCTGGATGAGTGCATTGGTCAGCGGCAGGTCATCGCACAGCTTCGCATCGCGCTGGATGCGGCACTACAGCGAGGTGAACCGCTCGAACACGTGTTGCTTGACGGTCCGCCAGGTCTGGGCAAGACCACGCTGGCGCATGTGATTGCCGAGGAGATGGGCGTCGCCGGACGCATCCGCATGACCAGTGGACCTGCGATCGTGAAGACTGCCGACCTGATGACCGTGCTGACCAACCTGGACGAAGGCGACGTGCTCTTCATTGACGAGATTCACCGGCTGAGCAAGATCGTCGAGGAGTTTCTCTACCCGGCGATGGAAGACTACCGTGTGGATTTTACCATCGAAGGCGGCCTCTCCGGTCGAACGGTCAATTTCCGCCTGAAGCGTTTTACGCTGATTGGCGCAACGACGCGCGCCGGCATGCTCACCGCGGCGATGCGCGATCGCTTCGGACTGCGGTATCATCTTGATTTTTACGAAGCCGACGACCTGCTGGAGATTCTGCGACGATCGGCCCGGCGGCTGGAGATTTCTGCGGAAGAGGATGCCCTGCGCATGCTCGCAGAGCGATCGCGCGGAACGCCGCGGGTGGCCAATCGACTGCTCCGCCGAGTGCGGGATTACGCCCAGGTTCGGGCAGACGGCACGCTGTCGATCGGGGTCGTTGAAAAAGCGCTGTCGATCGAAGAGATCGACGGGCTGGGGTTGGATCGGCTGGACCGTGCCTTTCTGACAGCATTGATCGACACGTATCGCGGCGGCCCCGCCGGCATCGAAGCCATCGCCGCAACCATGGGCCAGACGCGCGACACGCTCGAGGACATGGTCGAACCATTCCTGCTTCAGCGCGGCTTTGTGACCCGTACGCGACAGGGCCGCTGCGCGACTTACCGGGCGTATCAACACCTGGGATTACCTCAACCGACGGCATCACCTGGCAACGAAACGCCCGATGCGGAATCGCTTTTCTGAACGCATGTTTTGGAGGAGTTCTATCTTGCAGTCTCGCTGACCACCTGTCCATCGATGACCACGCCCACGCAGTGCGTCGTGTACTCGAATGGATCGCCGTCGTACAGCGCGAGATCGGCGTCCTTGCCTGCTTCGAGCGAGCCGACGCGCGCCTCGATGCCCAGCAGGCGGGCGGCGCCGATGGTCACGCTCTCCAGCGCTTCTGCGAAGCTCAGTCCGTTGGCAGCGGCAACGGCCGCCTCGAACAACACCACGCGCGTCTTGGGCACATAGTCTTCATATCCGCTCTGCATTGCGATGGGAATGCCCGCCCGGCGGAGGATGGAGGCCGTCTCGAAGCTGATGTTCTCCGTCTCGCCGCGGCCGCTGCGCCACATCGTCGGGTGCACAATCACCGGCACACCCGCCGCCTTGATCTCTTCGGTCAGCAGATACGCTTCGGCGCAGCCGTCGAGCACCAGTCGAATGTCGAACTCCTTCGCAACGCGCAGCGCCGTCCGGATGTCCGCCGAACGATGCACCGTCACCAGCAGCGGTAGCTCGCCCGCAAGCACCTGCGCCATCGCCTCGTTGCGCAGGTCGGGCTCGGGTCGCTTCTTTTCGTCTTCCGACGCTTGTTTCTTCCGATAGTTCTGCGCCTTGATCAGCTCACTTCGCAGCAGGGCGACGGCCTTCGATCGCGTGCCGGGCGATTTCTTGTCGCCGCGTGCCCTTGCACTTTCGCCCAGCGTCGCCGCGATCATGGCCACTGGACGAATGACCGCCGCCTCCACGTTGTTGCCGGTGGTCTTCACGATCATCGTCTGGCCGGAAATCAGCGCCCCGGGCGCATGGCCGGTGTGGATCGTCGTGATGCCGTAGCCGCGAACATACTCAACGAGATGCTCCTGGGGATTGTACCCGTCAATGGCCCGAAGCTCCGGTTGGATCGACTCGCTCGGGTCGAGCTGATCCTGATCCTGATCCTGATTGAGATAGCCGGTAAAGCCGATGACCGTGTGGGCATCGATCAGTCCCGGTGTTACCACCTTGGCACTCAGGACGCGTGTCCCCGGCGGTGCGGCGATTTCCGTGGCCGGCCCGACTTTCGCAATCCTGCCGTTTTCCACGAGGACGGCGCCGTTGGTGAGCGGCGCGCCCGCCATCGTATGAACGATTTCGCCACGAACTACCAAAGAATCTGCCGACACCGGCGTCGCGATCCGACTGATGATCACACCAATGGCAGCGAAGCAGACGATCGCCGCTCGCAAGCGCATCAGCTGGTGCCTTCGTCGGCCGAGAAGATCGCGCTGGCGCTTGGTGCTGCAAGGGCGCGTCCGCCATTCCACACTCGAATATGTGCTGTCAGGTGAGATAGTCAATCCGCGATCTATCACCGTCATTTCTTACCTTTCCGATGGTTTACTCGTCCAATTGGCTTGCATCGCGTTCAATCATGCCCTTGTGGACCAAAGCAGCAAAGATGCATCGCCTGGTCCTTTCCCGCACCGTACCCGCCGACAGCAAAGAGCCGGTCATCCGGATTGTCCAGATCGAACACCAGCTCACCGTCGATCCATGTCTGTTGCACTCTGGTGTAAACACTGAGCGGGTCGCCGGTGAGGATAATGAAATCCGCATCCTTACGCGGTTCCAGCGAGCCAATCCGGTGGTCCAGATCGAGCATCTTCGCCCCGGCGATCGTGAGAGCTTCGAGGGCCTTTTCACGCGACATGCCGGCGCGCACCCCGAGCGCCGCCATTCGCAGAAAGAGTCGCGAATCCGTAATCGGGTCATCGGTGTGAAAGGCCGTCAGCACTCCGGCTCGCTCCAGCACACCGCCGGTCTCCATGATCAGGTTCATCGCCTCGATCTTCCCGCCGGGGCTGTCAACCAGGATGATCGAACAGGGGACATCGGCCGCGGCGATTTCTTCGGCGACCTTCCACCCCTCGCTGACATGGTGCAAGACGACCTTAAAGCCGAATTCCTTTGCCAGTCGCAGGACCGTGACGATGTCATCGTTTCGATGGGTATGATGATGAACCACCCAGCGGCGTTCGAGCACTTCGACAAGAGCTTCCATCTCCAGGTCGCGCTCCGGCATCTTCTCCGGGTCTTCGCGACCCTTCTCCAGTTTGCGGCGATACTCCTGTGCCTTGACGAATTTCTGCCGGACAAGTGCCGCCGACTTGGCACGCGTCGCCGGAAAGGGCGGCTCGCGGTGCGAGTTTGTTCCGTTGGCCATTTTGATGCCGCCGAGGATGTTGCCCGCCGGATCACGAATGACCACATCCTCGATTGTACGACCGCGCTTGTTCTTCATGTAAATCGTCTGCCCAGAGAGCAGGTGCCCGGAGCCGGGCATCACGTTGAGCGTGGTAAGGCCACCGGCCTGCGCCTTGCGAAAGCCGCTGTCGCGAACGTTGATCGAATCGAGAATACGGACGTCCGGTTGAATCGGAGAGCTGGAGTCGCCGCCCCAGCCGCCGCCGATGTGGCTGTGGGTATCGACCCAGTCCGGGCATGATCACTTTGCCGCGCACATCAACCTGCCAGGCGTCGTCGGGGATTCGAACCTGATCGACCGGACCGACTGCAATGATCCGGTCCCCGCGAATCAGCAGGGTGCCGTTTTCGATCTCCGGCGCGCCGATCGGAATGATCTTCGCACCGATGAAGGCCCGGGGAATCGGGGGCGGCTGTGCTGGTAGATCGCCTTCCTGCGCCGTGAGCGGCGCAGCAATGCCCAGTGCATGCAGCAGTACGGCCCAACCTGCAACGAATGAGAAACGATTTCGCATCCCGGTGGTCTCCTGCGATAAATCGGGAGTGTGTGTCTTTCTTCGGCGGATCGACGACCGTCGGTCCTCGCCGATCCCCTCTCATCGAACCGGCATGATAACGGATTTGCTGCGAAGCACACACCGCACTGCGCGGCTGGCAATTTCAGGACATGGAGGGCTGCAAGCGAACTGCGACGGAGCGTTGTTCCCCATTCCGGATCACGCTCAGCTCGACCACGTCACCCGGTTTGTGCTTTTCCAGTGCGTCGCGCAGATCGGAATAGGATCGCACGCGAACGCCCTCGACCTCGACGATGATGTCGCCAAGCCGCACGTTGTCGTAACGATCAATGGTTACGCCGCGTAGCCCCGCATCAGCCGCACCAGTGCCCGGCTGAACCTCCAGCACGGCAACCCCTTCAATCGAAAGATTGCGCAGAAAGTTCTCCGGGACAATCGTGATGCCGAGTGTCGGTCGTATGACGCGACCGTGGGCGATGATCTGCGGAACAACCTCGTTGATGATATCGACTGGCACGGCAAAGCCGATGCCCGCACTGACGCCGGAGGGGCTGTAGATCATCGTGTTCATCCCGATGAGACGGCCGGCACTGTCGAGCAGCGGTCCGCCGGAGTTGCCGGGGTTGATCGCGGCGTCCGTCTGAATGACGCCTTCGATGTTGCGACCACTGATCGAACGGATCGTTCGGCCCAACGCACTGACCACGCCGGTCGTTAAAGTTTGATCGAGTCCGAAAGGATTGCCGATGGCGAAGACCTTCTGGCCGACCTGAAGATCGCTGGATGTACCGATCGGCAGGGCACGCAGACGCTCGACCGGCGCCTCGATGCGCAGGACGGCAATGTCGCGATCCGGCTCGCGGCCGACGATCTCTGCCGGCCAGCTCGATTGATCGGCAAGCCGAACGATGACCGTTCGCGCGTTGTGGATGACGTGAGCGTTTGTGACGATGTGCCCCTGCTCATCCCAGATAAACCCGGATCCGGTGCCCTCGACTGGAATTTCCTGCACGCGAAACATCCCGATCGGTTCTCGTGTCACCGCACGGCTGGTGATGTAGACAACCGACGGCGATGCCTGCTCGAAGAGGGTGATGGTCGATTGCTCGTCGGCTGCCAGATCGCCGCGTGGCATGACCGGCCGGGGCGCGTAGTTGGTTGGCTCCAGCGACCCACGAAGGCGATCCACGATCAGCCATCCCCCGAGCAGGCCGAGGAGCACACCGACCAGCAGTGGCAGTCGGCGATTCGGCGGATCATGGCGTGCGGACGGGTACAGATGCTCTGGGCCGTAGCTGTTCACGTGGGATTCTCCGGGCGGCACTTCTTCCGCTTTGCACAACGTGTGAGCCGCGGCCCTCGTTCGTCGTGGATGGATCCGCATACTCAGTGGACACGGCTCACAGACGGAATGATAGCGGGCGGATCTGTTCAAGAGAAATCAGACTGCCGATAATGATTGCGATATCGGCCTGAAAAGGTCTTTTTAGGCCCTTTTTCAAACCCCCTTCAAGGAGGTCACGTGTCGGCACAATCTGCGGCTTCGCCGCAACGTAGTCCGGACACCATGCAGTGTAAGGGGTCGGCCTGCGATCGGTCGATTTATTTTGCTGAACGAGTTTGCACGATCACCCTCCAACGAAGCAGAACAGGTACTACGGATGCCGCTCAAACTGCCTTCCCGCTACTCCAAGACCGTCAAACAAACGCTCCACTGGCTCATACCCTCCGAACTCGTGGATCATCCGGAAAATGCTCGCGGCGAATCGCAGTATCTTCTGCAACATGCCCGAAGGTTGCATGATTCACTGACGCGACTGCCGCCTGCCGCCGGTCTGCGTCAGCGCTGTCTTGTGGTCGGATCGTGGGGGCTTGAAGTGCCGTACCTGATGGACATGCTCGGCTGGCGGGATGTGATCTGCCTGTGCCCGCCCAATTCCCGGCCGGGTATTCGTCAGAAACGCAGACGGATTCACCCGAATGGCACGAAGGAATACGAGTTCACCCTGATCGAACACGACCTTGAGTCTGGCGCCTGGCCATTCGAGGACGAGAGTTTTGATCTGGCCGTCTACTGGGGCTGCCTGGAGCACATGCGGCATGATCCGGAGTTCTCGCTTTACGAGCTCAATCGAGTGTGTGCGCCCGGAGCGACGGTGAGTCTGCTGACCGACAATGCCGTCAGCTTCCAGGCGACGCACAGTCTTCTTCGAGGTGAGCCGATGCCGATGCGCCTGCACTGGCCGGCCGCACAGGTGAGCTGGCGGCATTATTCCCCGCGAGAGGTCGCCGAGCTGCTCGAAGGTACGGGATGGCGAGTGGACGTGCTGACGTCGATCGTTCCCGATCCTCCGGTATATTGGAAATGGTGGAAGCGATGGCTGTTTCGCCGGATCGTGGCCGGTCAACGTCGCGGCTTCGGCCTCAGTGAACCTTTCTGGAATGCCTTTCTTCTGGCGCATGCCGTGAAGGTCGCGCCGCCGACTCGAAACTATCCTTCCTGGCTCTATGTGGATGAGAAGGTGCGCCGCCTGAAGATGGAGATGATCGAGATGGTCTCCCGAAGACCGGGCGCGCTCGTCTCAGCTTGATGCCTTTGGAGGATGTCCTTCCGTGTGAACCGCGCGAATCTCCTTGCGCAGACGCGAAAGCGCCGAACGCACGATTTCGAGGAAGCGATCCACCTGCACCTGTGCGGCCTTCGGCGGCCGGTGAAACTCACTCAACAGCTCGACCAGCTCCAGAATGACGCCGCCGAGCCACTCGGCGTCGTGCGCCTGGACAGCTTCCACGGCTCTCAGGTAGTCCGCCTCGGCGCGGTGAAAGGCCTCCTGATCGTGGGGCAGCGATCGCGCCACGCGATGAAAGTGGTGAACCCGCTCGGCGAGTCTGCTGATTTCCGCGGCGACTTCGCGCTCTCGCGCAAGCAGCTTCGCGGCCAGGACGCGGTCTTCGTGTCGGTCCGACGCATGTTGTATCTGCGAGCGAATGCGGTCGAACTGCGCATCCGGCAGCAGATCGGGATGCATGGCGTGAATCGATGCCAGTCGTCGAATCGCGCGGCTGGCGTGCATCTCGTCGCCCTTGGCGGCGGCCTCCGCGGCTCGCCGGGCGACTTCCTCGACATGTTTCTGGAAAGCTCTGCGCCGTTCGACGAGATGTTCCAGCTCGTCTCGATAGTGCTGCGGATCGTCGGGCGCACAGAGCGACGGGTGATGCGTCCAGATGCTCTCCAGCTTCTGCAATGCTCCACGGGCCTCGGCCTCGTGAAAGTGAGACACCGCGTCGTGGAACTGGCGCTGCACGATGGTCAGCAGCGATCGGGCCTCGGCTTCCGGATTGCCGCGAGGGGCGAAGGACGACTTCCCTTCACTCGCGACGGGAGCGGCGATCGTCGGATGGGGTGCAAGATGGGGTTCGTTCTGTCGGAAGAGGGCCTCTCGCTCGGCAATGACGCCCTGCAACATGCTGCGAAGCGCGGGGTCCTGCTGGACCTGCGGGTAGGATAGCACCCGGTTCTTGGCCTGATTGAAGGAGACGCGATTTCCCGCTTCTCGCAGGAGTTCGGCGCGCAAGTGCTCAAACGCGGCCTCGCGCCGCTTCACAACGGTCGGATGCTCGTGATGCCGGCGGTCAGGCATTTCGATACCCTAGCAGCCGACGGTCAGTGTTTCCCGGCCCGATTGCGCGCGAGTCAGGAAGACGACGAAGGCGGTCGCGCGGCGCCCTGCTCCGGGCTGGACTGGGCCTCAAGAATCGCCAGATGCCGCACGAGCCGGGTCATATCCCGACGCAGGTGCCGCAGTCGGATGTAGGTCATCCAGAAGCCGATCATCATCACCACGACGGCACAGTAGAAGACGAGATCAGCGCCGCGGCCGATACCAAGGGCGTGCGCCGCTTTGACGGTGAGCTGCGGCCAGAGCGTGGCCGCAGCAGCAAGCACGCACAAGGCGCACCAGACGAAGCCCTCCTTTCGGCTGGACCAGCCACGCAGCAGTGCCGTGAGACTGGCGACGAAGAGGATTCCCAGGACCGCGAGGATCAGAACTTGCAAGCCGTTCATCGTAAGACCCTTCCGAGCAGGTAGTGCAGGGCGATCTTGACCGCGCCGCGGGAGGATTGCCCCTTGGCGCGGGAGTACTCTGTGTATCGGATTGTGACGGGTACTTCCATGTAGGCCAACCCGCTGCGGGCGATCTGATCGATCAGTTCGCTTGCATGAGCCATGCCGTCCAGAGTAATCTCGATCTTCTGCGCCGCGCGCCGGCGAAAGGCCCGCAGACCGTTATGCGTGTCCGTCAATTTTGCCCCGCTGGTCAACCGGGTAAAGAGCACGCCGAGTTGCAGGAGGATTCGCCGCGATGCCGGCAGGTCCAGCGCCTCCCCGAGAAAACGGGAGCCCAGGGCGATGTCGCACCGGCCGCGGACGATCGGCTCCAGCAGTCGCCGGATGTCGGCCACGTCATGCTGCCCGTCGGCGTCAAAGGTAACGACGTACTCTGCCCCGCGTTGCAGCGCATACTCGATGCCTGTCTGAATCGCCGCCCCTTGTCCGCGATTGACGGCATGTCGCAGTACGCAGGCCCCCGCGCCACGGGCGATCGCTGCTGTCTCGTCACTGGAGCCGTCGTCGACCACGATGACATTCGGATACACTCGCCGAAGCTGCTCGACCACTCGCCCCACGCAGGCGGCTTCGTTATACGCCGGCACCACCACAAACACCGTGTCACGGATCTGGTCAGGATCGCCCGATTGCGTCATGGCTGAGTTGTTCATGGTGCGTTTCTCGGACGCATAACTCGGACACGGGCAGGCCGGAGCCGACTGTCAGATACGAAGTTCCCGCCGGTGGATCGTACCCGCGCAGGTGATGACTTTCCAACGTATCGGCACAGCTTCGGTCCGGTATCAATCGGTCGGCTGATGGAGCCGCATGAAGGTGCTGTGTGTCGCACGTGCCGACTTCGAATTGCTGTTTATACTGCTCTGGTCCGGTGCCAGCGGACGAGGCGAAGGCAGTCGGTCATGACGAAAACCGAGAAGCGAAAAGTGCAACACTCAGAGCAGCTTAACGGTCATGAGTCGGAAGTGCCCGCACTCCTGCGCGGCCTTCTCGTGGCGGCCTTGCTCAGTGCGGTCGCGGCGGCCTATGCCAACAGCTTCGACGGCGTCATGCTTTTTGATGATTACTACATCATCCAGAACGAAGCCCGGCTGGACCCGATTGACTGCAAAGCCGTATTGGCATCGCCGCGGCCGGTCGTCGATTTCTCGCTGGCGCTGAATCACGCCGCCGGGGGGCTGGAGCCGTGGGGGTATCACCTGGTCAATCTCGTTATTCATCTGCTTGCCACACTCACGCTGTATGGTCTGGTGCGGCGTAGTCTGTGCGCTCCAGCATTGAAAGGGCGATTCACGCCGGGTGAAGCCGCAGGCATCGGTTTCGCTGTCGCGCTGCTCTGGGGGCTGCACCCGCTCCAGACGCAGAGCGTCACCTACATCATTCAGCGGGCCGAGTCGATGATGGGTCTTTTCTACATGCTTATGTTGTACGCCATCGCCCGTGCGAACGAACCGACCGCAACGATGCAGGATGGAGGACCGGCGAAGCATCGTCCGATCGGCTGGTTCTTTGTGGCTGTCGTATCCTGCGCACTGGGGATGCTGACCAAGCAGGTCATGGTAACCGCGCCACTGGCGGCACTTCTCTACGATCGGGCGTTGTGGCAAACATCGTGGCGCGATGCGTGCGCGAAGCATGGCCTGCTCTACGTCGGGCTCCTGTCGACATGGGCGATCCTTCTGCTGACCGGGGTTGTTCAGGGTGTCCTCGAAGTCTCTCCCGAGGCCGGTTCCACGGTCGGTTTCGGTCTCCCGACGATCACCTGGCAGCAATACGCGCTGACGCAACCGGCCGTGCTGCTTCATTACCTGCGGCTGGTTCTCTGGCCGCATCCCCTCTGCATGGATCACGACTGGCCGATCGTCGTCAGGTGGCAGGACGCCGCGCTGCATGGTGTCATCATCGTGACACTTTTGACGGCTTGCCTGTGGGCCTGGCGACGCAGGTCCGCGCCGGCCTTTGCCGGCCTGATGTTCTTCCTGTTGCTGGCGCCAACGTCCAGTTTCATCCCCATCCGCGATGTGATCTTCGAACATCGCATGTACCTGCCGCTGGCCGCGGTGCTGGTCCTGCTCGTGATCGGCGGCTACCGGCTGCTGCAGAGGTGTTTCCGTCAGATCGGGCCACGAAATCGACCGACCGGTGCTGCCGCCGCTCTGTTAATTGCAGTAGCCATCATGCTGGGCACGATGACCCACCTTCGCAATCGGGATTATCATAGCCGCCTGGACATGTGGACATCGGTGCTGGCGATCTATCCCGACCATCCACGAGCACACAACAACCTCGCCGTGGCCCTGAGTGAAGTGCATCGCTATGAAGAATCGGTCCGACATTTTTCGAGAGCCATCGAGCTGGAGCCGACCTTTCTGCCGGCCTACACGAGCATCGCACAGGACCTCGTTCGGCTTGGTCGCAGCGAGGAAGCTGAGCCCTATTATCGCAAGGCGGCCGAGTTGCAACCGAACGACTGGTCAGCCGCGTACAATCACGGTTCGGTTCTCTTTGATTTACGCCGCTACCAGGAATCGGAGCTGGCACTGAGAAACGCCCGATCGATCGATCCAGGCGAACTGCCCGCCTGCATCATGCTGTCAAATGCATTGAGTCAGCAGTCGCGCCATGCAGAAGCGCTGGAGGAACTACGCTCGGGACTCGATGCCGCAAGACCCGGCACGCCCGATGACGTGTTCGCCAAGGCCCGCTTCAATCTGGCCAACACGCTGGCCCGCCTCAGCCGTTTCGCCGATGCAACGGAGGAATACCGGGAGGCGATCCGGCTCAATCCCGCTCACTACGAGGCCCGCTACGGTCTTGGCTACGCGCTGCGACAGATGGGCATGATCGAAGCCGCGCGGGAGGCCTACGAAGCGGCGCTGGCCATTCGCCCGGACTATGCGCCGGCGCGCGCAGCCCTCGACGCACTGGGTACGTCTGCACATCAACCCGTCGGGAATCCTCCCGGAAAGGATGGCCAGGTTGACTGAAGCAGGCGCCTCGAAGGTCAGCATGGTGATTCCCGGTCGCAATTGCGCCGGCACGATCCGCGCATGCCTCGATGCCTCGACAGCGATTCTCCGTGCCGAAAACACGGCACTGGCGGAAATCATCTTCGTCGATGACGCGTCGACCGATCAGACCGCGCAGATTGTGTCGGCGTATCCGGTCCGGCTGCTTCGCGGAAACAGCGGCGGCCCAGGTGCGACACGAAATATCGGTTGGCGCGCGGCGCAGCACGCGCTGGTCTGGTTCGTGGATTCCGATTGCGTGCCGGAGCCGCATGCCCTGTCGCGTTTGCTGCCTCACCTGAGCGACCCCTCCGTTGGCGGGGTCGGCGGCAGCTATGGGAATGAACACCCACATTCGCTCCTTGCCTGCCTGATTCATGAGGAAATCATCACCCGGCATCGCCGCATGCCTGTCGATGTCAATTTCCTCGGCGGCTTCAACGTGCTCTATCGGCGCGAAGCACTCGAAGCAGTCGGCGGATTTGACGAGTGCGAATTCAACGGCCCCGGTTCGCCCGGAGCGGAAGACGCGGAACTGGCCTACCGAATTCATGCAGCGGGATATCGCCTGCGCTTCGAGCCCGAGTCGCGCGTAGGCCACCACCACCCGACGAAGCTGATTCGATACCTGCGCTCGCAACGGCATCATGGCTACTGGCGTGTGTTTCTCCATCTGCGACACCGAAGCACGGCCGGTGGCGATGCCTACAGCGGACTTCTCGATCATGCGCAGCCGCCGCTGGCACTGCTGATGCTCGCCTCTCTGCCCACGCTCGCCTGGCCAGCATTGCGTTGGATCGCTCCGCTGACGGCGGCGTTGCTCTTCGCGGCCCAGTGGCCCGGCACGTTGCAGCTGATCCGTCAGTCGGGCAATTGGTCGAATCTCGCCTTCGCAGGATTAGGGTTCATCCGCGCGATCTGGCGCGGCATCGGTATGGTGCAGGGAATCTGCGCGTACCCCTTCCGGCGAAGGCCCGCCCGCCCGGAGGTTCGACCATAGATGTATCTCTCGCTTCTATTCTGGTTCGGCCTGATCCTGCCGGGCTACATGGTCATTCGACACATCGTCCCGGGACAGCTTCGCTGCGGTCTTCCCGGCGCTATCGCGCTGTCATGGCTCGCGATGATGGCGATTCTCTCACCGGTATCGATTCTCTGCTACGTCTTCGGGGCGCCGCTCTGGATCTTTTCTGGTGCCTGCCTGCTCGCCGTCATCGCGTCTGTCGTGGTGATGTTTCGTAGGCGGTGGTGGGGGCAACTCGGCGGCCTGCTCGCCGCTGCCGCCTGCATTGAACTTGTCATTGTCTTGGCAGATCTCTTTCTCGGCGCCTGGATCGGCGCATTCTTCGGCGGTGACGCGCTTGTTCATCTCGCCAGAATCCGATACCTGCTCGATCACTGCGTCCTGTCAAACGTGGACCCGTTCATCGCGCAGCCGCATTTCTTCCCGATCTACCACACCAACCTGTTGCACGCACTCTACGCAGCCGCCAGTCAGCTCACCGGCATCGACCCCTACAGCGTCTGGTTTGTCAGTCTGGCCTGGGGCAAGCTCCTGATCGTCTGTGGCGCGTACTACCTGGCCTGGCGAATCTTCGACCATCCGTGGGCCGGCTGGATCGCCGCGATCTTCGTCGTCGCTGCCCGCGGGACGGTCACCTTTACGATCTACCCCAATCAACTCGCGCCGTTCTGGCTGCTGCCGGTGATGTTCGGCGTGGCCATCGGCGCCGTGCGCGAGGGCTTCGATCGGTGGACCGTTGTCCTGCTGGCCGCCGGCTCGCTGGTCCTCGGGCAACTGCACGGGCTTTATGTGATCTTCGCGATCATGCTCCTGGGACCGGTTCTCGTGGTCGTGGCCATGCTACGATTTTCCCGATCTAGACCCGATCGAGTGCACGCGCTGCTGGCGGTGCTCGTACTCGCGACCGGGTTACCGTTTGTCGTCATAACGCAATGGAAGACGGTCTCACCGCCGCTGCCCGAAAAAGTGGATGGCTCACTTGTACGGGTGACAGCAAACGATCCGGCTTCCGGGTTCATTCCTGCGGGAGATCGCTGGCTCCTGCGCGATCCCAAAGTTGTGGCGGAGTCGATCGGCGGCCTGCCGGGCGTGATGATTCTCTGCGCTGCTGTGCTTCTGGGGATCACCGGCCCTCGACGACTGGAAGTGCTGCTGATGCTGGGGATCGTGGCGCCTGGCGCTGCGGTGATGTTCATCCCGCCGGTCTGTGCCTTCCTGTTGGAAAGAGCCGGAGAGGGATGGATCCTCCAGCGATTGGATGTGGTCTTCCAGATCGGGCTTTGCGTGATAGCAGGTCCTGCTGTAGGGCTGAGTCTGCACACATGGATGCCGCACCGTGCTATTCGCGTGGGGTTCGTCGCCCTGGTGCTGCTGCTGGCTGGCTGTCTCTCCGGCGGCGCCGATGCCTGGACCTGGCGCGAGGTTTATACCGTCGCCAAGAGTCCGTATGCCGCGCGTACCTCCGCACCGCGCGCCGTGATCATGATCCGGGAGTTTCTTGCGGAACACATGCCACCGGGCAGTGTCGTATTGACCTCACCGGTGATGGGGATGCAGCTTGTACAGGCATACGACTGCCACATCGTGGCATCGATCAGCGCCAGCAACGGTGTGCCGGACATGCAGGAGCGCCTGCGCGATCTGATGAGGATGCTGGCCGGTGATACCCCGTGGGAGGAGCGTCGCCGTCTGCTGCACAAGTACGAGGCGCGCCACTTTTTCCCGCATGAAACTCCGATCGAGTGGACCGTCGGCCACGTCGAAGCGCACTGGCTGATGCGCCCCTTCATCCTGGCCAGACTTAAGCTGGACTGATGGTCGCCGGCGCGTGCAGCGGTCACGGAGTCAGCCGCGTCAGGATGATGAACTGGTCATTGGTGATGCCTTCTCGATCGAGCGGTGCAATGATATCCAGCAGTCCGTCGCCATTGAGATCGGCGAAGGCCGTGCGACCGATCGTGGCGACTGGATTGGTCGTCATGATGATGAACGGCTGCCAGTAATTCTGGATGTTGTTGCGCCGCTCGAAGCCGACCATCTGTCCGTTGGCGGTGATGAAGCAGTCGAGCTTGCCGTTGAGGTTGAGATCAACGAGTTGTACCTGATTGATGATCGCCCCGTTTGTGACCAGGCCGAGATTGAAGACACGCCAGGGGAAATTCTGCACGCGGACCAGGCCGGGTCCGGGATTCTCGAACCACTGGATGATGCCAAGCTGCTGATGTACCGCGACCACGTCGATATCGCCGTCGCCGTCGATGTCGCCTACCGCGATGAAATCCGCGCCGGGCACCTGGTCGTCACCGGGCTGAAGCAGTTCACGCTGCTCGCCGATGATGTTGCCCGCCCAGTTGCCAGCCGCCACGGCACCCGCTCCGGCCTCCACGAGCGGGTTGATCAGCCAGCGAATGTTGCTTGAGAGGGCGGTGGGAAACGTAGCAACCACGTCGAGATCGCCGTCGCCGTCGATGTCAGCCAGTCGCAGCGACTTGAAAGGTGGGGCCTCGGAGATGATTGGGAAGGTCGCGGCAAAGTCCGGACCGAGCCAGGCAGCGCCGTTGCGCGCTGCGGCTGGTCCCGGGTTCTGGAAAAGGTAAATTCGCTTGGTGGCGGTGTTGCCGCCGCTGGCAACCTCGTTCGACCCGAGAACAATGTCCGGTCCGTTGACGCCGTCCATGTCGCCGACAGCGAAGTCGGTCAGGCCGGTGTCGTCGTTGGCCAGGAAGAAGGTCGGATCGATCACCGCTTGTTGCCATGCAACGGCATCAGCCGGGTCCGCCGGTGCGAAGAGCAGCACGACCGCGCCGCGCTTGTTCGCTCCGACCACCGGGATGATCCCGGTGTTGTTTACCAGCACGGCGATATCCAGGCGGCCGTCCTGATCGAAGTCAGCCACCTGCACGTCGTACATGATGGAGATCGGCACCTCGCCGGCGATGGAGAAGGTGTTGAAATCGTCCGTACCCGGAATCCGCAGATGAAGCTGGATCGGCTGACTCTCGGCAGAGCCGGAGACGAAATCCGTCAGGCCGTCGTTGTTGAAGTCCGCTGCGACAATCACTCGAGCGCCGGCGGTGGATTCGAACTCTGGATCGAGCCTTCTCGCGGAAAACAGCGGGCCGGCGATGGCCGCGGGTTGGGTTGCCGTCGGCGTGGTCGTTCGATCCGTTGTACCGCCGGGCCCCCAGATGCCGCCGGGGCCGAAAAGGAAGTACAACTCGGTGCAGGCGGCGGACAGGCACAACAGGCCCGCCAGCGCCAACAGGGGCAGAATTCGGGCGCAAGGACGCATGGCTTCATCCCTCAACGGCGAGGTGGTACACGAAAACTCGCGCGATGGGTCGTCGCGCTTCTCGACAGGCCGGCATGAAGCGGTCCCGCGCCGGGCCGCAACCGCATCGACCTAGCCGATCACGGGAAGAGACGTTCCGCCGGACGCGCCGGCGCCTCCGCTGCCTGAACCGCCCGGCGGCGCGCCCGGCGAGGGCGGCGTCGCGGTTTCGTCGGTCAGGTCATCGAGATAGACGTCTTCCATGTCAGTGGCATCCACCTCACGGCGAAGCAGGAGGTAGATGATCGTGTTTGCGCAGAAGAAGTAACTGACGGCCACGGCGGCGACGAGGCCCCAGACGCCGTAGACCCAGCCCTTGATGAGAAACTGCCCGAAGGCGCTGAAGTGGGCCAGTTTGGTTTCACCGAAACTCCCGTAGAACGTGGTATCGCCGCCGATGAGTGCTGGCGCCTGCCAGATGGCGTCGAGCTTCGCGGCACGTGGCGCGTCAGAATCGGCCTGAAATGCGCCGCCCAGGTTCATCGACAGCCCCAGGAAAAAGTGCACGGACCAGAGCATGATCCGGGCAAGCAGCTTCACGAATGCCAGACAGATGGCACCATGTACAAGGGCGGATAAATAGTAAAGAGCGGTCCGCCAGGGCCGTCCGAAGACGTAGGCCCCGATCCGGCTCAGGGCGTCAAAGGCGTCGGAGTTCTCTACGGCGATCGTGGGAAACGACATGCCGAAGCCCGCGGCCAGGCCGATCAGGAGAAACGCGATCGCCAGCCCCAGCAGCAGCGCCAGGAAGAACAGCAGCCCCACGAACACCTCGCCGATCGCGGGGATCGCGCCGATCAGGCCTCCCAGCAGGAGAAGCACGCCAAAAAGAACGACCATGACGATCGGCAGCACGGGCGCAGCGGCAAAAGCCAGCATTTTTCGGCAGGCGAAGGACATGGCCTCACCGTAGGTGATGCGCTCATCGCGTGCGGCGTGCAGGGCGGCCGTTCGGCAAAGGGCGCCGCCGAAGAAGCCCCAGATCAGCAGGGAGATCACACCGAACAGCAAGGCATAGAGCCAGTGCATCGAGACCAGCCAGACCGCACCTAGAAGACCCTCGCGAATGCCGCCGAGTACGCCCGCCGGGCTGACATTGAGCACGGCGTCGATTAACTGATTGACCGTGGCCATCGCATGGTGAAGTACGAGTGAGAAGCAACCGATGCGGCTCACCTCGCCGCCTTGGGAGAGATTCTCGAGCCACTGCAGGGTCGCGGCTCGGTCACCGCCTCCAGCGATGAAGACGGCCAGCTCGTTCATTCCGTGGGCATCAATAGCCGGCTGCGAGGATGCCACCCAGAAGAAATCGAGGAGTCGCCCGGCGAGGTAGGTCAGCAGAATGCCGACGAAAGCGAAGACCAGCTTGTTGACGTGGATCGCCTGGCGAAAGCTACGGAATACGTGGATGAAGTTGAAGCACTCGGACCAGTGGATCCGTCGCAGTTCCTGGGGGGCCTCAGCCATCTCCGGTTTCCTTAACTTGAAGCGTGCCCGTGGGTTGACACGAGCCGCGCTGGATTCGCGATTTACGCCGCCATTGCCCGTCGCGTCGAGAACATGGGCGGCTAGTGGAAGTCCGGCCGACTTCCCTTTCCGGGTGGGCATTATAGAAGGGGCGGCCTTCGGGGCAAGTACATGCCCGGAGGTACTTCACAGCCGGTCGTGGCGGATCGTTCGCCGGGTATGGTGCAGTGGAAAGGTGCTTTAACTGCCGAAGGGGGAAACCAGAGAGTCGTCATCCAGCGGAATCGGATCGACTGCCTGCTTGAAATGTAGACTCTGCTGCGGCATCGTGAGAGGTTGCGCCTCGCACTCATCCGGGATGCCGTTCTGATTGTCATCCTCGCTGTGGCCCGAAGCGACGTCGCAACCGTCGGGGATTCCGTTCTCGTTGCAGTCCGAGCACGAGGGAAGTCCGTCACAACAGGCGATGTCACACTCGTCGGGCACACCGTTGCCATTGCAGTCCGTATCACACTCATCCGGGATGCCGTTGGCGTTACAGTCTTCGCTATGACAGGCGACCAGAATGCTCAGTGTAATCACGGTCGAGGCCGGCGGCTGGAAGTCGTCCATCGCGGTGATCTGTAACTGGTAAAGGCCCTCGTCGCCGCAGGCGGGCGTCCATTCGAGGAAGAGTTCGGTGACATTGCCGGTCGAGCTGCTCATGTTCAGCCCCCGTGCAACCACGTCGTCGAGATCTTCGACATCGATGGATGTCACCTGTCCTGGTTCCGGTCCGCGGAACTCCAGCATCAGGTC
The DNA here is from genome assembly GCA_900696685.1 of uncultured Planctomycetota bacterium. GTDB lineage: Bacteria > Planctomycetota > Phycisphaerae > Phycisphaerales > UBA5793 > UBA5793. The sequence goes on from CAADHA010000031.1 coordinate 40,127, forward strand.
CAGCTTGTCGCCCAGAGTCGGATTGAGCCGCGCGATACTCTTGTGTGGCAGTCCGGATGCGATCGGCGGCAAATTGAAGACGTCCGGCGAGGTGTCGAAGCAGAAAACTTTCCCATCAAGAAAATCGACACCGCTGTGCAGACCGGTCGGGCCTTCATAGTTCGTGCCCGGTCGATCGAAACGCCCGATCATGAAATAATCGGTCCCATTGCCTGCGTTTGCTCCGACGGTGGCCGACAGTCCGCCGAAGCCAAGGATGCCTCCGGAAGCACCGCCGGTTGTCCATTGCATGTCGCCATAGCTGAAGGCCACGTTATTCCCGCCGCAGATGGAAGGATTCGAGCCATCCGAGATTGCGACCTGAAACGTGTTTCGTTTGTCACCGAGCTGGTCGTAGTAGCCGACCTGGGTCCAGGTAACGATCAGCGTATTTTCATCCAGCTTGTACCAGATATCACCCAGGCCGTTGCGAGTGTCCACGTCAGCCCAGAAGGGAGCCAGTATCTTGCGTTCAGCGATGGGGAAACTTGCCGGGGTGAAGCTTGAGAAAGGTCCGTCGAAAGTGATGTTCCCGTTGGCGTTGATATAAACCGAGTCATACTCAACGCCAAAAAGATTGAAGGAAAAACCCAGCTCGATCTCGGCGGACGATGTGTCGTCCGTGCCCGATGGAGGCGCGGCAAGGGTAAAAGTCTCATCCAACGGAAACAGCAACCCCACGCCCATCATCGGCTGAGCCAGACGTGGATCACCCGGCGCCAAGTCGCATTCATCCGGTATACCGTTTTCGTTGCAGTCCTCACTCTTTTCGGAGGCAATATCGCATTCGTCAGGCACCCCGTTCTCGTTGCAGTCGTGGCTGGTCCCGTCAGCGATGTCACACTCATCCGGTATGCCGTTGGAGTTGCAATCCTCACTCTTTTCGGAGGCAATATCGCATTCGTCTGGCACCCCGTTCTCATTGCAGTCGTGGCTGGTCCCGTCAGCGATGTCACACTCATCCGGTATGCCGTTGGAGTTGCAGTCCTCACTCTTTTCGGAGGCAATATCGCATACGTCAGGCACCCCGTTCTCGTTGCAGTCGTGGCTGGTTCCGTCGGCGATGTCACACTCATCCGGTATGCCGTTGGAGTTGCAGTCCTCACTCTTTTCGGAGGCAACGTCGCATTCGTCAGGCACCCCGTTCTCGTTGCAATCGTGGCTGGTCCCGTCGGCAATGTCACACTCATCCGGTATGCCGTTGGAGTTGCAGTCCTCACTCTTTTCGGAGGCAACGTCGCATTCGTCAGGCACCCCGTTCTCATTGCAATCGTGGCTGGTTCCGTCGGCGATGTCACACTCATCCGGTATGCCGTTGGAGTTGCAGTCCTCACTCTTTTCGGAGGCAACGTCGCATTCGTCAGGCACCCCGTTCTCGTTGCAATCGTGGCTGGTTCCGTCGGCGATGTCACACTCATCCGGTATGCCGTTGGAGTTGCAGTCTGAACTGCTGCCCGAAATCAGGTCCAGCGCGTCGGAGATACCGTTCGTATTGCAGTCAATAAAATCCGTCGGTGGCTGGTCGAGTCCCGGGATGACGAACACCAGCGTATCGCCGTCTCCGAAATCCACCTGCCACTCGAAACGGCCCTCTGCGAGGACGTCGCCGTGACCCACGCGGGCATTTTCCGGTAGTTCCGCATCCGGTGAGACAATCGCAACCACCTTGAGCAGGCGTGTGCGAGTCGGCAGTAGTGTTGCATCCGCATCGCGCCCGGTGGCATCCAACAGCCGGATGGTCTGGCGAACCTGAAAGTCCTCCAGCGTGTACTCCGCGGTCGCGACGACACGAAATCCCGACTGGTTCTTGATGTGCAGGGTTACGAGACCACTTTCCAAGCCGTCAGGCGGAAGGATCGCAGGGGGGCACATCAGCCCCGTCGTCACGAACAGGACGACAAGCGCGAGCGGTATAAAACGATGCCGTACTGCGAGGTGCATGCCGATGAAACCTGGCACGAGACTACTCCACGTCGCCCGCGCTTCCGAAAGCGCTGCGCCATGGATGTAAACCCCTGTGCCGTCAAGATCGAGTTCGGCGTGGGCGCAACCTTCGCGCCCCGCGCAGCGGCGGCTCTCCCTCGGCCGCCGTACCCCTATCTTACGCCACCTGATGCCCGAGAATAAAGGGTGCACCTTTTGACGGAGGAAAAGCGCCGGATAGGGCAGTTTTGCGGACGCCGCAGGATACAGGTTGTTCCAGTTAGACGGGAAAGGTCCCCGAAAAGCGGGGTGCTGTAAGCCGTGGGCAGCTTCCTGGCATTCGGCTCGTTCGCACTGAGGAATCGGGCTGAATGGTCCTCTGCCGGCGGCTGTCAGCAGGCCATGGGCCAGGCGGTGTACTCTTCCCGCGGAGGGACGGAGTCGAGCCGCTCGAGGTAGCCGGCGAGGTCGGCCTCGGTAAAGAGCTGGAGAAACTCAAGTCGCGCCGAACGGTTGATCCGCATGATGCGGTCGATGAGTTCCTGTTTGGGCAGCTTGCTGTACGCAGGCGACGAGATAGACAGGTTCACGCGATGCCTCCCACTGGCGACGGCGGATGATTCCGTATTGATCGTGGCGCGACGGGCACGGTTCATCGAAGCGGGTTGGCGTCGCAGGACGCCTTCCGCGCGGGTCACGCGAAGTGTCGTATCGACCTCGACAAGCCGTCGTCTTGAGCGTCGTGCCGTTGCAGAAAACGCGAACGAAGGCGGATTATCAATTGCTTTCCTTCGTCGGTTCGCGCTGAACTTGCGCCGCGCGGTTGCAATCTGCGCGAGGCAGGCCCGCGTCGGCTGGGAACCACGATTCGTCGTCCGTCGATCCGGCAGAAATCTGCGCAACACCGGTGCGGCAGGGAATATTTATCTGCGGAAGAAAATTGACGCGACGGGGTCCTGATGGCGGATCGTCCACGTCGGCGAGGCGCGGAGTGCTTCGGCTGCCGCCGACTGTGTTGAGATGATCGCGAGCCGCAACTCGTACGCATCCAGTTCGGTCAGCAGCCGCTGGGCGTCGTGCAGTACATGGGGGAATTCCCGCAGGAACTCCTCCCCATACAACTCGCAGCGATCATCGATATAGACGCGGGCATCGGGCACTGCGTAGATGAGATAGCCGCCGTAGAGCATGGGGTTGAACACGCGATGATCGCCGGCTTCCAGCATGGCCTCCGGCAACTCTGCGGCCGCGGCGACCGGCCAGTAGGTCTCGTCGAGACTGGCCCAGCCGGCGCCGATGACCGGCACGCGAATGCCGCCGACCTGCAAGGCCAGACCGATGAGGACAACCGCCGCAGGCCATGCGATCGCCGCCCATCGCATTGGGATCTTGCCTTCCGACGGGGCGTGTCGCGCGAGCAGGGCACTGCCGCGCGCTGCGAGCCGCTCGCGCAGCGCGGAATACGGAAACATCTCGGCGATGCTGATCGCGGCCAGCACGGCGAAGAGCGGTGCGTGCCGCACGCGTGACACCGCCAGGAGAAACCAGAGCAGCGGCAGCAGCCAGGTGATGCGCAGCATGCGTCGCCAGGTCGCGGACAGCACGGCGACGTACACGACGAAGAGGGCGATCACCATGACCCCCTCGACGCTGTCCCATCGGAGCGGGCCGTGCTCGCTGATGATCATGGGCAGCAGCTTTGAGCCCATCAGGGCGATCCAGACGCGCGGCAACTGCCCGCCATAAGGGTTCACCCAGATCGTCGCGGCCGAGAGCAGGGCGATCACGATCAGCACCACGATACGCCGATCGACCGCGGCCGTACCGATCTGGCTGCGACCGAGTATCAGCAGAAATGCCCAGCCGAAGAGCACCAACGCCACGTTGACGATACCGGCCAGGGCGCCGCCGTGGAGATTGGTCCAAAGCACCATCAGCAGCGGCAGCAGCCAGAGCCGGCGTGCCGATTCCCGACGCGCCTCCACGTCACAGAGGATGCCGTAGGTCAGCGCCGTGAGGGCGATCGTGGCGATGTGCGGTCGGGCGTGAAAATGATGGCTCGACGCCGCCAGCACGATCGCCAGCAGCAGGATCACGCCGGGCACGCTGAACCCGGCGCGGAGCAGTCTGTCGCCGATACCGGCATAGACCGCCGCGAGCAGGGCCGCCGCCGCCAGCAACAGCGAATCGAGCCCGGCGGCACGGTGGGCCGCGGCCATGATGCACTCGGCAAGCCACTGATGGGCGATCCACGGATGGCCTTCGAAGGTGAAGCTGAATTCGTCGGCGGTGGGCAGCGCGCCGCGATCGAGAATCCGCTCGCCGACGACGGTGTGCCAGAGCGCGCCCGGGTCGCGGAACATTCTTGATCGCCCGGCCAGAAGGAGTGTGAGCAGGAGGAGGATAAAGATCGCCGCGCGAAAGGAGGGCGCCAGGATGGACATCGTCCGCGCGGAGGTCATGACAAGGAAGGTATCGGCGTGGTAGGCCGGTTCGTCGGAGGGTTTGAGGGAACCGTCGAAAAGTCGAAAGGTCGAAAATGGGGAGCATCGGCGATTGACCGGTGGTCGGGACGCCGAGATGAGGGGTCGAGGGGAAGCTCATGCATGGGTGGTGCGCTCATGGAGCGGGCAGTGTCGCCGGGGGCGGTTGTTCGATGCCGGAGAAACGCTCGCCCATCAGGGTAATGGCGCCGATGAGGACGACGAGCACCAGTGCGGCGATGACGGCGTATTCGGTGAGGTTGTAGCGGCTGCGGTCGGCAGGCGTCACATCGTCGCAGTGGGATGCTGCGTTGTCGGCATTGGGCGGCGATTCGTGCGAGGTCATGAAGGTTACTCCGTTATCGAAGAAGGGCCAGTCGCTCGCGCTCCGGGCTCTGATCAGGGCCCGGAATGGTATCACGACGGTTTCTCGAAGCGGACGCAGTAGACCGGCGGGAGGTGCTCGGCGACGGTCTGCCACGAGTCGCCGTCGTCTTCGCTGACCCACAGCGAGCCGGTCGTTGATCCGAAAGCGAGGACACGGCCGGTCTCGTCGATGTCCATCGCGTGGCGAAAGACGAGGTCGTACGCGTGCTCCTGCGGCAGTCCCTTCGAGAGTTGCTCGAACGTTTTGCCGCCGTCGCGGGTGCGCGTGACGACGACCTTCGCATTGACCGGGATGCGCTCCTCGTCCTTCACCGCAGGGACGAACCAGGCCACATCGCCGTTTGTCGGATGAACGACGCACGCAAAGCCGAAGACCGACGGCTGGACGTTTTCGATTTCCTGCCAGGTCTTCGATCCATCGGTGGATCGGAAGATGCCGTTGTGGTGCTGCACCCACATGACGTCGGGCTGGGCGGGGCATCGCACCATGCGGTGGGGGTCCTGGGCGTTTTCCTCATATGCCTGTTCGGGCGGCATGTACGCGGCGCGCATGCCCTTGGCCTGGCAGGCCCAGGTCTCGCCGCCGTCCTTTGTGACCCATACGCCGCCACAGGAGACGCCGACAGCGACGTGCTTCGAATTTCGCGGATCGACGCAGACGGTATGGATGCCTGCGTAGTCAAGTCCGCCGCCGGTCCATTCCTTTCGCCGGGGGTTGTACCAGAGGGACTTGATGATATCCCACGATTTGCCGCCGTCCTCCGAGCGGAAGAGGCCGCCGGGGACGGTACCGCACCAGAGGACGCCGGGTTCATCGCGTCCGCCTTTTTCCAGCTCCCAGATCAGCTCCGTGCGCCATGGGATCGGAATGCCACGGAACGGGCACTTGTCCGGCTCCTGATCCTTCGGTGGCTCCGGATAGGTGGGGACGCCGATTTCCTCCCAGCTCTTGCCGCCGTTGGTGCTCTTGTGGAGCTTGGAGCCGAAGTGACCGTGGTGCAGGGCAGCGTAGAGTGCCCTGTCGCGGGCATCGTGCAGCAGCATGGGCACGTTCTGCGCGAGAAATGCCGCGTCGCTGATTCGCCAGCCGGCGGGCTGCTTTGTGATGGTGAACAGTCCTTTGCGGGTCGCTACATAGAATCGCGTACTCATGGATGGTTCTCGCTTTTTCGGGTCGGGTCATCGATCCTTCGGCAGGGCGGGATCGCCGGGGGGACTCGTCGCGGCGCTATCCTCCGGACAACGCCTGCATGATGTACACATGGCTCTCAGGGCCGACCGGGTCCGACAGGTCGCGCCGGTCTTTAATCGCCACGCCGTCCACAAAGACGATCATGTGTCGCCGCACTTCGCCATGCTCATCCAGAACGTAGCCACGGGCGGGGGCATTCTCCCGAAAGACGTGCTCGAGCACTTCTCGCACCGTGTTTCCGGGCGCACGCGTTTCGGGACATGCGACGTGTCGCTGGATGTTCTGGGTGAAACTGACGCGGGCCATTTCGACTGCTCTCCGAAGCATGAGCGTAACAGAACGACCTGCCGGGTGGCAAACACGGCGGCGTATCGGATTGGCGCGCAGGAATCGTTATAATCGCCGGGGGCTAACGCCGGATGCTGGAGAACGACATGACGACTGCCTCGCACTTGTCCGTCGAAGAACATGCACCCAGCGTGCAGCGTTTCGCGCCGGGCAAGGTCAATCTCACACTGGCCATTCTTGGGAAGCGACCTGACGGCTATCACGAACTGGAGTCGTGGGCGAGGCAGATCGACCTGCGCGACCGGCTGACCATGCGACTTTCTTCCGAGCCGGGCTTGCAGGTATCCGGACTGATCGAGGGCGTACCCGACAATGAGGAGAACCTTGTCTGGCGTGCGGCGCAGCGCGTGGCGGACGCGGCGGGCCGTCCGCTGGACGTGGAATTCCATCTGGAGAAGTATCTGCCTTCAGGCGCCGGTCTGGGCGGCGGGAGCAGTGACGCCGCCGCCACGCTGCTGGGACTCAACGAACTCTGGGGACTCGGCTGGCCCCTTGAGAAGCTCTACGAGATCGCCGGTCTGCTCGGGTCCGATGTCCCGATGTTCGTCTCCGGGCACTCCGCGATCCTGCGCGGTCGCGGCGAGCGCGTGGAGATACTTAAGGACTCGTCAAAGTTCTACCTGGTGCTCATCATTCCATCGTTTCCGCTTTCCACTGCGCGAGTCTATGCGCGATGCGAAGTGTCTGCGAGCTTGTCGGGCGGTCGTGCCCGACCATGGGAAGACGGAGTCAAGGAGAGCCGTGTGCTGGGACCGCTGCTCTTCAATGATCTGGAGCCGGCGGCATTTACATGCGAGCCGATGCTGGCGCAGCTTCATGCGGCCTGTGACGGGATCGACGGGCGCTCGGTGCGGCTTACGGGAAGCGGCAGCTCGTTGTTCGCCCTCTTCGATCAACTGGAAGAAGCGAATGCATGGGCCCGAGCCGTGCGGTCGAAAATCCCCTCTGACGTGCGACTTCAGATTGTGAGTACTTTGTGAGCCGGAAGGTGGATGCAGGCGGCGGAATGTGTTATCGTAGTCCGGTCAGGGCTGAGCATCCGATCGACAACAGGCACGACAACGCGGATTCCTGGAGCGCAGCACATGAACATCACCGAGATTCGCGTCAAGCTCGTCGGAAACGGTCACAACGAAGAGCGCCTGCGGGCATTCTGCAGCGTCACGCTCGACGGTGCCTTTGTGATTCGCGATCTGAAGATCATCGACGGGACCAATGGTCCATTTGTCGCCATGCCTTCGCGGAAGCTGTCCGACCGCTGCCCCAAGTGCGGTTGCAAGAATCACCTCCGGGCGAAGTTCTGTAACGAGTGCGGCGGCCGGCTTGATCCGGGTCGTGCACCGCGCGACAGTGAAGGGCGCGTCAAGCTGCATGCCGACGTGGCGCATCCCATCAACGCGGCCGGCCGCGAGCAGATTCAGCGTGAGGTCATCGTCGCCTACGAGCGCGAGCTGGAAGCGGCCTCGCAGCCCGGCTATCAGTCGCAGTATGTGGATGCGGATATTGAGGATACCGTCGAGTCGGGGTACGACGATTTCATCTCCGAGATCCGCGAATCGGTCAAAGATCGCCAGGATCGGCGACCGGCCTCGTCGTCCACTGGTGCCGACCGTCGTCCTCCGCCACGCCCACCGCGTGAGACGGTCAAGCAACCGGTTCATGCACCGTCGCGCCCGGAGAGAGTCGATCGTGAAGCCAAGTCGGTCTATCCTGCCCAACCGCCGGTGCAGGATGACCCGTTCAGTGCCGGCATCTTGTGATGTCGAGTCGCCGGCATGCCCCATGGGGACGCCCAAATATCATTTTTCCTGCGTCGGGTATTGAATTGACTCCTGGGAAGGGTGAATAATCAGAAGGTCACGATGCGCTACAGGTGCGCCGTTGGGAAGGGGATACAGATGCTCTATATCCGAATAGCCGCGCGGCGGTTTCGATCCGGTTTCTGCACGATGGGTCTGATAGTCTGCTGGCTCGCGCCGGTGCCGCTCGACGCGGCCGAGGTCGTCGTCAAGAATGACTCGGTTATCAACGGCAGCACCGCCGCCATTCAGGCCGGCTTCGATGCCAATGAGAGTGCAGCGGTCTGGCTGACCAGCCCTTGCAGCGGGAACATCGTCGCCGTGCAAATCTTCTGGCGGTCGCTCACCGGTGGCACGCCGCCGAGTCTCGAAGATTACATCACGATCAATCAGCCCGGCACGTTCCCTATCCCTGGCACCGTGCTTGCATTTCTCGAAGGCCCGGTCATGAATGACAATTTTCTAAATGAGTTTCGATACCTCGATGAGGACAACACCGTACCCATCAGCGTGCCCATCCTTCAGGGTCAGACCTTCGCGGTCGTTTTTCGCTTTGCCAGCGATCCCAATCCGTTCCTCGGCCCCAGTCTCGTGACCGATGCGGATGGCTGCCAGCCCGGGAAGAATGCCATCAACGCCATTGGTCTTGGCTGGCGTGATGCCTGTTCGCTCGGCGTCTCCGGTGATTTCTTCATCCGCGCAGTGGTGGATTGCACCGAGGCCACCGGGGCCTGCTGCACGGTCTTCGGCGATTGTGTCCCCGGCGTAACACAGACGCTCTGCACGCAGAACGGCGGGACGTATCAGGGCAACGGCTCGACCTGTCAGGGTGTGAACTGTCCGCTGCTCGTCGGCGCCTGCTGCTTGCCCGATGGTTCCTGCCAGAACGGGCTAACCCAGTCGGAGTGCCAGGGTATGGGCGGCACCTATCAGGGCAACGAATCCGGATGTGGCTCGGTAAGCTGCGCGCAGCCGCCGCAGGCGTGTTGCAATCCGTCGAATAATTTCTGCGCGATGCTCTCGCCGCAGGACTGCACGAACTTTGGCGGCGTGCCGCAGGGCATCGGCACGGTGTGCGTCGGTCCCTCCGCCAATCAATGTCCGACGGGCGCGTGCTGTCTGCCAAGCGGCGCCTGTCAGCCGAGCATGACGGCAACGGCCTGCGCCGCGGCAGGGGGTGTCTATCAGGGCACAGGAGTCACCTGCGGTCAGGTTTCCTGTCCGCAGCCGCAGGGCGCGTGCTGTCTGACTTCCGGCGGCTGCAACGTCTCCGCGCAGGCGCCGTGCGAGGGATTCGGTCATACCTGGAAGGGGAGCGGCACGAATTGCGTCGATGCCAACATGAACGGCACGGCCGACATCTGTGAGCCCCCCGATGGTGACATGAACCGAGACGGTGACACGGATGGCCTCGACATCGCTCCGTTTGTCCGGGCGATTCTCGACGCGTCCACCCATCCGCTGGACCTGGCTCACGGAGATTTCAGCGGCAACGGCGTGATCGACCTGGCCGACGTAGAAGACATGGTGGACGTGTTGCTGGCTAACTGAAGCGGGCTTCGCGTTGCGCAGCATCCTGCGAAGCCGTTAATCCTCGGGAAACTCGACGATGACATCGTCGAGCGCGGATGCGCTGATGACTACCTTGGCCATGACGAAGATCCGCCGGCGATTGGCCCGGATCCCGTTGAGCTTCGCCTCGCAGGCGTAGCTCTCCTTGCTGACGTGACCCTCGTTGCGATCGCGGATGTCGGCATCTTCCAGCCAGTAACCCTCCGGCCGGACTTCACGGAGGGTTCCCAGGTACATGATCGGGCCTTCCGTATCGAGGACAACCTTCCGCCCCACGTACCCGGCGATTCCCGCGGCGACGGTTTGCCGGGCTACATCGGTCTGAGTTCGAGTTGTGCTGCGGCGCTGCGATGCATTTCGTGTGCGTCGGGTTTTTCGTGCAGGAGGCATGGGAATTCCTTCGATCGCCTTGAAAATCGAAACGGCGCAATCGGCTGGGCGGCTCAGACGATATAAATTACAGTAGGAGACTGGCATCGGACCGGCAAGGCGACCATGCAGGTCGCTGGTGCGTCCGTCAGCGGGATTCCCGGCACCGAGGGCAGCTTATGAGACACCCCTGGATGAATCGGCTCGGTTCGGTCGGCGTCGTTTTCGCACTCGTGGCGGTCGTGATTGTATCCGGCGCGCAGGGCGGGGCGAGCGTCCCCACGGCGAGCGTGACTCTCTACGCATCCACCGGCGCCTGGCTATTGGCTCAGGAAGGCGGGTCCCCTCTCGGCGGACCGGCTCGAGCGGAGCCGGAGGATGACGATTACGCGACGACGATGCAGGACCGACCGATCGCGCACCTTCGGCGGCTGACGAACGAGGAGATTCAACGGATTCGATACAAGGAGCTTCGTTCCCTGCGGTTGCTCACCTCCGATCGGCCGGACCGCGTGACGGTCAAGATTTCCCGAAGCACCGTGGACGACTTCCTGCTGGAGATGGAGGGCCATCCGGATTTTCGGGGCGAGTCGACGCGGCGAGAGTTTCGCAAGCTTACTCCTGCACAAAAGCTGCACTTCATCGCCCGCTACAAGGGGGATCAGTTCATCGACAAAGTCGAAATCCAGAGCGATCCTGAGGTCTTCTTGGAGTTTCGCAAAAATGTGATGCCTCTTGTTCTCCGCGGCTGCGCAACGACCGGCTGCCACTCACCGAATTATCGCGATGAGGTTCGCTTTGGACTCTTTCGCGATGCGAAGCGCCTGCCGGCCACCACCTATGCCAACTTTATCCTGCTGAACGAGCTTTCTGTAGATCAGCAGCCGGTTATCAACCGGGCCCAGCCGGAAAACTCCCTGCTGCTGACGTACATGCTGCCCGACAAGGAGGTACGCCCCGGGCTGCGCCACCCGCCTATCAGCGGGATGCGGCCGATTTTTCAATCGCGCGGTGCGCCGGGCTATCGGCGGATCGAGCAGTGGATCGCTTCACTGCGTCAGCCCGCGCCGGACTACGGCGTCACCTTCTTCGGATCGGATGGTGCCAGCGCGGGCGAGCGAGGCGAGGAAGAGGCGGCGGATGACGACTGGCCGTGATCGCCGCAAAGGATCGGCGTCTGCTTACGCTAACGATGACTGCCTGCCGGGAGATGCAACTTGAGACCGGGTCTCTTCATTGCCGGTATCGGACTGGCTGCTGTTGCAGCGGCATCGGTCGTACTGCTTCGGCGACGCGATGAATCCCACCGGCGCGAGCATGCAGCGCAATTCGGGTGGAAGCCCGCGAATGACCTTGAGAATGAGCTGCAGGATCGGCTACGCGGACTGACGCTCATGCAGGTCGGCCACAGCCGCTGCGTTGAGTTTGTCTTTCGTGCCGATGATGGTCTTTATCTCTTTCCATATCTCTGCGAGACGGGCGTAGAGCGCCGTCGACAGTTGCATCGCTGGGTGGTGGCGGTTGCGGAAATGCCGCACCAGCGCTCTTTCGCGCTCATTTCCAGTCAGGCCTGGCTGATGGCCGCTGCCCACCTGCCGGGGCGCACGCGGAAATCTCTTTCAGCGACTTCCGGATCGTCCGCGGGCCTGACCGTGCTGGTGGAAGACGAGCAGGACTGGAAGGCGCTTCAGTCACCGGCCGTAAGCGAATGGCTGCATGGCCAACCCGCGACGCGCAGCTGGGAATGCCACGGCAACCTGCTCGTCGGTTACGATCCCGGTCCGATTTCCGATGCTGGTTTTCGCGATCTGCCCAATGATCTTCGTCAGTTTCGCCAACTGCTGCGTTCCCATGCTGAAGCACGCTCACTGACATCCGCCGGCAGCGTCTGAGGCGCGCATCAGCCAGGCGAAGGAGCAGGGGGGGTTCCGGAACTGCCTACTTCCGCCGATGAATCGGATGATTCCTGGTTGGCCTGTGCAGGGAGATCGTCGGCCGGCTGGGAGGCGGCCGGTTGCGTCGTCGCGGGTTGCGATGTCGGCTGGGTCGTCTGCGAATCGACCGGCGTGCTTACCAACGCCCCGGCCAGCTTGCCGATCTCGCTGAGAATCTCCTCGCGGGTCATGCCTGACTTTTCATTCGACTGCGCCCATTCCGGGCGCGGGCTGTAGAGCGTCGCGTTCGGATCGATCGGCCCCTTCTTGATCGGTACCGCTTCGGTCTCGGAGCGCAGCTGCTGATTGAACGCCTCGGCGAGAATGCGGATGCCGATTTCCTCAGGACGACCGCTGCCCGCAGCGATTGCCCCGACCAGCGAGTCCAGTTGCTTCTGGGCATCCGGCGAGAGATTTCGCTTGACCGCGTCGTACTGGATGCGCGCCTGCTCCTGCTTTTTGCGCTCCTCTTCCACCTGGGCGACCCTGCGCTCGAGCTCCTCGCGTGACTGATTGACCTCCTGTGAGCGCTGTTCGAGTTCTGTCGCCTTGGTCTCCAGCTTGTGAGAGAAGTGCTGAATGATGAAGAATGTGGTCGTCGAGAACAGCACCGCCGCAGCGCTGACGCCGGTGATGAGCTTGTGCTTCCACAGCGCCTTGCGAATCAGGTAGATGCTGCTGGCCGGCTTCGCGGTGATGGGCTCTCCCGCCAGGAACCGGCGAACATCACCGGCCAGGGCGTCCACCGACTGGTAACGGTCTTCCTTGCGCTTCTCCAGCGCCTTGAGGACGATAGTCGACAGGTCAGTGTCGATTTTGGGGTTGAGCTTGTGCGGCGGCGTCGGCTCGGCGTGCGCGATGTTGTGCAGCACTTTGCCCATCGCGACGTTCGTTTCATATGGCATCACCTCGGTCAGCATTTCGTAGAGAATGATGCCCAGTGCGTAGATATCGACCCGGGTATCGATTCCGGTCGGATCGCCTGAGGCCTGTTCCGGCGACATGTACGCGGGGGTGCCGACGATCTGCGCCGAGATGCTGGTGCTGGTGTCGATCAGTGAGCCGGCCTTGGCGAGTCCGAAGTCCAGCACATGCGGATCGCCGTTGCCGTCGACGAGGATGTTCTGCGGCTTGAGATCACGGTGAATCACGCCGCGCATGTGCGCGTGACTGACCGGCTCACAGATTTTGATGAACAGTCGCAACCGAGAGGGCAGATCAAGCCGGTGGGCGCGTAGATAGTCGCCGAGCGGCAACCCGAACACGTGCTCCATCGCATAGTACATGCGTCCGTTGGCTTCGCCGCTGTCGTAGATGGGGATGATGTTCGGATGACGCAGCTGCGCCGCCAGGGCGATTTCCCGTTCAAAGCGGCGCCGGGCATTTTCGGTAGCGAACGGGCCTTCCAGCAGCAGCTTCAGGGCCACGACCCGCTTCGTGGAGAGCTGGATGGCCTTGAAGACCACGCCCATGCCGCCGCGGCCGATCTGCTTGAGAACCTGGTAACCGGGGATGGCGGGCAACTCGACCGGTTCCTTGTGGAAGGGGTCTTCGCCGGAGCTGCCTGCGCCGCGCCGGGGCGAGGCCGCTTGGGTCGCATTGCCATCCGAGGAACCCAGGTCGCGGATCAGATCGAGACCGCCAAGGTGGGCGCGCAGCTCATCCGCATACTCGGAATGTTCCGAGAGAAAGGCCTCCTCGGAGATGTTCTCCCCATGTTGACGCCGATCGAAGAATTCATTGATGAGTTCGCCGATCCGCGCCTCGCGGGGGTCTTCACCGAGCGAGTCGTCGGGATGATGGCCTGGGTGCTTCATGTGGGGAGGCGCTGGGCGGGCGCTTGCGTATCCTCCTTATCTCCTTCGCAACAAACAACCTGTGGCGTTCTGCTCGTGCGGTCGGCCTTCCCTGGCGCTCGCGCGAAGGCACGGCTGGGGGGGTGGACTACGGCGACGCGGGGCAGTTTCCCGGACGCTTTCTCCCCCATTCTAAGGTATCACACCCGGATTATCTGACCATTACAATCTGACCCTCATTTTCGATGCCCACGCCTGCGGCGTGTCCTCGCTCGTCGTCCTCTTATAAGCTATTATGGAGAAATCGCCGATGATTCGCTCCATTGGGGTTTTCCAGGGGTGAAAACGGCCGTGGCCGGACCCGCGGGGTGCGTTTTGCCCGACGCCAGCGAAACCCAGATTCTCATCAAAAAGGCCCTCCACGGCGACGAACAGGCCGTTCAGCGGCTGCTTGTCCTATACCACCCGCGCCTCAAGGCCAGACTCATCCGCCAGATGGATGCTGTCATGAAATCCAAACTCGAGCCCGAGGACATTCTCCAGCAGGTCTATCTGGAGGCCTTCCGGGCCATCGGGCATTTTGAGTATCAGGGGCCGGATTCGTTTCTTCGCTGGATGTACGCCATCCTCGATCGCAAGCTCATCGACGAGCATCGTGCCCTGCGCGCCGAACGCCGCGATGTCCGGCGGGAAGTAAAGCCGGCCACTGCCCGGGCCGGACAAACCACGTACATTGACCTGCTGACGCGGGTCACCGCGGGCGGCTCGACGCCCAGTCAGGTCGTGCGGAAGGAAGAGGCGCTCGGAGTGTTGCAGGCCTGTGTGGCGACGCTCCCGGAACATTACCGCGATGTGATTCAGATGCGATTCATCGAAGGCCGCCCGGTCGCGGAAGTGGCCGAGCATCTCGGCCGCTCAATCGGCTCGATCCACATGATCTGCCATCGCGCCCTCAAGCTGCTCCGCGAGCAGGCCGAGCAACTGGGGCTAACGCAGGAGGGCTGACCGGTGACAGTCGAAATCTGCAGAACGATAGGGGTGGAATTGCCCGGGACAGGGGTCGAACCTGCACTTCGTTTAACCGAAACTAGGCCCTCAACCTAGCGCGTCTGCCAATTCCGCCACCCGGGCTGGGGGCTCGTGCGGAGCATGGGGAGGTTAGCTTCCAGGCAGGCATGCGTCAAGCTGCGGACCTACGATCCGACAGGAAAGAGCGTGGGGCAAACCAGCGGGGCTGTTCTCCAACGAGTAATCCGACTTGCTCGCGCCCTAAATCTGTGCTCGCACGTCGAGTTGATGCGCTTTGCGACCGCCGCGGGTCGTGCGGGCATCAGTTGCCTTCCCAGCCAACAGGACTTTCGCTACGTCAATCGCACGGGCAACAAGATCGGCGGCGCCTTCGCGCAGCTCCTTGCTCTTCGCCACATACTCGATGTTGCGTTCCATGTCTTCGGCGCTCCAGCCGCGCGAATGCGCGATGTAAGGAAACGGCGGCAGGTGGCACCCCAACTCGGCGAAGAATCCCAACATCTGCCCGGCAACGGCCTGCACGTTGTCCTGTCCGCCGGTAATGATGAAAGCAGCGACTTTGTTGTGCATGAGGACCTTGTTGGAAATGGTGATCTGGTTCTGAATGCAGTTCATTCGCTCGATCATTTTGTAATAAAGGGAACTGGCCGAGCCCCAGCGGATGGGCGTAGCGACGAGGATTACGTCTGCCCAGTGGACGATCGCCTCGTACACGCGGTCGAGCTGGTCGCCCGCATCCATCTGCGTGATGCTGCATGGCCAGGTGCAGGCGTGGGCGCTTTTGGAGTAGTAGCCCTCGCAAGCGCGGAACGACAGATCCTTGAGCTTGATGTGCTGCGTCTCTGCGGCAAGCTGCGACCGGGCATGTTCGACGGCGTACTCCAGCAGTGCGTCAGATGTCGAATAGCGCGGGTTGGCCGCGTCCATGACGGTCGTGGAGATACCCACGACGCGGATCGGTCCGTCGGCGCGTTTTACGGGTCGGGCCAGCGGGTGCGGGTCATGCTTCTTGTGCGTGCGCGGCGAACTGGGCGTCAGATTCACCAGCACACGGCCGTTTTCGATCCTGACGTCGTGTCGAGGGACGGCGTCTTCTTCGTAACCGGGTTCGCCGAGACCTGTGCTGCGATGGAACTTCCAGTTGTGCCAGGGGCAGACGACGTATTCGCCATCGAGGCGACCGTCGCCGAGCGGCCCGGCGACGTGGTTGCAGACGCCGCTGATGGCTGCGAACTGTCCGTTGACGCAACTCAGGGCGAGCTTCACCCGCTCGATGGTGATCTGCTGGAGGGGTTTGCGGCACAGGTCGTCTGCCGCGCCGATGTCGTGCCAGTTGTCCGGTGGCATGGAGGGGCTCCGGCCGATTGATCGGGTAGTGCTAGATCAACCCTTATTGTAGTAAAAGCGTTCGCTGACGACCTTGCCGTCGCGCCATTGCCGCACGCTGACCTGTTCCATCTTCACGCGGCCGCCGCCTTTGAAGGTGACGTCGAACAGCCACTCGCCGAAGGCGACATCACCGTTTGCCGCGCTTCGCACCAGTTTGATTCCGTGCACCGCCTGCACGGAATCGACGAAGGTCTTCTCGCGGTCGCGGTTGGCGGCCTTGCCCGGCACGGGCGGCTCGGAGTTTTCCTGCATGACGACGTTTTCGGCGTAGAACTTTTCGAAGGCCGGCAGGATTTCGCCTTGCTGGATCATGGTGTTCAGTTCACTCTCAAGCTGCTCGGTTTGATACATTGGGTGCTCCCGGTCGCGTATTGCAGTGCGTCACCTGTTCGAATTATCCGGCTGAGCAGGTTGTGTCATCGACCTGCCCAAAAGCGGTGTACAGAAGAATCGGAGCAAGGGTCTAACCACGGAGATCTTCAAGCTTCCGTGAATTTTCGACGTTTTTTGCCTTTTTGGCACGTCTTCGTAATTCTTCGGGGATGACGATTTTCTCCGGCGGAAGCCAGACGAACTTGCCGTTTTCGCAGACGACGATCCAGTTACCCGCCTTCTTGTGCGCACGAAGGGCCTCACGAACGCCAGCGCGCAGGGCAGCGCCGATGACGCGTTCATCCTCCATGAGCTCATGAATGGATCGCTTCTGTCGAACAGGCAGTTTTTTTTCGGTTTCATCCCGAGTACTTCCGTGCAAGTGAAAGCCAAAGTCGGCGATCTGCTAGTTGTAGTGTTCGGCTGCCGCGACCATGGGCAATGAGTCGAGGACCGGGTAAAAGCGAATTATCGTAGATTCTCCATGTCGTTGAAAGAGGGCGATACAGCGAAAAAAAGTTGATCAAGCTGCGATCATAGCGCCTGCGGATCGTATCCTATCGTATCCTCCGGAATGCCATGCTCGCCCAACCGGACCCTGGCCGCGACTCGTTCCACCGCTGTATCCGAAGATGGCAGCCAGAGATACACCAGATGAAAGAGGTAGCCGGCTTTCAGCAGCGTGGCAATCCAGGGCGCGTATGATCTGCTGGCAAGCGTGGTCTCAAAAGCGAAAGAAACGTGTCGATCGGCTAACGCTCTTACCCTTTCAAGCAATACCTTCCCTGCTTCGATCGCAGCGCCGTCCGGGTTGAATCCAGAGAGACCGCGGGCGATCACATCCGCGTTGGCGAATTCCGTGACAGCGAGCGTACCTTCAAGCAAAGAGGGTGCGGTTGTGGATTTGCCTGCGCCGTTTGGCCCTGCGAGAACGACAACCGCCGGCGATCGACTGCTCGCTGCCCGCTTTCGCTTGAGGCGTGATTACTTCACGTCGTATAGCTTACCCGGCCGTGTTTTGTAGAGCGCGAGATTTTCTGATGGGCGTAGAGCCCGGCGAGCACAAACTCCACACAGGCGGCGCGCATCGCCGGGTCCTGCGACGGGTTGATCTCGAAGGCCTTCTCCCATGCCGGCGGGACTCGCTTGAGGCGCTCCGCATAGACCGAGGAGGGCAGCAGGTCGCCCACCTCGATGCTCACGCCCTTGCCGAAGAGGCCGGCGATTTCCTCAAATCCGTGCTGATCGCAATATTCGTCGAAGACTTTGCGGATTGCCTCGACCTGCACGGCTTCGATGACCTGTTGCTCGCTCATCTGATGGCTGCTCATCAGGTCCAGTTCGAGCTTGCCCATCGAACTGCTGGTCAGGTGGCCCAGGTCGCTGATGCGCGGGATGGCGTGGTCCTCGCCGAGTATGGCTACGCGCCGTCGGGCGCTGGCGATCATCGTGCGATAGTTGGCGATGGAGAAACGGGCGCTCACGCCGGACTGCGAATCGACGAAGTCGCTCTTTCGCGCTTCGATGGTGATCTGCTCGATGATCTCCTTCATGAAGAGCGGCACGCGAACAGGGAACGGCCCGTCGAGGTCAATGCCGGCTTCCTGTTCCATGATGGCGATGCCGGTCTCGCGCTCGCGCGGGTAATGCGTACGAATGAGCGAGCCGATGCGGTCCTTGAGCTGTGGAATCACCTTGCCGCTGCGGTTGTAGGTCGATGGATTCGCAGAGAAGAGAATGACGATGTCGAGGTCGAACCGGATGGGGAAGCCGCGAATCTGCACGTCCCGCTCTTCGAGGATGTTGAAGAGTCCGACCTGCACCAACTCATCGAGTTCCGGCACTTCGTTCATCGCGAAGATGCCGCGATTCATGCGCGGAATAAGCCCGAAGTGCAGGGCGTCTTCGGCGGACATGCTTGTACCCGCTGCCAGCTTGGCCGGGTCGATCTCACCGATGAGGTCGGCGAATTTCGTACCCGGGGCGAGACGCTCTGCATAGCGTTGCTCACGCGGCCACCAGGCGATCGGTGTTGCATCGTCTTCCGCGGCGATCATTCGTCGGGCATGCTGGCTGATCGGCCGCATCGGGTCGTCGTGCAACTCGCTGCCGGCGACGTAAGGTATCTCCGCATCCAGCAGGCGGACGAGCCCGCGCATCAGGCGGCTCTTGGCCTGGCCCTTCTCGCCGAGAAAGAGCATGTCGTGTCGGGCGAGTATGGCGAGGCAGACTTCGGGAATGACTGTGTCTTCGTAGCCGATGATGCCGGGGAACAGGTCATCATGGGCGGAGAGGAGCTTGAGCAGGTTGTCGTGCAGTTCCTGCTTGACGCTCTTGGACTTCCAGCCCGAATCCTTCAATTCGCCCAGGGTGCGCGGTCGTGTCACGGTCAGAGTCGTGCTCATAGTTGCACATTGTAGCGTTGGATGTGCGCCCTTGCAGGCGAGTCAAAGCGCGCACGTTGCACGACCGCGGCACATGCTTGACGCTCCCGACATGCACACGTAGCATCCGCCAACGTGCCGGGTATGTGACTCGCATGGAAGCGATCGACCCCGGGAAGTTGAGGTCGCAAGAGACATGCGTCCTGCAGCCAGTCTGATTTGCAACCCCGGCGACTCATTGAGGTCTCCGTCGCCTGATCCGGGGCTTGTGTCCATTCATGTGATTTCATGGTGCCGCGGATGAACGATTCGTCGCAGAAACTGCGGCAGACGTTCACGCATCGCGGCCTTTGGCTGGCCGTGCTCGCGGGCCTTGCCGTGCGCACGGCGATCGCTTTGACGATGGACCCCGGTTTTCAGACCGGCATGCAGCGGTGGTACCTCGTGGGCACGGCCACGCTCGCCTCCGGCTACGGCCTGAAGATGCCCTCGGCGCGCACCTCGCCTTCCTTCGGCACCGAGGAACTGCCGCGTCCTGAAGACTTCATGCAGCAGCGCGAGCAGGAGGGCGGCCGCATCGACCCGGAGCATCCCTATCCGCCCGATGTCTCCGGATGGATCGAAGGCACACATCATCCCGCCGGTTACACCGTCATTCTCTATGCGCTGTATCGCGTCGGTAACTACACCGGCATGATCATCCTGTCGCGCGTCCTGCAGATCATTTTGGATGTCTCCGTCTGCGCGCTGATCGCCGTTTTCGCGACGCTGCTTTTCGATCATCGGGTGGCGATCGTTGCCGCTTGGGCGTATGCCCTTTGCCCGCCCGCGTTCTACCTCAGCACGTCGCTCCTGCCCGATGCCTTTCACGGTTTCCTGACCGCCTCGATCCTGACGGCCACGGTGCTGACGCGACGAAAGCTGCCGGGCATGTGGATTGTCGCCGGCTTGATGCTGGGCATCGCCTGTCATCTCCGCTCGGAGTATGTCCTGATGCCCGCGGCGTTGTATGTGATTCTCGCGCTGGAACGCCGCTCACTCTGGAAGCCGATACCGTGGCTGGCCGGCGCTGTCGTGGTGATGCTCATCGTGTTGTCGCCGTGGGCGATGTACATGAAGAGCGTCACGGGTCGATATCGCCTCAACGCCACCGTTGGCGGCGGCAACCTGTACCTGGGGCTGGGCGAAGAGCCGCGTAACCCATGGGGCATCGGCTTGAGCGATGCCTGGCTGGCGAAGGACGCCGTCGCCCGAGGATTTGAGAGTCCGTGGGATGCGCAGGCCAATGACACTTACTTCGCGCTTTTTAAGCAGCACGTTCGCGAGCGACCCGGTCTGTATGCGAAGATTGTGCTGCTGCACCGGTTGCCGATGGCCCTTGTGCCGCCGCACCTGCTGGGTCATACGGCGTCCAGCGATGAGTTTCGCTTTACGAAGTATCGCCTTGAGGAAGGGCTGACCAAGTGGCAGGTCCTGCGCAAGTACCCTGATCGACTCATCAAGCACAAGTGGCGCGAGCTGGTCATGATGGGTTACTCCGCCGTGTTGCTGGCGTGCTTTGTGGCGACCGGCGTCCTGCTTCGCAGAGACCTACGACTCTATGCGTGGCTGGCACTGCCCTGGGCGCTGACGGTCGGCTCGATGGCGCTCTTTAAGCATATTGAGCCGCGCAACATGGCGCCGATCCTCTTTGTGCAGCTTACGGCATTCGCTTTCTGCGCTGTTCGCTGGTGGGATCGCCGCGCACGCCGCACTGTTTGATCACCGCCGCGGCGCGTCACAAAGACTGATATTCTCCACCGAAGACACGTGACCGCCGGGCGGTCGCAATCTTCCTGAGTACCCGGCTCATGTAAAACGGCATCCGCCGCACAAATCTCGCGATGCCTGTTCGGGAGCACGAGATCGAGGATCGCAGAGACGGGCGCCCACTTGCCGAAGCTTTGGGCATCGGCTAATCTGTTTTTGCTGTGCAGGCGAGAGCATCGTTTGAGCCGGCGCAGCGTGGAGAGGTGGCTGAGTGGCTTAAAGCGACGGTTTGCTAAACCGTTGTACGGGCTAATACCTGTACCGGGGGTTCGAATCCCCCCCTCTCCGTTTTTTTGCATCCGAATTGGGTCGCGTCGGTAAGCCCTTGCCTAGCACCGAGTTATGCGATTGCGAGTCCGACATCCCAGTATGAGAGTGTTGTGCTCTCCGTTTCTTCGAAGCGAAAGCACCGAAATGTTTGAATCGCCTACACCTGTGTCCGCTTCTCGGTTGTTGACTGCGCGTTTGCCCTCAAAGTGCCCTCAAGTTGGCTCATTGGGCACGCACTACGCCCCGACACCTCCAGATCGTACGGCGACTCGTCCACCGCTACTTTGCGTCGCACCGGGCTCTTCGAATTCAATTCGGAACTCGTTCCGGAAGCTCAGCGTCGAACGCCGATTTTCCGCCGCCTTTACGAGACGACACGCGCATAAACTTATCCCAATCGCCCATGTAGCCCTTAATCCGCTGATGGCTGAATGATATCGCCGACGCCGGTGCAGCGTGGCTGACTGCGAGCGTCAGGGTCCTGCGGCGGCGCGGAGCGAGGTGTCCGAATTGAGTTTGGCCCGCCATTCGGCGGCCTGAGCGGGCTTGTTCCAAGCCTTGTAGAGTTCGATCATCACGTTTATGGCATCCTGCCGTATCTGCACGGGGAGGGTCTTGGTACTTGACGATGAGCCCAGTACCTCGGCCATCACCGCTTCGGCCTGCTCGGGGCGCGACAACCGAGTCAGAGTCCGCCCGTATTCGATCAGGTACTCGGCGAGTTTCGCGTCAGAAGTCTCCCTGGCAAGGCGCACTAGCGGCATCAGCAACGCTTCGGCCTCGGTCGGTCGATTGAGGGCGAGCCAGGTGCGGGCAAGCCGCAGTTGGGTGGCACGTGTATAGGCGTGCTCCGCGCCGAAGATTTCCCGATTCGATTCAAGGACGGCGACGTAGTGCGGTTCTGCTTCGGCCGCGCGTTTCTGGCGGTAAAAGAAATCTCCGAGATGCTCTCGGGCGATGAGCGTTTCCGGGTGGTCAGACCCCAGCGATTTTTCGAGTCCACTGATGATTTCCAGCCGCAGCCGCTCGACATCCGTGAATCGCCCCTGCTTTTCATAGACCAGGCACATGTCGCCTATCACGTAAAGTGTATTCGGGTGGTCACCGCCAAACACGCGTCGCATGGACTCCAGAAGGTCTTCGTAGAGCGCCGCGGATTCATCGAGTCGATTCGTTCGCTGGTAGTTCACCGCCAGATTGCCGCGGGTGTAGAGCGTGTATGGGTTTTCCTTTCCCAGTGTGCGTTCTTGTGCATCAAGGGTGCGCTCGATGAGCGCGGCTGCTTCGGTGAGGCGGTTCTCTGCCTGGAGCACAGAGATCAGATTCCCGCGCGCCGCGAGTGTACTTGCTGCTTCTTCGCCCAGCGTTTTCTCGCGTACTTCGTGGATCTCACGGTAGAGGTGCTCGGCCTCGCCAAGGCGGCCCATCCGCACATAATTGCGCGCCAGATCAAATAGAACGCTCAGAGTCACCTCGTCGATCTCCGAAGACATCCGCCTCCGACGTGCCAGGACATCGTTGTTCAGTCGTTCAGATTCTTCGAAGCGACCTTGATCTGAACGCAACAGGGCAAGGGCCTGCTGGCCCTCCAGCGTATCCGGCGCGTCCGGTCCGAGCAATCGCGCGCGGATCTCATATGCGAGCGGCGTATTTTTGTCCGCCTCGTCGAGCAAGCCCAGCGCTCGGTAGGTACCTCCAAGCGCCAGCCGGATGCCGGCCTCAATCAGCGGCTGATCAGTGAAACGACCATCAACCCGCCGGGCCGCTTCGTCGACCACGGCGCGTACGGTAACATCCTTGCCTTGGGCTTCGGGCCGCGCCGCCGAAAGGAGATCATCGATGAGGAAGGTGGTAACTGCTCGTGAGATTGCTGACTCCGTGCGAGCGGACTCGGCGGAGCGTTGTGCCTGCACCATGCCGATCGATGTACCAAGGATACCAATGACGAGTGTCAAAGCGAGCGCCGAACTCGCCACGAAGGCGGCCTTGTTCCGCCGTGCGAACTTTCTGAAACGATAGGCAGCCGATTGCGGCCGCGCGAGCACTGGTTCATCGCGCAGGTAGCGCTCGATATCGGCCGCCAGGGCATCCACGGTTTCGTAGCGCCGCGCACGGTCCTTCTCTAGGGCTTTCATGACGATCCAGTCGAGATCGCCCTGCAATACTTTTGTAAGCTTCGATATGTCGGTGCCATGACCTCTGGCAACAGCGGCGCCGCGCTCGCCGGACCTGCGAACGCGCGTGGAAGGCGTCGGCGGCTCCGAGTCGCGTATCAATCGCTGCCACTCCATCAGCGATGCGTTACGACTCGGTGTCCGTTCGATCGGCGTCGTACCGGTCAAAAGTTCGTAGAGCAACACGCCGAGGGAATAGATATCCGTACGCGTGTCGATGTCGCGGCTGCCTTCGGCCTGCTCGGGGCTCATGTACTCCGGCGTGCCGATCATCTGGCCCTGCTGGGTCATCAGCGACATTTCACCCGAATCGTCATCCAGCGCGCGGGCGATTCCAAAGTCGATGACGATCGGTCTCGGCTTGCCGTCCTGCGAAGTGATCAACACATTGGATGGCTTGATGTCGCGATGCAAGACGCCCTTCTGATGGGCATGACGAAGGGCCTCGCAAACCTGAGAAAAGAGCGCCAGTCGCGCACGCGTGTCCAGACAGCGCTCGTCGCAGTAGGCCGTGATCGGCTGGCCTTCGACCAGCTCCATGACAAAGTACGATCGGCCGGACGTTGCGATGCCGGCGTCGAGAAACTTGGCGATCCCCGGATGGTTCATCCTCGCGAGTGTTTGTCGCTCGGCTTCGAAGCGCGCGAGAATGCGGCGGGTGTCCATGCCGAGCTTGATGACCTTGAGAGCGACGTGGCGACGAACGGGCTCAATTTGCTCGGCGCGATAGACGCTGCCGAAGCCGCCCTCGCCGAGCAGCGATTCGATCTGGTAACGACCGGCGGCGGCGAACTCCTCACGGACGCGCTGCTCAATCTCATCGGACTTGCCGACGTGGAAGCCGCTGCCCATCGCAGGGGTGTCGATGGGTGACATCGAGACGGCATCATGAGTCAGCATCCCCTCGACCTTACGCAGCACTTCGGGGTCGTCGGGGCAATGCTCGCGCAGCCAATCGCCGCGGGCGTCCGGCGGCTGCGCGCACGCGCCTTCAAAAAGGGATTCCACTCGGGCAAATTGCTCGGGCGTCATGCGTTGGCGCCTCTTCCCAGTTCTTCCGCCAACCATGCACGAGCCATGCGCCACTCGCGCGTGGCCTGGGTGCGCGAGATGTTCAGCGCGTCGGCGGCTTCTTCGATCGAGAGGCCGCCGAAGAATCGCAATTCGACCAGCCGCGCCTTGTCCGGACTGAAGGCCGCAAGCCGTTCAAGCGACTCATCGAGATCCAATAGGTCGACGGCGGGGCCGCTCGGACCGGGGAAGGAGTCATCCAGCGTAATTCGCTCGCCCGCGCCACCACGCTTGAGGGCCTCCTTGCTCCGGGCATGATCGACGAGGATTTGCCGCATGACCTTGGAGGCCAGCCGGAAGAAGTGGGCGCGATTCGCTATCTTTAGCCCTGCGTCGCTCGCCATCCGCAGATAGGCCTCGTTGACGAGGGCCGTAGGTTGAAGCGTGTGGCCGACGCGCTCGCTCTCGAAGTGACTCGCCGCGAGCCGCCGCAGTTCATCGTATACAAGCGGAAGCAGTTGGCGCGCAGCCACCTCGCCGGAGCCGAAGTCGGTGAGAATGCGTGTCACGCTGTGGGTGTCGAGCGCCATGGTTACATGTGAGCCAGAAGCAGTGCTGGCGGGCTCGCTACGGCCTCCAGCTGACTGTCGATCTTACTCGAAGTCAAAAAACGGCTCAAGAAAACAGCTCCTCAAGCCCATTCCAGTCAGGCACTTAGGACACATCTGACCGGCTCCAGCAAAATCGCCGTGGTTCTCCGTGGCCGCCCTTTTGGAGCGCGCCGGGGCTGTTTTACGCAGAGTGACGGGAAGGCCGGGTGTCGGCCGGCGATGAAACAAGCCAGGCGGGAGTTCTCGACTGCCATGAGGAAAGTCGAAGTCCCGCCGATCGGGAGAAAGGCAGAACCATGTACGCGACACATGCAGACCGCATGAATCGGATGGGGTGGATGGGTTGTCGTTGGACGGCGGCGCTGTTCGTCACTTTGACGTGCATGGCAGCGCCACAGGCGGCATTGGCGGAAAGCGGCTCGATCGTGGCGTGGGGAAGGAACAGCTACGGTCAGACCAACGTGCCTGTGCCGAATAGTGACTTCGTAGCCATCGCCGGGGGCGACAACCACAGTCTTGGCCTGAAGGCCGACGGCTCCATCAGGGCTTGGGGAGACAACTTTTACGGTCAGCGCAACGTGCCTATGCCCAACAGCGGTTTCGTGGCGATCGCCGCCGGCGAATCCTACAGCATTGGGCTAAAGGACGACGGCTCGATTAGGGCGTGGGGAAAGAACGACTGGGGACAGACCATTGTGCCCGCGCCCAACAGCAACTTCATCGCCATCGCGGCCGGCGCCAACCACGGCATGGGGCTGAAGGCCGACGGCTCGATCGTGGTGTGGGGAGCCAACTTCTCAGGTCAACGCATCATACCTGAGCCCAACAGCGGCTTCGTCGCCATTGCGGCACGGGGCAACCACTGCATGGGGCTGAAGGCCGACGGCTCGATCGTGGCGTGGGGGTACAACGGCTACGGTCAGACCAACGTACCTGCACCCAACAGCGACTTTGTGGCCATTGCATCCGGCGGGGACCACAGCTTGGGGCTGAAAGCCGACGGCTCGATTGTGGCGTGGGGCAGGAACCATTTCGGACAGACCGACGTACCGTCGCCCAACAGCGGTTTCGTGGCGCTGACGGGCGGCCTGTTCCACAGTCTGGGGCTCAAAGCCGACGGCTCAATAGTCACATGGGGGCAGAACGACGACGGCCAGACAAACGTGCCGTCGCCCAACACTCGCTTCGCAGCCGTCGAGGGCGGCTGGTGGCACAGTCTCGGCATTCAAGTGCCAAATGGCGCGTGCTGTCTGCCCAATGGCTTCTGTATCGAAACGACCCAGACGGCCTGCGGCTGGCTGGACGGTGCCTGGCAGGGCGCGGACAGCACTTGCGCGAGCGGTCCATGCGCTCCTAGTGAAAGCGGCTCGATCATTGCCTGGGGCCGTAACGAGGTCGGTCAGCTCAACGTCCCCGCGCCAAACGAGAATTTCGTCGGTGTCGCCGGCGGACGCTGGCACGGCCTGGGCCTGAAAGCCGACGGCTCCCTCGTCGTCTGGGGTGACAACTCCTACGGCCAGCACAATATCCCATCGCCCAACAGCGGCTTCGTGACGGTGGCGTCGACGCTCGGCAGCCACTGCCTGGCCATGCGCGCCGACGGCTCTGTAGCGGTGTGGGGCAACAACTCCAGCGGGCAGTCCAATCCACCGCCCAACAACGTCGGATTCGTGAAGGTCGCCGGCGGGCGGCAGCACAGTCTGGCCCTTCGGCCCAACAGCGAGATCGCCGGCTGGGGGCGCAACGACGAGGGCCAGTTGAATGTGCCCGCGCCCAACCGAGACTTCATCGACATGGCCGGCGGCGAGTTCTTCAGTCTCGGCCTTAGGTCGGACGGTTCGATCGTCGGCTGGGGAAGTAACGCCTCCGGGCAACTCAACATTCCGTCGCCGAACAGTGGTTTCGTGGCGGTCGCGGCTGGCGCGAACCATGGTCTCGGCCTCAAGGCGGATGGCACGATCGTGTGCTGGGGAAGCAATGGCGCGGGACAACTCAATGTGCCCTCACCGAACTCCGACTTCATCGCCGTGGAGGCGGGCTGGAACTTTTCACTGGGTAAAAAGGCCGACGGCAGCGTCGTCGCCTGGGGTCTCAACAATTTCGGTCAGACCGACGTACCGGCACCGAACGACAGCTTCGTGCTGCTGGGCGGCGGCGGCGAACATTTCGGTCTGGCCCTGCGCGTGCCGAAGGGGGCGTGCTGTCTTCCCGACTTGCAGGGTTGTTCCGTGCTGTCGGAAGCCGAATGCACCGCCTCGGGCGGCACATGGGACGGCCCGGACACTACGTGCGAAACCGACTCCGACGGCGACGGTGTGCCGGATGCCTGCGACCTGTGCCCTGACACGCCACCCGGTGCGGTCGTCGACGCCGACGGCTGCCCGGCGCCGACGGGCGCGTGCTGTTTGCCGAATGGCCTATGTCTCGAAACGAGGGAGTCGGCCTGCGGCTGGTTGGATGGCGCGTGGCAAGGCCCGGACAGCATGTGCTCGGGCAGCCAATGTGCTCCCGGTGAAAGCGGCTCGATCGTGGCGTGGGGTAAGAACGACTTCGGTCAGACCAACGTCCCTGCGCCCAACAGCGGCTTCGTGGCGATTGCGGGCGGCGCGGACCATAGCATGGGGCTCAAGCAGGACGGATCGATCGTGGCGTGGGGAAGGAACAACTTCGGCCAGACTGACGTCCCTGCGCCCAACAACGGCTTCGTGGCCGTCGCGGCCGGCCGGTCTCACAGTCTGGGGCTCAAAGCCGATGGCTCGATCGTCGCGTGGGGATGGAACGATAACGGTCAGACCAACGTGCCATCGCCCAACAGCGGCTTCGTGGCGATCGCGGCCGGCAGCGACCACAGCATGGGTTTGAAAGCAGACGGCTCGATCGTGGCGTGGGGATCCAACTTCTTAGGTCAGACCAGTGTCCCTGCGCCCAACAGCGGCTTCGTGGCCATTGCGGTCGGCATGTACCACAGCATGGGTCTGAAGGCAGACGGCTCGATCGTAGCGTGGGGAATGAACAACTTCGGTCAGACTAACGTACCTGCGCCCAACAACGGCTTCGTGGCCATCGCGGCAGGCGTTTGGCACAGCGCGGGGCTGAAAGCGGACGGCTCGATCGTGGCGTGGGGAAGCAACAACTTCGGTCAGACTAACGTACCCGCGCCCAACAGCGGCTTCGTGGCGATTGCGGCAGGCGACTTTCATTGTGTCGGTTCGAAAGCGGACGGCTCGATTGTGGCGTGGGGAAGAAACGACTACGGTCAGACGAACGTCCCTTCGCCCAACAGCGGCTTCGTGAGCGTCGCGGCCGGCGGGTTGCACAGTCTCGGCCTTCAATTGCGGATGGGAGGATGCTGTCTTCCCGCCGCACAGGGTTGCAGTGTCCTGTTGGAAGCCGAATGCACCGACGCGGGCGGTAACTGGGGCGGTTGGCTTACAACATGCGAAACCGATACCGACGGCGACGGCGTGCCGGATGTCTGCGACAACTGCCCGGGCGTTTATAACCCGGATCAACTCGATACCGACGGTGACGGCGTCGGCGACGCCTGCGACAACTGTCCGATGATTCCCAATTCCGATCAGCTCGACAGCGATGCAAGCTGGAGTGCGCTCTCTCCGGCCGCGATCTGGTTGTTCGATGAAGGCAGCGGCACGGTAGCCGCGGATTCGGTCGGCAACCTCGATGGCGCGCTGGTGGGCGGCGCGAGCTGGACTACAGGGCAATCGGGGACCGCTGTATCGCTGGACGGGGTCAACGACCACGTGGCGATTCCGAATGATGCGGCGTTGAACTTCTCCGCTGGCAGCGACTTTGCCGTCACAGTTTGGGCAAATGTGGCCGCGGTACAACTGGACACCGTGGCGATCGATAACTCGATCGTTGAGAAATGGAGCGGCGGCGGCGGTTATCCGTATGTGATCCGCTATCTCAATCAGACCAGCGGCGCGAGTGCCGGCCGGGTGGTCGCGATCCGCTACGACGGCAGCGCGGCGGCATCGGTCACTTCGGTGTCCACCATTGGCGGCGGCTGGCACCACATTGCGTTTGTCCGCAGCGCGGGGACACTCCGTCTGTACATCGACGGAGTGGAGGAGGCCTCGGCGCCAGATACGACCAGCGGAAATACCACGAACAGTTCGCCTCTATACCTGAGCTGCCGGGGCGGCGTCAGTCACTTCCTCGACGGCGTCATCGACGAAGTGGGTGTGTTCGGCAGGGCTCTCAGTGCGTCAGAAATTCAGCATCTGATGACCACGGGATTGACCCCGTCGGATGGCATCGGCGACGCCTGTGACAACTGCCCGGACGTTTCTAACCCGGATCAGGCGGATTCAGACGGCGACGGCATTGGCGACGCCTGCGATCCGTGTCCGACCGTGCCGGGGATCGTCTGCGAAGTGCTCGGCGACATGAACTGCGACGGCGTGCTCGACCTGGACGACGTGCCGGCCATGGTGCTGGCGCTGCTCGATCCCGACGGATACGCCGCGCAGTATCCCGCGTGCGACATTCTGAACGGCGACCTGAACGAAGACGGCAGCGTCGACGGCCTCGACGTGCAGGAGTTCCTCAACGCTCTGCTTGGAAGCCCATGAGTACCCTGATCGCAACGACGCCGTTGTGCCCGTTCAGAGGAACAACGGCGTCGTGCATGGAAAATGACACAGGTATAAACAAAGGCGGTCGTCATTGAACTGCGATAAATTCCACACGCCCGTGTCGCTCCGCTCAGCAGGACTGCCCTCAAACTGCCCTCAAAAGGCACCGCGAGACGGTAAAAAACCGTGGAGGCACAGAACATCAGCGAGACGGGCGAAGTCGTTGTCACTTCGGAGGTTGGGCGATAAACTGAGCGCGCGGCAGAGTTTGAGAAAACGAGGGAGATCGATTCCCCCCCCTCTCCGTTTCATTTTGCAGGCAGTTCACATTCACTTGATTCTCGCGCACTTACGAGAATCTCTCGATTCTTGACGCCCGGCGACCCTTATACTGTCCACCAAGCTGTTAGAATGGAGTCATCAATTCCTGCGGCCTCGGTGAGGGTTTCAACACTGTTCAAGAGGGAGGGTGATGCTGTCTTCATTAACGTTCCTTCGATGCTTGGCCAACAGCAGCGTGCGGTGCACAGTCGCGCTGGCTGTAATGGGCTGGTTGATGTTCGCATCGGTGGCCATCGGCGCGGATCGCGCGTCGAATGCGGCTGATCGTCCACCGGAGGGCATCTCCACCTCGGACTGGTCGAGCATCCGCGCGGCGTACGAGGCGAATCGTCACGCGGCGTTTGCCGTCGATGGGGGCTGGCAGGCGCGGAACCCCGGCCAGCAGTGGCGGACGCAATTCGATTGGCGTGGGTTTGAGACGACGCCCGACGGAGGCGGGTGGTCATGGGGGCTGGAGCTGGTGAGTTACGGGCGCAGGGGCGCGGAGTGCAATCCGAGCCGCGCTCCCGGCTCGTCAGAAGGAGTGAGCTCACTGCCGGTGTGTGTGCAGGCCGACGGGAGTCGCGTCGAATACAAGTGGGATGACACGCTGACGGAATGGTACGTCAATGATCGTCGCGGGCTGGAGCACGGGTACACGGTTCATCAGCGGCCGATAGGAATTCGCGCCGTGGCGTCCGCGCAGCGCAGCTTAGCCGCGCGGGCTGAAGCCCGCAGCTCTTTTGAGGAGCCGTTGACATTCACGCTGGCGGTGCGCGGGAATTTACGGCCGCGCATCAGCAGCGACGGACGGAATGTGACATTCGTCAACGAGGCCGGCGTGGCGGTGGTGAACTACAACGGGTTGACGGTTTTTGACGCCACGGGGACAGGCGTGCCGGCGTGGTTTGAGGCAATCGATGGTTCTGACGGGCGAGACACCCGTATCACTTACAATCACTCGTACGGGCGAGACGCCCACACCACCCAAGAAACCCCACCCGCCTATGCTGGCGTGACCGCGAAACTTCTGCGGCTGGTCGTCGACGATTCGGAGGCCGTCTATCCGCTCACCATCGACCCGATCGCCCAGCAGGCCTACCTCAAGGCCTCGAACACCGGGGCGGGCGACCAGTTCGGCTACTCCGTGGCCGTCAGCGGCGACACGGTAGTGGTTGGGGCGCGGTGGGAGGACAGCAGCGCCACGGGTGTGGACGGCAACCAAGCTGACAACAGCGCAACCAATTCCGGCGCAGCTTACGTCTTCGTCCGCGATGCCGGCGGCGTATGGACGCAGCAGGCCTACCTCAAGGCCTCGAACACAGAGTTGGGCGACGAATTCGGCTTCTCCGTAGCCGTCAGCGGCGACACGGTGGTGGTCGGCGCGTATCTGGAAAGCAGCAGCTCCACCGGAGTGAACAGCAACCAGGCCGACAACAGCGCCCCCACATCCGGTGCGGCTTATGTCTTCGTCCGCGACGGCAATAGCGTCTGGAGCCAGCAGGCCTACCTCAAGGCCTCGAACACCGGGGGGGGCGACAATTTCGGCTTCTCGGTGGCCATCAGCGGGGACACGGTAGTGATCGGGGCGCCCTTTGAAGACAGCAGCGTTACCGGTGTGAATGGTAATCAATCCAACAACAACGCGACCCAATCCGGCGCGGCCTACGTCTTTGTCCGCAGCGGAGGCATCTGGAGCCAGCACGCCTACCTCAAGGCCTCGAACACCGGAGAGTCTGACTTCTTCGGCTATTCCGTGGCCGTGAGCGGCGACACGGTGGTTGTCGGGGCGTATTTGGAAGACAGCAGCGCCACGGGGGTTGATGGCGACCAGGGCAACAACAATGCACTCGATTCCGGCGCGGCGTATATTTTCGTCCGCGACGGCAATGGCGTCTGGAGCCAGCAGGCCTACCTCAAGGCCTCGAACACCAGGTTTGGCGACACTTTCGGCCGCTCCGTGGCTGCGAGCGGCGACACGGTGGTGGTCGGGGCGCCGCAGGAGGCCAGCAGCGCCACGGGAGTGAACGGCAACCAGGCCGACAACAGCGCGATCGATTCCGGCGCAGCTTACATCTTTGTCCGCAACGGCGGCGTATGGACGCAGCAGGCCTACCTCAAGGCCTCGAACACCGAAGCGATCGACAGGTTTGGCTGGTCCGTGGCCGTCAGCGGCGACACGGTGGTAGTCGGGGCATACTTGGAAGACAGCATCGCCACGGGGGTTAATGGCGACCAGGCCAACAATAGCGCCGGCGATTCCGGCGCGGCGTACGTCTTCATCCGCGACGGCGATGGAGTCTGGAGCCAGCAGGCGTATCTCAAGGCATCGAACACCGGGGGGTCCGACCACTTCGGCAGGTCCGTGTTCGTCAGTGGTGACACGGTAGTGGTCGGGGCGTATCAGGAGGACAGCAGCGCCACCGGCGTTAACGGCAACGAGGCCGACAACAGTGCCCTCAATTCCGGCGCTGCGTACGTATTCACCGGTCTGGGGCCGGACACGGACGGCGATGGCGTGCCCGACTCCATCGACGGTTGTCCGAACGATCCGATGAAGATCGCGCCGGGCGCGTGCGGCTGTGGCAATCCCGACGTCGACACCGACGGCGACGGGACTGCGGATTGCGTGGACGACTGTCCGAACGATCCGA
>CAADHA010000032.1 GCA_900696685.1 uncultured Planctomycetota bacterium
CATGCTCCTCACGCGCCACGGCTGGAGCGGATGCGCTCGCCGCTGCCTCCGCCGCCGAGGAATCCCGCGTAGTTGCGCATGAGCAGGTTCGCCTCAATGCGCTGCACGAAGTCCAGGCCGACGCTGACGACGATGAGCAGACCCGTCCCGCCCAGGAAACTTGACACGGTAAACGGAATGTCGAGCGCGCGAGCCACAACGGTGGGGATGACCGCGATGATTGCAAGGAAGCCGGCGCCGACGTACGTCACCCGCTCCAGCACCGTTTCAAGGTACTCCGCGGTGCGCGGGCCGGGACGCAGGCCGGGGATGAACGAACCATGGTTGCGCAACTGCTCGGACATTTCCTTGGGATTGAACTGCACCGTCGTCCAGAAGTAACTGAAGAAGTAGATGAGGAGGATCTCGAGGACGACGTAGGGGTAGTTGCCCATGGACATCGAGCGGCCGAGGAAGTCGGTGAAGGTGCCCCACCACTTGACTTCGCTTCCGGAACTCACGCCTGCAAGGCTGGCCAGTCCGACTGAGGGGAAGATCATCAGTGACTGCGCGAAGATGATGGGCATGACGCCGCCGTGGTTGATGCGCAGAGGGAGGAAGGCTTTCTGCCCGCCGTAGACTTTTCGGCCGCGGGTGTGCTTGGCCTGCTGGATGGGAATGCGGCGCTGGGCGACGGTGATCACGATCGCCCCGGCAGTGACGGCGACGAAGGAGCAGATGAGGAAGATGACCGACAGCGGGCCGTACTTCGCGTTGCTCGTGGCGTCGAGGCTGAAGTCGCTGACGACGAGATTGACGGCGGTGGGCATGCGTGCGAGGATGCCGGCGGTGATGATGAGCGAAA
Source organism: uncultured Planctomycetota bacterium (assembly GCA_900696685.1). GTDB lineage: Bacteria > Planctomycetota > Phycisphaerae > Phycisphaerales > UBA5793 > UBA5793. Next base: position 845 of record CAADHA010000032.1, read on the forward strand.
CGCCGTTGCCCAGCCCGTACTTGTCGATCTGCTCACCCAGCCACATGAGAAACGTCGTGCCCGCCACGAGCGCCAGCACGCCCTGGATGCGGAACGACCACAGCAGCGCGGGGTTGTCCGCGATTGCCGGGTAGATCATGTGCTGCGACTGCATGTAGGTGAGCCAGCCGAAGCCCTGGAGGATGCACAGGCCGATGGTGGCGTAGCGCGTCCACTCCTGTATCTTCTGGCGTCCCGTCGGGCCTTCCTTCTGGAGCTTCTTGAGCGGCTCCCAGGCGGAGGCGAGGAGTTGGAAGATGATGGCGGCGGAGATGTAGGGCATGACGCCCAGGCCGAAGATCGTGGACTGCCCGAGGTCGCCGCCGGTGAACGTGGAAATGTAGAGCGCGAGTTTGCCCGCGGGACCGGTGTCCGAGCCCTGCGTCTGGAAATACTCCGCCAGTTTCGACTGGTCCACGCCCGACAGGGGAATCCAGAACCCCACCCGGTAGATCGCGAGCATCGCGATCGTGAAGAGCAGTTTGTTCCTCAGTTCGGGAATGCGGAAGACATTGAGGAAGGCCTGGAGCATGGTGTGCAAACCGATCTGGGAATGAAGCAGAGGCGAAGATGCCGGCAGCCCCGCCTGATCGAAGGGCGTCGCCGCTCATGGTCGATCCATCAATCAGGCGGAGGTTTTTTTCGCGGTCGCCGGCCGCGTCCACGCGGCGGGCATGTACACCTCGATCGTCCCTCCGGCTTTCTCAATCTTTTCGCGCGCGGCCTGCGAGACCTTTCCGGCGGAGACCTTGAGGCGCCGGCTCAGCTCACCGCAGCCGAGCACCTTGACGGGAAGCGCTTCGTCGCGCACCAGGCCCTTGGCAATGAGGGACTGGGCGTTGACCGCCTCGCCGTCGGCGAAATGTTTCTCGAGGTCGCGCACGTTGATGACGTGGAACCGCGTGGCGAAGACCTTATTGGAGAATCCTCGCTTGGGGATTCGCCGGAAGTAGGCGAGTTGGCCGCCCTCGCGGGCGAGTTTCTCGCTCCAGCCGCTGCGCGACTTCGCGCCCTTGTGTCCCCGCCCGGAGGTTTTGCCGAGGCCGGAGCCGCGGCCGCGACCGACGCGCTTGCGGTCCTTATGTCGTTCGACGAGGCTTGTGATCTCATGGATCATCATTGTGGCAACTCACTTTCGACGGGGCGGATTTCAGCAATGCGGCCCCGAAACAACTTCAGTTCTTCCGCGCGCCCGAGGCCTCACTCAGGCGCGGAGGCGGCGTCGGCGCCTGCGGTTTCACTCTCGCCGGCTCCGCCGCGGCGCGGTCGACGTCCTCCGCCGCGGCGCCCGCCCCGTCCGCCGCCGGCCTGCTTCTCTTCGCGCTTGGGCTCCGGCTTTCGCACGTACTCGACTTCGGGCGCGTTTGCGGTGAACTCCTCGACGTGCGTCGTCTCGATCGAAACGCCGCGCAGCGCCTCGACCTGACTCTTGGAGCGGAGTTGCTTGAGTCCCTCCAGAGTGGCCTTGACGAGGTTCTTCTTGTTCGTCGAGCCGTAGCACTTGGTCAGGCAGTCGCGCACGCCCGCGAGTTCGAGGACGGCACGGACGGTTCCGCCCGCGACGACGCCCGTGCCTGGACTGGCGGGGAGCAACCGCACCTCGCTGGCGCCGAAGCGCCCGAGGACGGAGTGAGGAATGGTGCCCTTGATCAGCCTGACGTCAATGAGGCCGCGCCGTGCGTCCTTCTCGGCCTTTTCGATCGCGGGGGGCACTTCCTTGCCCTTGGCATAACCGAAACCGACTCGGCCGCGCCGGTCTCCGACAACGACGAGCGCGCCGAAACTGAAGCGTCGGCCTCCCTTGACGGTCGCGGCCGTGCGGAACACGCCGACCGTGCTCGACTCAAAGCCCTGTGATTCGCTGGATTCGTCGATCATGTTCCTGTATCCGATTCTCAGTGTGCCGCCGTTGCAGGCCTGACGGGTGCGGTTGAATGTTCAGAACTGGAGTCCGCCTTCGCGCGCGGCGTCGGCCATCGCCTTGACTCGGCCGTGATAACGAAGCCCGTTGCGGTCGAACTGGACCCGGGTGACGCCGGCCTCGACGGCACGCCGGGCGAGCAACTTGCCGACTTCCGAAGCGGCCGCGCGGTTGCATCGAGACTGGCCCGCGAAGTCGGCGTCGCGCGAACTCGCGGCCGCGAGCGTCCGCCCCGCGACGTCGTCGATCACTTGCGCGTAGATGTACTTGAGCGAGCGATAGATGGACAGGCGCGGACGCTGCGGCGTGCCGAAGATCCGGCGGCGCAGACCCCGCTTGCGGCGCGTCCGACGAAGCACTCTCTCTGATGTTCGACTCATGTCCCATTCCTCCCGGGCCGCGGCCCGAGTCAGTCTTCTTCACGGCGCCGAGGCCTCAGCGGCCGACGACCGTCTTGCCTTCCTTGCGGATAATCTGTTCGTTGGCGTACTTCACTCCCTTGCCGTTGTAAGGCTCGGGCTTGCGCTGAGCACGAATCGTGGCGGCGAACTGTCCCACGACCTGCTTGTCGGCCGAGGAGAGCGTGATGAACTGCCTCTCGACCGCGACCTTGACGCCGGGCGGAACGGGCAACTCGACGGGCTTCGAGTAGCCGAGGTTCATCACCAGCTTGTTGCCCTGGAGCGAGGCGTTCCAGCCTACGCCGACGACTTCAAGTTTCTTCTCGTAACCTTTCGTCACGCCGCTGACCATGTTCTGGATGAGCGATCGCGTGGTGCCCCAATAGGCGTTGCACGCCTGGTCCTCCGCCCTCGACTCGGGAAGAGTGCAGACGATCTCGCGCTTCTCGGCATTCCACCGGACCTCGATCTCCGGCCGATGCGTGAACTGGAGTTTGTTGGCGCCCTTCTCGATGGCGACGTGGCGATCGCTGATGGCGACGTTCACGCCGGCGGGCACGGCAACAGGTTTCTTTCCGACTCGAGACATGACGCTTGCTCCTGCGAGGTCTGCGGCGGTCAATCGACCGTGGCCAGCAACTCGCCCCCGACCTTGAATTCGCGGCACTTGCGATCACTGAGCACGCCCCGGCTGGTGGAGACGATGGCAATGCCCAGCCCATCGAGGGGCCGCTTGAGACTCTGGACACCGGTGTAGACGCGCTTTCCAGGCTTGCTCTCCCGCCGGAGCGTGTGCAGGACGGTCTCCCCCCTCGGGCCGTACTTGAGGTGGACGCGGATCAGTCCGCCGAGGCCGTTGTCGATCACGTCGTATCCCGCGATGTAGCCTTCATCGCGCAGGACGTCGCAGACGCCTCTGCAGACGCGGCTGTTCACGCAGTTGACCGTGGTCGCGCGGTTCTGCAGCGCGTTGCGGATGCGGGTGAGCATGTCGGAAATCGGGTCGTTGAATGACATCAGTCAAACCCTCGTCTTCGTTCCTGTGAGGCGGCCGGCCCGGCGTGGTTGCAAGGCAGGGAGGCGCGCCTGTTCATGGCGTTCTACCAACTCGACTTTCGCATTCCGGGAATCAGCCCCTGGTGGGCGAGTTCGCGCAGCATGATGCGGCTGATGCGGAACTTTCGGTAAACGCCCCGGGCGCGGCCGGTGATCTCGCACCGACGCACCTTGCGCGTCGAGAACTTCGGCGGTCTCTTCATACGGGCCATCTGTGCCTTTGTCGCCATCGGGTCTTTCCTTCGCGGCCGGGCCGCGCCTGATCGTGTACCTGTCCTTACGAGTCCGCCCGCTTGAAGGGCCAGCCGAGTTCCGCGAGCACGAAGCGGCTGATCTCGGGGTTCGAGTTGCGGAAGGAGATGTTGATGTGCATGCCGTGCGAGTGCGTCACCTTGCCCATGTCAATCTCGGGAAAGACGGCCTGCTCGCTGAATCCGAACGAGTAGTTCCCTTGCTTGTCGAAGGAGGAGTCCTTGAGGCCGCGGAAGTCCTTCACGCGCGGAATGGCGAGGTGGATGATGCGCTGGAGCAGGCTCCACATGCGGTCGCGCCTCACGGTGACCATTGCAGCCGAAGTCGCCCCCTCGCGCACCTTGAAGTTCGCCACCGACTTCTTCGCGGTCAGGAGCACGGGCTTCTGCCCCGTGATGGTCGAGAGGGTGCCGACGATCGTGTCGCGGACCTCGGGCTTGAGTTTGTTGTTCTCGAGCTGCTTGCCCATGCCGGTGTTGACGACGACCTTCTCGAGGCGCGGAAGCGCCATCGGGTTGGCGATGCCGAACTTCTCCTTGACCTTGGGGAGAACTTCCTTCTCGAACTTCTCCTGAAGGGCGGTCCGGGCTCGGGTTGGCGTGGTTGCGGTTGCTGTCATGGTCGTTCATCCAGTCGAATGGGTCGGTCGCGGACACCGTGCCTGGGTCAGGTCTTCCTTCCGGTGCCGGTCTTCTTGGTGCTGCTGGCGGCCTTGCGGCCGGCGGCCTTTCCGCTCCCGGCCCTGGCGGCGCCCTTCTTCGCGCCCGCGCGGGCGCGGGTGTGCTTCTTCTTCGGTGAGGTTCTCCTGGCGTGAGCGGTCCGGGCGCCTGCGGCGCCGTGCGCCTCGCGCGGGCCGTGACCCGGTCCGAGTTCCCCGCCGCCGCGCGCCGCGACGCGCACCTTCGATCCGTCGTCCTTCACAAGAAAGCGGACGCGCGTCGCCCGGCCGTCCACGACGGGACTGACGTTGGAGAGGTGAATGGGCATCTCGCGCGTGATGACGCCGCCCTGCGGATTGGTCTGCGAAGGCTTGAGGTGCTTGATGCGGGTGTTGAGGCCCTGCACGATCACCGCACTGCGCTTGGGAATCACTTTGAGCACGGTGCCGGTGCGGCCGCGGTCGGACCCGGCCGTCACCATCACGGTGTCACCCTTTCGGACATGAGCGGGCATGGTCAGAGCACCTCCGTGGCGAGCGAGACAATTTTGAGGTAGTTCTTCTCGCGGAGTTCGCGGGCAACGGCGCCGAAGATGCGCGTGCCCTTGGGATTGCCGTCGTCGTTGATGAGGACGACGGCGGAGTTGTCAAAGCGGATGACCGAACCATCTGGCCGGCGCGTGGGATAGGCGGTGCGGACGACGACGGCCTTCACCTTGTCGCCGGCCTTCACGTCGCCGCCGGGCAGCGCCTTCTTGACGGCGCAGATGACGCGGTCGCCCACCCCCGCGGTGCGGCGGGTGAAACGGCCTTTGGCCGTCGATCCACCGAGCACGCGGATGATGTAGGCGATCTTGGCGCCGGTGTTGTCCGCGACTTCGACTCGTGCTTCTTGCTGGAGCATGACTTGATCCGTTCCGTCTCAAACCGCCGGTCCGTGGACCGCACGGCAACCTCGAGCGCCGTTACTGGGCGAGGGCCTGACCCTCATCGTGCAGCCGAACCTCCGCCACCGCCGAGGCGACCACCCGCACGACCTTCCAGCGCTTGGTCTTGCTCATCGGACGGCAGGGCATGATCTCCACGCGGTCCCCCAATGCGCTGACGTTGGCCTCATCGTGTACCGTGCGGTAGGCGCGGCGGCGGATGATCTTTCCGTACTTCGGATGGCGCACCTGGAACTCGATGCAGACACGGCGCGTCTTGTCGGTCGAGGCGCGGTCGACGATCCCCTCTTCGAGAGGACGGACGCGCCGGCGCGGGATGGCGACTTTCGTACTCATGCCTGGGACTGCCTTTCGATCTCGCGGCGACGACGCTCGGTCAACAGGCGAGCCACGTCGCGGCGCACCTTGCCGAACTGGGAAGAATCCTCGATTTTCTCGGTGACGGCCTGCGTGCGCAGGTCGAAGAGGTGGCGGCGCAGGCGGACGACCTCCTCCTTCACTTCCTCATCGCTCAACTTGTGTGCTTCCTTGGCCTTCATGTGTTCATTCCATGTGTTCGGGCGGTCCAGGCCGCTCCGGGGTTCGTCGGTTCGTCAGACCGTCAGGCGCCTCGCGATCATGCGGCAGCGGACGGGCATCTTCATGGCGACGCGGGCGAGGGCGCCCTGCGCTGCTTCGTGGGGCACGCCGGCGATCTCGATGAGCACCGTGCCCGGCTTGACGCGCGCGGCCCAGTACTCCGTTTCCGCCTTGCCCTTGCCCATGCGCGTCTCGATGGGCTTCTTCGAGATCGGCTTGTCAGGGAAGACGCGAATGAAGACCTTGCCCTCGCGCTGGAGGAAGTGGGAGCAGGCGACGCGGCCCGCTTCGAGTTGCCGGGCGCTGACCCAGGCGTGTTCGAGGGACTGAAGCCCGAAGTCGCCGTAGGCCACGTAGTTGCCGGCCGTCGCGTTGCCGCGCAGCCGCCCGCGCTGCTGCTTGCGGAACTTGGTTCTCTTGGGCATCCGGGGCATCGGGGTTCATCCTTCCATTCGTCTCGTCGCGCGGGGCGCATGCCCGACGCGCATCGTCACTTTTCAATTCAATCAGCGTCGCCCGCGCGCGCGGGCCCTTCCGCCCGCGGCCGTCGATTCCGCCTCTTCCGTTGCTTCGTAGAGTCCCTTGTAGACCCACACTTTCACGCCGATCGTCCCCGACTTGGTGAAACTCGGCGCGAAGCCGTAATCCACATTGGCCTGGAGCGTCTGAAGGGGAATGGAACCGAGGCTTACGGTGAGCGTGCGGCTCATTTCGGCGCCTCCGAGGCGTCCTGAGACCGTGATCTTGACGCCCTTGGCTCCGGCCTGCATCGCCCCCTCGGCCCTCATCTTGAGAATGCGGCGGAAACTGGCACGCTTCTTCAATTGCTCGGCAATCCCCTCAGCGATCAGCTTGGCGTTCGTATCGGGGCTCTTGATCTCGACGATCTTGATCGAGACCTGCCGGCCGGTCATGGTCTGAAGATCCTGCTGGAGTTTCTCGACCTCGGCGCCGCGCGGCCCGATGACCAGCCCGGGGCGAGCCGTCTTGAGGACGATCGAGAGTTCCTGCCGCGTCCGCTCGATGTGAATCTCCGAGACGGCGGCGAAGGGGGGCGTGCGGTTGAGGCGCTTGTCCACGTATTCGCGGATGCGGTAGTCCTCGACGAGCAGCTCGCCGTAGAGCGCCTTGGGCGCATACCAGCGGCTTCGATGCGGCTCGGTGATGCCGACGCGGAATCCGAGAGGATGACACTTCTGTCCCATGGTTGACTCAGTCCGTTTCGGGGCAGTTCGCCCCGCGTCTCATTGGGCCGGCCGGCGCGGTGCGCCGGAGCGGCGGTTTGCTACGCCTCCGCCACTGCCACGCGCACGTGGCTGGTTCGTTTCATGATGGGGTGCGCCCGCCCGCGGTCCTTGGGCTGGAAGCGCTTCATCGTCGGTCCCGCGTCCACCCGCGACTCGCAGACGACCAGGCGCGTGACATCGGCGTCGTTGTCTGCAGCCGACGCGATCGCCGACTCAAGGGCCTTTCGCACGAAGATCGCCGCTCGCTTGCGGCTGAACTTGAGCATCGTCAGGGCGGTGTCGATGTCGCGCCCCCGGATGAGGTCGGAGAGCAACCGGACCTTTCGCGGGGAGATGCGAGCCCACTTGTGCGTGCCGTCAAAGTCCGCGATCTCGCCCACGCCGACATTCAATGCGGCGGCGAGCGCGCGGATGTCCTCGCGGCGGGGCGCGGGCTTGAAGTTGCCCTTCGTCCAGTTGCGGACGGCGGAGAGCGCGTTGATCCCCGGCCGGCGAAGCACCGACGCGAGTTGGGAGTCGCCGGCCCCCGAGGCCTTCACTCTCTCCCGGAATCGTTGTGCGTTGAGAATCATGTGGTCCCAGCCTCTGCGCTCGGTCTCAGGCCTTGGCGCCCGAGACGATGCCTTCCTTCTTGTTGGTATGGCCGCGGAACTGGCGGGTCGGGCTGAACTCGCCGAGTTTGTGGCCCACCATGTCTTCCGTCACGAATACGTCGAGGAACGTGCGACCGTTGTGCACCTTGAACGTGTGCCCCACGAACTCGGGGACGATGGTGCAGCGGCGCGACCAGGTCCTGATCGGCTCGCGCCGGCCGGACTGCGACATCCGCATCACCTTCACGAAGAGATGCTCTTCGACGAACGGCCCTTTTTTCAATGAACGAGCCATGATTCACGCTCCTCACAAAGTCAACTGGCCGTATCGCTTGCTGCGACGGCGCCGAATGATCCGCTTGGTCGAGGCGAGTTTGCGCTTGCGCGTGCGCCCACCCTTGGCGAAGACGCCTGTCTTGCCTGCGGGCGCGCGTCCGCCCTTGGACTTGCCCTCGCCCCCGCCCAGCGGGTGGTCGTAGTGATTGCGCACCATGCCGCGCGTCTTGGGCTTGCGCCCGCGGTGCCGGCTGCGGCCGGCCTTGCCCAGCCGCACCTGCTGATGATCCGTGTTTCCAACCTCGCCGATCGTGGCGCGACACTCGACCGACACCTGCCGGATCTCGCCCGAAGGCATCACCAGCGTGGCCCACTTCTCCTCGCGGTTGGTCAGGCGGGCGGACATGCCCGCGGCGCGGCAGAGTTGCCCGCCCTTGCCCGGCACCATCTCAAGACAGTGCACGTTCAGGCCGGTGGGGATGAACTTGAGCGGCATGCAGTTACCGACCTTGGGCTCAATGCGCTCGCGGCTGCTGAGCAGGACTTCGCCGTCCCTGATTCCCCTGGGGGCAATGATGTAGCGCCGCTCGCCGCCGGCGTACTCCAGCAGAGCAAGGTGGGCAGAGCGGTTGGGGTCGTACTCGACGCCGACGACCTTGGCAGGCACATCGTCGATGTGCCGCTTCCAGTCAATGGCGCGATAGCGGCGCTTGTGCCCTCCGCCGCGGCCCCACACGGTAATCTTGCCCTGGTTGTTGCGCCCGGCCGACTTCGTGTAATGGCGCAGCAGCGACTTCTCCGGCGTGTGCTTGGTCACTTCCGCATGGACGTTGACGGAGGAGTTCCGTCGCCCGGCGCTGGTTCGTTTGTAAACTCGAATCGGCATGGTCAAGCCCTTGTCGCACCTCCGCGGTCGCCGATGCGACCCGGAGCCGTTTCCTCAGAACAGTTCGATCCGGTCCTCCGCGTGAACGCGCACGATCGCTTTTCGCAGGTCGCTGGTGCGCGTGTAACCCAGGCGCGTGCGGCGGATCTTGCCCGGGCGCCGGGCGGTGTTCACCGCGACGACTCGCACCTTGTAGAGTTCCTCAACCGCCCGCTTGATGTCCTGCTTGCTGGCGCCGCGATCAACCTCGAACACGTAACGGTTCTGCTCCTGGGCCGTCGTATTCTTCTCGGTTACCAGCGGTCGTCGTATCACGATGGTGGCGTCCATCAGCGGCCTCCTTTCGTGGCGGCGCTGCGGTTCTTCGCTTCGCCCGTACAGTGGCTGCCGTCGAGAAAGGCCTGGAGATTCGCCTTCTCGATCACGAGGTAGCGATGGTTGAGCAGTTCAAACGCGTTCAACTGCTCCCACCGGATCGTGTCCACTCCGTCAAGGTTGCGGGCGCTTCGGCGAGCGTTGACGTTCTTTGAGTCCAGCGCGACGAGGCAGGAGCGGTCAATGCCCACCTTGTCGAGCAGGCTCTTGAACTCGGCCGTCTTGGGCGCCTCAAAGTCGATGCGGTCGATGATCTTGATTTCCTGATCGACGGCTTTGGCGAGCAGGGCGTTGCGATTGGCGAGGCGACGCATCTTGCGAGGCATGTCCTTGCGGAAGTCCTCGCCGGTGCGCGTCTTGGCGAAGGCGACGCCGCCGCCTTTCATGACGTTGGTGCGCACGGTGCCGCGGCGGGCGTTGCCCGTGCCTTTCTGCTTGAAAAGTTTGCGCGTTGAGCCTTCGACGCGGGAGCGGTTCTTCGTGCGCGCCGACCCCTGCCGGCGGTTGGCGTGCGATCGCACGTAGGCCTGCTTGAGCAGTGCGGGGCGGATTTCGCCGCCGAGCAGAGCCTCGTTGACACTGAATGTGTCAACCTGCTTTCCCTTCAGATCATAAACAGGCAGTTCGATCATGATGGTCTTTCCTGGCCTTCCAACCGTGCCGCGCCGACAGGGGCCGGCGCACAGGGGTTGAAGGCTCGTTTCGCCTATCCTCCGACGCCATCCATTGATGTTCCGGCGTGGCAGGAATCGACTCGGTTCGCTGCTGCTTGAGCCGCACCACTTTCTGTCGTCGCCGGGCAGTACCCTTCAGTCGTCGGGCTTCTCCGGCCGGGGGGGACGCTCGCCCCGCCCGCAATCATTCAATCACTCGCCTGGGTCAGTGTTTCTTCTTGCCGCTCGCCTGCAGTTGCTTGGAGCGGCCGAGACGCCGCGAAGTGCGGACGAAGAGTAGGCCGCCATTCGGCCCGGGAACAGCCCCCTTGACCAGCAAAATGTTCCGCTCCGGCTGGATCTCGACCACGTCGAGGTTCCGCGCCGTGACACGTTCAGCCCCCATGTGGCCGGCCATCTTCTTGCCCTTCTTGGGCTTGGGACCCGTGCCGCGATTGGTCGCATGGCCGGCGATCGAGCCGGGCGAGCGGTGCTTGCGCTCCGTTCCGTGAGAAGCGCACAGACCCTTGAAGTTGTGTCGCTTCATCGTTCCCTGGAAACCCTTGCCCTTGCTGACGCCGATCACATCCACGAACTTCGTGTCCGCGAAGACTTCAACGGTCAGCGCCTGTCCCAACTCGGCGTCGCCGGCGTCCTCATCTAGCCGGATTTCACGATGGTGCTTCTTGGGAGTGAGGCCGGCCTTGGCGTCGTGGCCGATGAGCGGCATTGTTGTGCGTCCCGGCTCCACGTCCTCGAAGGCGATCTGAATCGCGCTGTAGCCGTGGTCGTCCTTCGACTTGATCTGCGAAACGTAGCACGGCCCCGCCTGAATGACCGTTACAGGGACATTCCTTCCCTCCTCGGTGAAGTAGCGGGTCATGCCGATCTTTCGGCCCAGCAGTGCCTTGCTCATAGCGACGTTGCTCCGTCTCGGGTCAGAGGTTGCGCGGGAGGAGTCGGCGAACGATCGCCGCTGTCGCCGGGCAACATGGCCGGTGCTGAAAACTTCCTGTCTTTCCGGGTGATCGACGCCGCCGCGGCGGAATCGACCGGCCCACCAATGCAATCGGCCGCCCTCTCAGGCGACCGCAGCGAGAACTCGTATCACGCCTTAATCTTCACGAAAACACCCGCCGGGACAACGAGGCGATTGAGCGCTTCGACCGTGCGGGCATTGGGTTCCTGGATGTCAATGATGCGCTTGTGTGTGCGGATCTCAAACTGCTCGCGGGACTTCTTGTCGATGTGCGGCCCGCGCAGCACGGTGTAACGCTCGATGCGCGTGGGCAGCGGAATCGGGCCCGACACGCGGGCGCCGGTGCGCTTGGCGTGATCGACGATCTCGCGGGCCGAGGCGTCAAGCGCCTGGTGGTCGTAGGCTTCCATGCGGATTCGAATCTTGGCTTCAGTCATTGAGTCACCTGGGATCAACTGGAATCATTCAACTGCGACATCGGAGACGGCCCGCTTGCGCCGCTTCCCCGCCGCCGGCCCGCACATCTGCCTGGCCCACCACTCCCGGATTGCGCCCGCCCCCATGGCCGGCGCGCGGTGAAAAGTCCCACAGTATACGATTCCGCCTTGACCGGTCAACTGCGTTGATTCGGGGGCATCGAAGCACACGAAGGGCGGATTGGTTCCCGGCGCGGGAGCGGCGGGGCGTTGAATCAGGCACCCAACCTCCACCTCCCTGACGCATGCGCCTCATGCGTGGCGCGGCGGATGGGCCTCGGGAAACCTCAGCGTGAATGTCGCACCCGCGCCCGGGCGGCTTTCCACCTCCAGCCGGCCGCCATGACGCTCCACGAGACGGTACGAGATTGAAAGACCAAGGCCCGTCCCCTTGCCAACTGGTTTGGTCGTAAAGAACGGCTCGAAAATTCGGCTGAGGTGCTCCGGCGCGATTCCTGTCCCAGTGTCAGTCACGCGGAGCACCACGCAGCCGTGATCTCGGCTTGCAGCAAATGTGAGCACGGGATCGGGCGCCTCGGCCATCGCGTCGATCGCGTTGATTGCCAGGTTCACGAGCACCTGCTGCATCGCGAGGGGCAGGGTGCAGGTGCGCGCCAGCGGCTCGGGCACATCACGCACGATGCGCACGCGGTCGAGGCGGCGGTCGAGATCGACGACCTGGATCACGCGATCGATGAGTTGCCCGAGCGGGATGGGCGTGCCCGAGGGCGAGTCGGGCCGCGCGAATGAGGTCATCTGTCGCACGATCGTGTGGATGCGTTCGATCTGCTGGCGGAGCGTGAGGAGGGCGCCGGAGCGTGGGGCTTCCGGGTTGCGCTGCATCAGCTGGAGAACGCTGTCCATCGAGGCAAGGGGGTTGGCGATCTCGTGGGCCAGTCCGGCGGCCATCTGCCCCAGGGCGACCATCTTCTCGTGCTGAACCATCGCCTGCTGCTGATCGCGCAGGCGGCGCGACATTTCGAGGATGCGGCCGTGGTGCGCGAGGACGCGGCGCTCATCGTCGCGCAGGCGACGCGTGATGCGGTTGACGATCAGGACAGTGACGTAGAGGGTGAGTACGAGGCCTGCGGCCTGGAGCCACTCGTCCCGAGTTGCCGGCGCCTCGCCCGCCAGGGCCAGAAGAGCAAGAAGGAGAGCGGCGGCGAGCGTCGCGGCGGCGCACGCCATGATCGGGCCCAGCAGGAGGCTCGCAAAGACCATGTGAAAGACGAAGAAGCCGGTCATCGGGCTGCTCAATCCGCCGGTCCACAACACGAGAAGGGACAGCATGAGCAGGTCAACGGCGATCTGGGTCCATATGACGGCCAGGAGCCGCCGCGGCCGGCGCAGAAGCGCTGCGCCCCGGCGAACCCACTGCTGGATTGCGGCGTTGGCGGCAAGAAGCGCTGCGCCGACCAGTATCCCGCGCCAGGTGTTCGGAAACCACCCGAGAATCTGCCAGTCAATTACCGACCCGGCAAGGACCAGCGCTCCCGCGATCCAGCGCAGCGTCATGAACCAGCGCACCTGCTGCACGAGGAGGCGAGGATGCGCCGCACCTGAAGCCGTACTCGATCGAACGATCCTGGATGCGTGCTGCTGCAAGAGCCGATCACTCACGCTGTGGGAGTTTCTTCAGGGCCTGAGACGACGCCGACGGAGCGCGGCAGGTCGAGCATTTTCTGACCGGGCACATAGTCGGTCAAAACGATGCGTCGCACGTGCTGAAGCGCCTCGATCGTTCCGTTCATGCGGGCCAGGCAGGATCGGATGCGGGCGAGACGGTCGGGCAACTCGGCCGCGGCATCAGCGCGGCGGTGCAGCAACTGGACCTGGAGTTCGATGATAGCCAGGGCGTTGTTGAGTTCGTGGCTGAGCGTCCGGGCCGCCTGGTGGAGCGTTTCGACCTTGCGCTGCTCGTTGGCGGCGAGCTGCTCTGCGAGGTGGTTGTAGGTTGCCGCGAGCAGACCGAACTCGCCGGGCAGATCCGTCGGGACACGGTAATCGAATCGCTCGCGCGCCCATTCTCCGCTGGCGCGCCGGAGCAGGTCCACCGGGCGCAACACCATCCCCGTAATGCGCAGCACGACGAGAACGGAGATGTTGACCACGACGATGGCGGCGACAGCAATGCCCAGCACCACCCATCGGAAATAACCCGTGATCTCCACCTGCCGCGAGGAGGCCAGCGCCCGGGCATTGCGCGTCAGGGCGAGGATGTCCGCCTGCATCGCGCCCTGCTCCGCCAGCAGTTCATGACCGAGTTCCACCTTTTCACCTCTGTCGAGCGCATCGGCCAGCGACCCCAACTCGTCGGCGAGGATCGGAAGGTTGTCGCCAAGTCGGTCGCGGATGGCCGGGCCGGGCGAGTCTGCGGGCCAGTCGAGGTCTTCCGCGAGGAGGCGCTCCAGGCTCAGACGGATCTCGCCGGCCCCTCGGCGCAGGTCTTCGCTGCGGGGCCGTCCGCCCGCCTCCCGGGCAAGGACCATGCGAGTCTCAATGTCAATGACCAGCCCGCCCAGGTCGTGCAGCCGGGCGATGTAGGCGGTCGTTACGGCCCGGCTCTCGTCGAGGCGCTCCAGGAGCCGCTCGAGGAGGACCACGGCACCAATGGCCAGGACCGCAAAGAGGGCGATCAATGAGCCAAGCCCGAGAAGAAGTTTGCGACGCAGCATTCCTCCGGCAACATGCAAGCGGCGCGCCGCGAAGAGGCGGCACGCCGATTGCACCCGCATTTCGAGTACCCGGACGGAAGCCACCATGTCGAATCTGATCGAAACTCCGATCCCGTTGCCGCAATCCCCGCGCCCGACATTACCGGCCTCGGGTCGGGTCCCCGAGACGCCCGCGGACCGCCGCCTGAGGCGCGATCTGCGGACACTCTCTCTGTTCATCGAAACCTGGTGCCGCGCACATCACGCCCGCCGGCGAAATTCCCCGGTGCGGATGAAGTCGCATGATGTGCCGGCCATTGCGGGCTGCGAAGTCTCGCTCTGCGCGTCCTGCAGGAAACTGCTGCAGCACTCGTGGGTGAAGCGGACGACCTGCCCTCTTGACCCCAAGCCCGCGTGCAAGCACTGCCCCTCGCACTGCTACCACCCGCACTACCGGCGGCGGATCAGGATGGTGATGCGCGACTCGGGCCGGCGCTTGCTCATGCGCGGCCGACTCGACTACCTGCTGAAACTGCTCTTCTGAGAGACGGACCGCGACGGCTCATTCGTCCGACTTGGCGATCCCGAGTTCCTCCATCTTTCGATAGAGTGAGGAGAGGCCGATGCCGAGGTGGCGCGAGCATTCGTTCTTGTCGTAGCCGTGGCGGCGGAGCGAGTAGAGGATGTGCTGGCGTTCGAACTGGCGCAGGGCTTCGCGGAGTTCCTCCCCGCCTTCGCCGGTCGCCTCGCCGCCGCCGAAGGGCAGATCGGCGACACCGATCTCATGGGAGTCGGCGAAGATGACGGCTCGCTCAACGACGTTCTCGAGTTCGCGGATGTTGCCCGGCCAGTCATGGCTCAGCAGGGCGCGCATGGCGCCGTTTGTCATGCCTGGCACGGGCTTGTTCATCTGGCTCGCATACTTCCTGAGGAAGTGATGCGCGAGAAGCGGGATGTCCTCGCGGCGCTGTCGCAACGGCGGGAGTTCAATCTTCACCACGTCCAGCCGGTACATCAGGTCCTCGCGGAACTGTCCCTTGGAGACCATCTCGCGCAGGTCGCGGTTGGTCGCGGCGATGATGCGGACATCCACCGGCCGGCCTCGCGTGTCGCCCACGGGAACGACCACGCGCTCCTCAAGGACGCGCAGGAGCATGGACTGAGTCGCGAGGGGGAGCGTCGAGATCTCGTCGAGGAAGAGCGTCCCCCCCCCGGCCGCCTCGAAATAGCCGACGCGGTCCGCCGTCGCGCCGGTGAAGGAGCCTTTTCGGTGTCCGAAGAGTTCGGAGGCAATGAGCGTTTCCGGGATCGCGCCGCAGTTGACGGGAACGAAAGGCTTGTCTCGCGTCACGCCGTTGTAATGGATCGCCCGGGCGATGAGTTCCTTGCCGGTCCCGGATTCGCCGAAAATCAACACCGTGCTCTTGACGGCCGCGAGGCGGCGGACCATCTCGAAGAGGCGCAGCATCGAGGGCGCCTGACCGACAAGGTTGTCAAAGGCGCACTCGGCCGCGAGTTGTTCCGTCATCAGCCGGTTGGCGCGCCACATCTCACCGTGCGCCAGCGCCCGTTCGACCTTGAGGAGCAGGTCTTCGAACTGGATAGGTTTGAGGAGGTAGTCGGCGGCGCCGGCCCGCATCGACTCGACGGCGCTGTCCACCGTGCCGTAGGCCGTCAGGATCACCACAGGCGTCTGCGGCGCCAGGCGGCGCAGATTGGCCAGCAAGGCCAGCCCGTCCATCTCGGGCATGCGAACGTCCGCGAGCACGAGATCGAAGGGCCGCTCCAGCGCCTTCTCGTATGCGATGCGCCCATTGGGGGCCTGCACGACGCTGTAGCCCTCCTGCTCGAGCAGTTCCGCGAGCGACTCGCGGAGAACCTGCTCATCTTCGGCAATGAGGATGGATCGGGGCATGGGGGCGTCGTTCGCTTTCCCGCTGGCCGCCGTTTCCCGCTTCTGCTCCATGCCTGATTATTGTCACGCGGGAGCGGAGGCGAGACAGCACGGGACAGGGGATTGTGGTGGCGGCGGTCTTCAGGGCTTCAGAAACTCCTCCGGGATGGGGAACTGCTCCGTCTCACGCTGCCAGAGGACGCTGACGATCCACCACCGCCCGGCGCTCTCGACGAGTTGAATGCTGTTGACGCCGCGTGCGTAGGGCTGCTCCTCTTGCGCGGTCCGGCGGCTCTCGTAGACGCTCAGCACGTGGGCGATCTGTCCAAAGCGCTCGATGCGCATCGAGGCGGACTTCTCGAAGTAGCCCGATCCTTCAAGATAGCGGCGCTCCCGCTCAACGTACTCCTCAACAGGCACGCTGTCGACGACGGCCGTGCCGTGCGCCGCCCGGGCCACGCTCAGCCTTGCGCCGGGGAAGAACAGGGCGCGATAGCGGTCCCAGTCGCGGGCCTGCCCCTTTGGTCCGGAGATGGTGTCGTACATCGCCGCCACGATGCTCTCGACTGTGCGGACATGTTCCGGGTGAACAGCTGCACCATGGGCCTCCATTCCGCCCGGAGGCTGGACAGCGGCGGGTACATTGAAAGGAACCAGGGCGGAAAGGCAGAATGCGGCAAGACACAGTGCGCGGCGCATGAGGACTCCTCTCGTGTTGAAGACGTGCGATCGAGTGCAACTGGCGTACCGGATGAAGGGGCGGGCAACCAGCGGCCCCGCGTCGGGTTTCCTGCTGCTGCGGAAGATGCGCTGTCCGTATTGCAGCACCGGCTCACCCGGATTCGGGAATGAGAGCGCGCTGCGTTTCTCAAAACCGAGAATCGCGATCTGAAGGCACGAAGCTGGTGTGCACGGCGGGTGAAAATCCGGCGGCGGGCGGTCAATACCGGGGTGATCTCCCCGATCGGTGCGGCACGTAACGTGCATCGGTCGTTCCCGACCCGTAGGAAGATGCCCTTGCAGCAACGAGCCGCCAAACGAGAGTCAGGTCACGCGATGCAAGTCCGCGGTCCGATTCTGCGGACCTGGCTCCTTGCGTGGCTGATCGTTCTCGGGCCTGGCGGGGGGCTGGCCATGATCGCCCCTGGCACGGACCAGCCGCCGCGCAAGCCGACATCGGCGACAGCAACGTGTACGGAGTCGGGCTGCCACGCCGACCTCCTGGCGCACCGCTTCCTGCATGGTCCGGCGGCGGGCCAGAAGTGCGACGCCTGCCACGAATACGAAGAGCCGCGCGAGCATCGTTTCCGCGATCTCGCTGAACGCGACCTGTGCGCAAAGTGTCATCCGATGGAGCACCGCAACGTGGTGCACAAGCCGGTGCGCGACGGGCAATGCAGCGGCTGCCACGACCCCCACGGGTCGGATCACCGCAAGATGCTCATCGCCGATCCGAGCCGGGGGTTGTGCGTAACCTGCCACATCCATGAGCAACGGGCGGAGGAGCACGTGCATGGGCCCGTGGCGGCAGGCGCGTGCATCCTCTGCCATGAGCCGCACTCCTCGTGGAGACCCGGCCTGCTGGTGAAGGACTCCAACGACCTCTGCGCGGATTGCCACGCGGAAGTGCGCCAGAGCGGCGCGGGGCTGCACCTCCACGCCGCGATGGAACAGGGCTGCACCAGTTGCCACAATCCACACGCCTCGCTCAACCAGTTCATGCTCCACAAGCCGACCGATGAACTCTGCGCGTCGTGCCACAACAGCCTAGTGGAGTCGCTGTCCTCATCGGCGGTGGTGCATGGAGCCGTTCACGAGGCCAACGGCTGCACGCAGTGCCACTCGCCGCACTCGTCGATGCTGCCGAATCTCCAGAAGCATGCCGAGCCGGAGACGTGCCTCGCATGCCACGACCGGCCGGTGAAGGCGGCGTCGGGCCGGCTGCTCACCAACATGGCTCTTCTGCTGCATGAGTCGCCGGACCATCACGGCCCGATCCGCGAAGGATCGTGCTCGTCGTGCCACGAGCCTCATGCGGCCGAGCATGCCAATCTCCTCGTCGAAACCTATCCGCCCGAGTTCTACGCCCCGTTCAACGTGGATCGGTACGCGCTGTGTTTCAGTTGCCACATGCCGGAGATGGCGACGAGCAAAGCGGGGCCGGGCCTGACGCGCTTCCGCGACGGCGACCTCAACCTGCACTGGCTGCACGTCAACCAGGAAAAGGGCCGCACCTGCCGCGCCTGCCACGAAGTGCACGCATCCAAGCGTCCGTTCCACATCCGTGAGTCAGTTCCTTTCGGGAGCAGCGGCTGGATGCTGGAGATCAACTTTGAGGCTTTGCCGGACGGCGGAACATGCGCACCGGGCTGCCACGTCGAGCGGACGTACGCGCGCGGCGAGGCCGTGCGCCCCGTTGAGTCTCGATCCACCAGGGGAGGCGCTCCATGAAGTGTCCGCGTCGGCCGGTCATCCCGGTCTCCCTTCTGATTGTCTCGCTGTGTGCCGCGCTCGCCGCGAGCGCCGCCGTGCCGCCCGCCGGTTCCACCGCGGCGCCTCTTACGCTCTCCGACCTCGACGGCAATGCGTTCGAGCCGGCCCGCGTCCGCGACCGGCCGTATCTCCTCATCTTCGGCGAACTCTACCACAAGCAGACGCGCGAAGCGTGCGCCGAGATCGAGCGCGTGCTCGCCGACCAGCGTTTCGCCGGCGACGGACTGGCGCCTGTTCTCATCGTGGCGCAGCGCCTCTCGCGCCTGGAACTCAAGACTCAGGCTGAGTCGCTTGGGTTTGCGGGGATCATCCTGCATGACCCCGACCGGCGCGCCTTCGCCGACTATCGCATCAGCGTCATGCCTTCAGTCGTGGTCGTCGGGCGCGACCAGAAGGTGATTCACAGTCTTCCCGGCCTGACGCCTCGATTCGCCGACATCCTCACGGACGCACTCCTGGTCGGTCTCGGCCGACTCAGCGCCGCCCGCTTCGAAGAAACGCTGCGCGGCGGGGACGGCGTCGCACTCAAGGAAGAACAGGTCAGGGCGAACCGCCTCACGCAACTGGCGCGGCAACTGGCGCGCCGCGGTCTGGATGAAATGGCCGAGGAGAAGTACAGCGAAGCGCTGCACCTCTGGCCCGAGAGCGTCGAGGCCCGACTCGGCCTCGGCAGGCTGCACCTCAAGCGCCGCCGCATCGCCGACGCCGAGTCCCAGTTCCGCGCCGTCCTCGCCGCCTCGCCCGATCTCGTCGAGGCGACGCTCGGTGTGGCGTTCGTGCAGACCGTCCGCGGCGGAGACGAACTCGTCGAAGCCGAACGTCTCGTGCGAGGCGTGCTCGATCGCGACGCCTCCCAGCCCCGCGCCCACTACCTGCTCGGACTGATCCACGAGCAGCGCAACAAGATGAATGAGGCCGCGGCCAGTTACCGCCGCGCCGCTGAACTGCTCCTTGAACGCCAGGTCGCGGAGTGAGCACGATGTCAGATCATCACGAACACGAGCATGATGTCGCCTGCGAACCGCTTACCTGCGGCCGGCGGCGCTTCTGCCAGGCGGCCATCGGCGGAGCAACGGCGATCACCGTCGGGACAGTCGTGTATCCCATCGTCGCATTTCTCAAGCTCCCCGTCCGGCTCGGCGACGCGAAACCCGTCGAGGTTCCGCTCGAACGCCTCGTGCCCGGACAGGCCTACTACGCGGACTTCCAGGGGCAGCAGGTGATCGTTGTCATGGCCGAAGCCGGTCCGAAGGTCTTCGACGCGGCATGCACGCACCTCGGCTGCAACGTGGTGTGGGACACGGCCCATTCCAACTTCCATTGCCCCTGCCACGGAGCGGTCTTCAGCGGCGAAGGCAAGGTCGTCAGCGGACCCGTCAGCACGCCTCTGCGCGAAGTGCCGTTCGAGGTGAAGAACGGAGTGCTTGTGATCTCGTGAGGACTGAGGCATCAAGGGATCGAGGGATCAGGTGTATGAGACGCTGAGGAGTTGATGAGACGACAGTGGCGGACCATTCGAGGCCACTTGCGTCCTCTTCTGCGGCGCACCAACTGAACGAAACGACAGGGACCAGGAACATGCGTGTGATACGGGACACCTACGGCTGGATCGACGAGCGCTTCGCGGTGACGCCGCTGCTGGAGAAGAACGTCACGAAGAAGATGGTGCCGCGCACTTTGTCGTGGGCGGGCTGTTTCGGCGGTCTGGCGTTCTTCACCTTCCTCGTGCAGGTCTTCACGGGCATGCTGCTGCTGATGTACTACAAGCCGCATCCGGAAGCGGCATGGGACAGCGTGACGTTCATCAAGTCAAACGTGACGATGGGGTGGCTGGTGCAGCGGATTCACGCCGTCGCCGCCAACCTGATGATCGCGCTCGTGCTCATGCACATGGCGCGCATCGCCTACTACAAGATCTACCGCAAGCCGCGCGAACTGCACTGGATGAGCGGCGTCTTCCTGCTCCTGCTTACGACGATGATGGCCTTCACGGGCTACCTCCTGCCGTGGACGCAACTGAGTTACTGGGGCGCCAAGGTGGGAACGGAGATTCCCAGCGCCATCCCGATCATCGGCCAGGACGTGGTCGAGTGGGTCCGCCGCGGCAAGGCGATCAGCGGCGAGACGCTGGGATTCTTCTTCTCCCTGCACATCTGGATACTCCCAGCCGTGATGAGCGCGTTCATGGGTCTGCACTTCGTGATGATCCGGAGGACGGGCATCTCGCGGCCGCTGTGAGCGGCTGAAGACTGCCGAGGAAGGACCCGGCGATGGGCGTCGATTACAGAGAGCAATACGAGCCGGACCAGCTCGAGCCGTTCTGGCCCAACGAGATCATCAAGATGATCGTGTCAGTGCTCTGCTGCCTGGCGATCATCATGTTTCTCGTGATTCTGCCGGTGCTGCTCGAAATGGTCGGTCTGCCGGGCCTGGCGCACGAGGAGCAGCCGGCCAACCCGCGCGGCTCGACGCCCATCGGCATCAAGCCCGAGTGGTACTTCCTCGCTGTCTACCAGTACCTGCGCATCTGGCCGACGGAACTGCTCGGCCTGAGCGGCAAGACGTGGGGCGTGCTCAGCCAGGGACCGCTCATCCTCGTCATCGTCCTGCTGCCCTTCATTTATCGCGGGCGCCGCGCCTTCACACGCCCCAACTGGTGGTACCGCATCAGCGTCACGGTCGTGCTTGCGCTGGCGATTCTCTTCACCTTCTGGGGCGGCTGGCCGGAGGCGCACGGAGAGAACGGCGAGCACCTCGCCCCGCTGCGCGACTACTTCATGCACCAGCCGCTGTTCTTCATCTTCACCGCCCTGACGATCGTGGTCTTCTACGTGCTCGTGGCGCAGGAGCGCAAGGCGATCCGGCACGTGCTGCACCGCGAGACGGGCGCGTCGGCGGATCGCGCCTCGGGCGGATCGCAAGCGCGGCGCCCGCCGGCGAAAGCGTCCGCGCCGGCGCGGCACGGACTGGCCACGCCCGCAGCGCTCGGCGTGCTGTGTGCAGCGGCGCTGGCAGCCGTCGCCCTTGCCGCCCTCGCACCTCCCGCACCGAACGAGGACTACGGCGAAGATCCCTACAGCCGGAACAACTGCGTGCAATGTCATGCCAATCTGCCGGGGCGCTCCAGCGAGATCGTCGAACTCGAATGGAAGCACAGCGTCCACTTCGGCGCGAAGGTGGGATGCGACGGCTGCCACGGCGGCAACGCCGCTCTTCGCCGCGAGCAGTTTGAGTCGGAGGACGCCTTCAAGCGCGCGGCCCACCTCGAACGCCACACCGACTTCCTCGTCATGCATTCCGCAGAGCGCGAGTTCGTGAGCGAGGCGCGCGGGCGCGCGGTCTCCTACTTCTGCGGCAAGTGCCACGCGGACATCAAGGAGAAGCACCTCGGCAGCCCCCACGGCGACTTCGGCGACCCGACCTGCCTCTACTGCCATGGACAGGGGAGCCACCGCATCACCGAGCCTTCGCCTGAAATCATCGACACGCGCTCGCGCGCGGAGGGCGGGCGATGCTCTCCTTGCCATCGGGCCGCGACAATGGAGGCCGTCGGCCGGATCAAGGACATTCTCGTGACGACCGAGCAACAGGTGGCGGCTTCGACTGACCTCAGCGCCGATCTGACGGCGTGGGGCTATCGCAACCTCTCGCTCGAGCAGGCGCGGCAGAACGCGGCCGAGGTCAACTCGCGCCTGCGCCAGGTCTTTCACAGTTTCAACATGCGGGAGATCAACAACTTCGCCGCGGAAATCCGCGACGGGGTCGAACGAATCGAGGCGACGCACGAACTCGTGCAGCGCCTCAAGAGCCAGCAGCGCAGCCAGACGATGGTGGGCAGCGCCGCGGTGGCTCTGCTGCTGATGTTCTCAGGGCTGCTCGTGTATTACAAGCACGCGTTTCTCGACCGGGGACACGGGTCGTGAGGCCGGTGGATGATGATGGCCAGGATCAATCAGATCGAGCAGCGCCCCGGCGCCGACCGGTCAGCGTCTCGCCCTCGTGCCGGACTTGTCCTCTGGCTGGCGGCGGCGTGGGCTGCTGCCGCGCCCGCCTTCGCCCAGCCGGAGCGCGTGGCGGCGGAGAATCGCCGCTGCCTCAACTGTCACGGCCAGGCGCACATCGCCACGCTTGATCCCTTTGAGAGACGGTCGATGATCGGCCTGGCGGACCGCGGCGCCACGCCGCCCGGTGAAGAGCCGGCGCAGCGGCCTCGCCTCTATCTCTCGCCCGAGGAATACCCGCTGCGCCTTCACACGGCCCTGTCGTGCGTGGACTGCCACGCCGACGCCCGCGACCTGCCGCACGCGCAGAAACTCAGGCCGAGCACCTGCTCATCAGGCGGCTGCCACGCGAAGGAGGCGTCGGCCTTTCTGCGAGGCGGGCACGCGGACGCGGCGCTGAAGTCCAACGGACCTGCGCCGACCTGCACGACCTGCCACGGCGGTCACGACATCCGCCCCGCCCGCGACCGTGATTCGAAGGTGCATCCGGTGAACATCGTGGCGACGTGCGGCGGCTGCCATGACAAGCACGCGCCGCACGCTGGAGACCAGCCCGCCGGCCAGGCGCTGGTGAGCGCGTATCTGGAGAGCGTGCATGGAACGCTGGTGACGCGCGGCGGCCTGGCCGTCGCCGCCACCTGTGCCGACTGCCACGGCTCTCACGAGGTCTACTCCTCCGACGATCCACGCTCGCTCGTTCACCGCGACAACGTGCCGACCACGTGCGGCCGGTGCCACGTCGGCATCAACGAAACCTATGAAAAGAGCGTTCATGCCCAGGTGCGCCGCGACGGGCGCGAGAACGGGCACAAGGCGCCGGTCTGCACCGACTGCCACACGGCCCACGGCATCTCGCGGACCAACGTGCCCGGCTTCATGCTCGACATCGTCAACGAGTGCGGTGAGTGCCACGACGACCCCGCTCTCTCCGGCACGCGGCGCGCGACCTTCTATGAGACCTATCGCGCCAGTTACCACGGGCAGGTGACGCGGCTTGGCTCGATGCGGGCGGCCCGCTGCAGCGACTGCCACGGCGCCCACGACATCCTGCCCATCCGCGATCCCGCTTCGCGCCTCCATCCCGATCATCGCGTGCAGGTCTGCCGGCAGTGCCATCCCGGCGCGAACGCCAACTTCACTCTCTTCGATCCTCACGCGGACTACCGCGACTACCGGCGCTATCCCCTGCTGCACGGCGTGTGGCTCTACTTCCTGATCGTCATCAGCGCCGCCTTCGGCTTCTTCGGCCTTCACTCGCTGCTGTGGTTCGGTCGGATGCTGCTCGCCCGGCGCAGGCACGGACCGCGGCCGGACCACCGCGGCAAGCCGGCGATCCGTCGCTTCACGCGCATCAACCGGGTGAACCACGCGCTGGTGATCATCAGTTTCTTCGGTCTGACCTTCACGGGCATTCCCCTGTTCTTCTCGGAAAGGCCGTGGGCGCTGATGATGGCGAAGGTCTTCGGCGGCGTGGACGCCGCGGGAGTGTGGCACCGCTTCTTCGCCGTGATGCTCATCGTCAACTTCCTCCTGCACGCGATCGGGCTGGCGAGGCATGCGACAGCCAGAGTGCGATCCGACGCCCAGGCGGGGCGGACGCCGGTGCGGTCGCTCGCGTCATGGGCCTTCGGGCCGCATTCGCTCTTTCCCCGCTGGCGCGACGTGAAGGACTGCGCCGCGATGTTCCGCTACTTCTTCACCGGGCGGGGCAAGCCCGCCTTCGGGCGCTGGACCTACTGGGAGAAGTTCGACTACTGGGCGGAGATCATCGGCACGTTCATCATCGGCGGGTCGGGTCTGCTGCTCTGGTTTCCGACGCTCTTCTCGACCTGGCTTCCGGGGTGGATCTTCAATGTTGCAATGGTCGTGCATGGGTACGAGGCGCTGCTGGCCGTCGGATTCATCTTCACCATCCACTTCTTCAACGCTCACATCCGCCTTGAGAAGTTCCCGGTGGATGATGTGATCTTCACCGGCCGGGTGGCGGAGGACGAGTTGAAGCACGAGCGGCCTGTGGAGTATGCCCACCTTGTGGAAACAGGGCGGCTGGAGGCGATGCGCATGCCCGCACCGCCGCGGTGGCAGCACATCGCGGCCGTCGTGTTCGGCATCACCGCCATGCTCATCGGTACGGGGATGGTGGTGCTCATCGTGCTGGCGGGCCTTCGGGCGCTTTAGTGGTTCTGCCTTGTCCACTTTTGGCGCGCGGGGCACGGGGATTGCGGAGTGAATGGTGCAACGGAGTCTGGCATGACCGATCCAGCGGAAAAACACGATTCATGCGAACAGCCGCGGCCGACCCCGGCGGCGGCCGCTCCCCGGTCCGCCCCGGGCTGGTGGCGGCTGCTGGGCCTGCGCCGCGCCAATCGCCGCTACCTCCCTGTCGGGTTGACGCTCTGGGGCAAGATCGCCTATCCGGCGGTCATCCTCGTCGCGGGCGGGCTGGGGTTCGTCGAATACTCCATGCAACCGGACTTCTGCCGCTCCTGTCACATCATGGAGCCGTATTACAAAGCATGGCACGAGTCCACACACCGGGACGTGCCCTGCGGCGACTGCCACTTTGAGCCGGGATTGGAGAACACGCTCAAGGGCAAGTGGCAGGCGAGCAGCCAGGCTGTCAGTTACATCACGCGGACGTACGGCTCCAAGCCCCACGCGCAGATCCAGGATGCCTCGTGCCTCCGGGCCGGCTGCCACGAGCAGCGGCTCCTCAGGGGGCTCAGCGAGTGGGAAGTCGCCACGCACCGGGGCGACACGATCAAGATCCACTTTGACCACGCGCCGCACCTCGGCGAGATGCGCCGCGGCAAGCAACTGCGCTGCGTCTCGTGCCACTCGCAGATCGTGCAGGGCCAGCACCTCGTCGTCACGCTCGACACCTGCTTCACCTGCCACTTCAAAGGAATGAAGCACGGGCGCGATGAAGAGGTAATCGGCGGCTGCGGCTCGTGCCACGGCGCGCCCAGAGGCGACATCCGGCTCTCCACCGGCATCTTCAACCACAAGGAGTTCCTCGATCGAGGCGTGGCGTGTGAAAACTGCCATGCCGAAGCCGTCAAGGGTGACGGCGAGGTGCCTCGCCAGATGTGCTGGAACTGCCACAACCAGCCCCAGCAACTGGCCCGCTACGGCGAGACGCAACTCCTGCACCGCGCCCACGTCACCGACCACAAACTCGAATGCTCTGACTGTCACGTGCAGATCGAGCATCACCTGACGGCCAACGCCGCGAGGGCGCTTTCCTTCACCGGCTCCGACCACAAGCCGCTGGCGACCTCGGAAGGTTGCGGACAGTGCCACGAAGGAACGCACTCCAGCCCGGCGCTGCTCTACAGCGGCCGCGGCGGGCACGGCGTGCCCCAGATGCCCAGCCCCATGTTCGTCGCACAGGTGGATTGCATCGCCTGTCACACCCAGGGCAAGGACGGCCTGTCTCACGGCGTAAGCGGGCGCACCTACCTTGCCGCGCAGAAGGCCTGCGACTCCTGCCACGGTCAGCGCTACGACGGCATTCTCGATATCTGGAAAAAGTCGATCGACACCCTTCTCACGGATGCGCAAGCCGCCGTAGAAGAGGCCCGGGCCGCACTCGACTCAACCCGCCCGGCCGATGAGAGGGAGCGACTCGACCTCGAGCGCCTCTTCAACGACGCCGCAGACAATGTGCTTTTCATCCGCGCCGCCCACGGCGTTCACAACCTCACCTATGCCACGGCCCTGCTCAACCTGGCAATCGACAACTGCCGCGAGATCGTCGAGCGATTGACGTCGCCGCAGGCGGCGCCGACAGAAGAGGCGCAGCCATCGGAAGAGGATGAGCCGTGAGGACCACGAGGGTAACAACCCGGTGCCGCGGGCGCCCCGGCTGCGCGGCGCGCGGTTCCGTGCTGCCTGTCCTCGGCATGATCGCACTCATCGCTCTGATCGGAGCGGGATGCAGCCGCTCATCGGAACGGGACGACGAGGCAGGCAAGGCCGGCGGCGCTTCCGCGGACACGCCGATGCGATACGTCAAGTCGCCCTCGGCTCTGGAGCCGCCAGCGGTCATGCCGCGCTTCGTCGCTTCTGACCATCCGGCGCCCCGGCCGGCGGAAGCGCTGGCGGAGGGGGCGTCCTGCGTCACGCCCGAGTGCCACGCCGCGTTCGGCGCGGCAGAGAGGATCCACGGCCCCATCGCCGCAGGCGACTGCTTCTCCTGCCACTTCGAAGATGCGGGCGGACATACTTACCCGCTGCGCCGCGAGGGGGATCGCACCTGCACCTTCTGCCACCAGACCGGCCGCATGCGCGAACATCGCCACGCGGCGATGGATGCGCCGGGCTGCATGGGATGCCACGATCCGCACGCGGCCGGCAAGTTCCTCCTTGTGGCCGAATCGGTTGACCGCGTGTGCGCGACGTGCCACGCGCTCGACGAAGGCCGGCACGCGCACGGCCCCTACGCCGCGCGCGAGTGCTCGGCCTGCCACCTTCCGCACGACTCGAACAACGTCCACCTGCTGCGGGGCGGAAGCGGGTCGGATCACTGCTTCACCTGCCACGCCGAGACGCGCCACGCCCTCGCCAACGCGCCCTTCATTCATGCGCCGGCCGAATCCGAGTGCACGACCTGCCACGTCGCGCACGCCTCGAACTTCCCGGCGCATCTCAAGGGCCCGATCGAGTCGCTTTGCCTCGACTGCCACACGGGCCTGGAGGAAGCGATCGCCGGGGCGCGCACGTCGCACGCCGCGGTCTTCACGGCAGACTCCTGCGCGAATTGCCACGATGCGCATGCATCGGGGCGCCCGCGGCTCCTGCGCGACCGGCAGACGACGCTGTGCCTCTCGTGCCACAACCGTGAAGTTGTCGCCAACGACGGGCGGAAGATCCCCGACATGACCGCGAGCGTCGTGAATCAGCGCTTCCTGCACGGCCCGGTCGAATCCGGCGACTGCTCCGCCTGCCACAACGTCCACGGCGCTTCACACGACCGCCTCCTGCGCCAGAACTTCCCCACCAGTTTCTACGCGAAGTTCGATCTTCAGAACTACGCCCTCTGCTTCAGTTGCCACCCGCAGGACCTCGTCCTGTCGGAGCGCACGACCTCGCTCACCGACTTCCGCGACGGCGACCGCAACCTGCACTACCTGCACGTTCACCGCGACGAGAAGGGTCGGACATGCAAGACCTGCCACGCGATCCACGGCTCAGACCTGCCGCGCCATGTCGCCACGCAGGTGCCCTTTGAAAACTCGACGTGGCTCATGCCCATCGGCTTTGAGCGCCTCGAAGATGGGGGCAAGTGCGCGCCGGGATGCCACGTCGCAATGACCTACCACCGCGGGCAGGCGGAAACAGGAGGCCAGCCATGAGACTCAGCCGAACACTCTTCGCCTCAATCGCCACGCTCACCGCGGGCCTCACGCTCCTGGCGATGCAGGATCCGCCGAGGTCGAAAAGGCCCGCGGCCGCGGTTCCGCAAACCTCCTGCGTGACGGCTGAATGCCACGCCGACGTCAAGAAGCACGACATGCTGCACGGCCCGGTGGCAGTGGACGCCTGCGACGCCTGCCACAGCCCGGTGAGCCTGCCCGACCACACGTTCACGCTGGTGCGCGAGGCCAAGGACCTGTGCCTCTTCTGCCACGAGATGGATGTGACGGGCGCGAAGACGGTGCATGAGCCGCTCAAGACCGGCGACTGCCTCTCGTGCCACAATCCGCACGGCGGTTCGAGCCGTCTGCTTCTCACGGCGGGCAGCCCGTCGGCCCTCTGCCAGCAGTGCCACGCCGACGTCTTCACCGGCAGGAAGTCGATCCACGGCCCGGTTGCGGCGGGCGCCTGCGCCGCGTGTCACTCGCCGCACGCCTCGCCGCACGAGCATCTCCTCCTTGCCCAGGGGCGCGAACTGTGCCTCCAGTGCCACACCACCACGCGCACGCAGGTCGAGACGATGCGGTACGTGCACGGCCCGGTCAACACCGATTGCGCCTCGTGCCACGACCCGCACGCCTCTGATCATCCGATGATGCTCCACGAGGCGCCAGGCGCGCTGTGCCTGACCTGCCACGAGACGATCAAGCACATCGTGGACACGGCCACGACGCAGCATGCCGCCGTCACGACCGACCAGGAGTGCCTCAACTGCCACGAGTCGCACGCATCGGACCATCCGCGCATTCTCAAGGGCGACATGATGGACCTGTGCCTCAAATGCCACAACCGCGAGATCAAGATGCCCGACGGGCGCAGCCTCGCCAACATGAAGGCCGTCTTCGCCACGGGCGCAAGCCTGCACGGACCGGTGGCGCAGCACAACTGCGCGGCGTGCCACGAGATTCACGGCGGGGGCAACTTCCGCCTGCTCGTGCATGAGTACCCGCCGCAGTTCTACGCCCCCTTCAAGGAGGAGAGCTACGCCCTGTGCTTCTCGTGCCACGACAAGGATCTCGTGCATGACGAGAAGACCACGGCGCTGACCAACTTCCGCAACGGCGACACCAACCTGCACTTCCTCCACGTCAACAAGGACAAAAAGGGCCGGACCTGCCGCGCCTGCCATGAAACCCATGCGAGCAACAAGGCCAACCACATCCGCGAATCGGTCCCATTCGGCACAGGCGGGTACAAACTCCCGATCAACTTCGAGAAACTCGCGGACGGGGGCAAGTGCGCGCCGGGTTGCCACGTGGCTTACGAATACAACCGCACCAAGGCGGTCGAGTATCGCGCCGCGGACAAGGCCGCGACCTGGCCCGGCGAACAGCCGGCCCAGCCGCCGGGCGGGAACCGATGAGTCGAGATGAATGAAGCGCCCATCGCGGCGCGGGTAAGGAGCCGACGTCATGAGAATCATTCCCTGGATGGCCTTGGGCGCGGCGGCCCTCGCCGCGGCGGCGGCCCTCGCCGCAGCCGACGACCTGCGCGTCGTCAAGCGCGGTGAGATGATCCCCCCCTACTCGCTCACCGCACTGAGCGGACCGAACGTTGACAACGCCTCGAAGCGCGAGCGAGCGTCCATAATCGTGTACCTCTCGGCACAGCAGGTCAGTTCGACGAGGGCAGCCGTCGACTCCCAGCAGGTGGCGACGGCGCTGAGGCGGAGTGATCTCGAACTCCAGCACATCACTGCCGACGTTGCCCAGGCCAACTGGTTCCGCGAGTTCCGCGACAGCGCCGGCGTTCGCGCGCCGCTCGGTCTGGACTTCGACCGCATCTTCTACGGCCAACTCGGGGTCATCGTCCTTCCCACGACCATCGTCGTTGATGCCAAGGGGCGGCTGAAGCATGTGATCGCGGGCTACAAGCCGGACTTCGCTCACGTCCTCGATGCCTACGCCCGCCATGCCCTCGGGCTGCTCGACGATGCACAACTCGAAGAGGCGCTGGCCGCCAAGGGTTTTGCACGTGATGCGCCCGCGGACCGCGCTGCGCGCCACCGCGCCGCGGCGAATCTGCTGCGCGAGCGCGGCCTGCTCGAGGATGCCGAGAAGGAACTGCGCAAGGCCATCGAGATCGACCCGCAGGGCGTGGACAGCCGCCTCGACCTCGCTTCGCTCTGTATCGCCCTTCGGCGCTTCGACGAGGCCGAGTCGCTGGTGAACGAAGCCGTGAAGATCGAAGCCGACAACCGCCGCGCGAAACTCCTGCGCGGGATTCTGCGTTACCATGCCGGCGATCTCGACGAAGCGGAGAGAATTCTCACCGAATCCCTCGTGCTGAACACCGACCCGGCGCGCGCGCATTACTTCCTCGGCTTGATCCACGAGGCGAGGAAGAACTCCGAGAAAGCACTCGAACATTACCGCAAAGCACTCGAGCGCCTCCTCGGTGAGAAACCGTAAACGTGCTGGCCCGGTAAACGGGACAGGTACATTTTATGTCTCTGATCGCCAATGACTTACGTGATGCAATTGACCAGAAATAAATGTACCTGTCCCCTTTATTCCTGCAGCCGAATGGCGGTCAGAGGGTCAGCAGGACGCGCAGCGCGGCGAAGTTGATGAAACCCACCGCGACCATGATCGATGCGGAGAGGAACAGACCTTCGATCTCATCCTGCTCTTCGTACGCGCGCGTCGCCGCCCACGCCGTCAGTCCCAGCGCGCACACTATGCCGGAAACAAAAGCCGCGATGTAGCCGTACACACCGCCGAAGCGAAGCAGGAACCACGCCGCCGCCGCCCACGCCAGCATCGGCGCAACGCCGAAGGCCACCCATCGGAAGCTCCAGAGCCATGCCCAGGAGCCGGCTTCGTCGTTCTGCTCAAGCACCGACTCCTGGTACTCCCGCCCGCACTCCGGGCACCGGTTGCTGTCGATTCCGCGCATGTCGTAACCGCACGACGGGCAGACGCGCTCACGGTCAATCACCGGCGGCGGGCGCCAGATTTCCATTGGCGGTCGCTCGGGCGGAGGAAGGACGTCATAGGTCGCGTCCTGTCCGGCGGACGGAACTTCTCTGGCGGCGTGATCGTTGGAAGCAGCAGGCATGGGGCACTTCGTATCGTCAAGTTTACGTCATCGCCGGCGCGAAGGCGGGGACGCTTTGGGAGCGCGGACCACGCCGGCGCGCGATTGACGCCCGAGCCGGTGAGATCGACCGTCCGCTTCATGACGTGGCCCTCCGGTCGCAGAGCCTCCCTCCGGACCACGGCACCCGACGGATTGCAGACAGGTTCTGCGACCCGCGAGCCGGCGTGAACGTGACGCGCCGGTGCGTCCGGCTACACTTTGCGTTCAGTCCGGGGCGGCCGCGCGGCCGCCGCGCTCCTTGCTTGGCTCGCCAGGTTGAAAGGCCGCAGCGCCATGAAAGTTCATGAATACCAGGCCCGGCAACTCCTCGCCGACGCCGGCATCCCCGTTCCCCCCGGCGTTGTCTGCACCGACGC
Source organism: uncultured Planctomycetota bacterium (assembly GCA_900696685.1). Taxonomy (GTDB): domain Bacteria; phylum Planctomycetota; class Phycisphaerae; order Phycisphaerales; family UBA5793; genus UBA5793. The sequence continues at coordinate 32,101 of CAADHA010000032.1, forward strand.
CACTCGCGCCGCGGAGATCTACAAGCAGGTCTGCCGCGACGCGGGCACGCAACTCGCCGTCGTCAAGGCGCAGGTCCACGCGGGCGGGCGCGGCAAGGCGGGCTTCGTCAAACTCGTTCGCTCTCCGCAGGAGGCCGAGGACGCGGCGAAGTTCATGCTCAGCCATCGCATGGTCAGCCCGCAGACGGGCGCGGAAGGCCTGGAGGTGAAGAAACTCCTGATCGCGGCGGGCGTGGACATCGCGCGCGAGTTCTACCTCGCCATCACGACTGACCGATCCCGCAACACCAACACGCTCATTGCTTCGGCCGAGGGCGGCGTCGAGATCGAGAAGATCGCCGCCGATCGACCCCAGGCGATCATCAAGATGCCTCTGCACCCGCTCATCGGCCTCCAGGCGCACCAGGCGCGAGAGGTCGCGTTCCGCCTCGGCTTCACGGGCAGCCAGGTCGGGCAGGCGGTCAAGATCATGCTCAATCTCGCCGCACTTTTCCTCGCCAAGGATTGCTCGCTTGCCGAGATCAACCCGCTCATCGTGACGCCGCCGACGGAGTCGCAGCCCGACGGCGTGGTGATGGCGATCGATGCCAAGTTCAACTTCGACGACAATGCCCTCTTTCGCCACAACGACATCAACGAACTCTTCGACCCGACGGAGGAAGACCCGGCAGAGTTGCGCGCGGCCAAGTTCGGCCTGTCCTTCATCAGCCTCGACGGCAACATCGGCTGCCTCGTCAACGGCGCCGGCCTGGCCATGGCCACGATGGACATCATCAAACTGCACGGCGGCGAGCCGGCCAACTTCCTTGACGTCGGCGGCAGCGCCACCGAAGAAGCCGTGACCGAAGCCTTCCGCATCATCCTCTCGGACAGAAAGGTCAAGGGCGTGCTCGTCAACATCTTCGGCGGGATCATGCAGTGCGACCGCATCGCACGGGCGATCGTCAGCGCCGCCAAGGAAGTGGGTTTCAACGTCCCGCTCGTGGTGCGGCTGGAGGGGAGCAACGTGATCGAAGCGAGGAACATCCTCGACGCCGCCCGCGGCGAGATCGCGGCGATGCGCAGCGCCAAGGACCTCACCGACGCCGCGAAACAGGTGTGCGCCGCCGTGGCCTGAGGCGCACGGCGCGAGCCGGAGTCGCCAGCGAGGAATGGATCATCGCAGCGCGATGATCCGAACCCTGACTGTGAGAAAGGGCCCCTGCCGTTCGCCGGCCTTCGCGGTTTGATCCGGCAGTGTCGCCGTTGCGCTCAGGCGCTCACCCTCGCCGCGCGCCGCAGCCGCGCATTCGTCCAACTCCCGTGCTCACGCTTGGGGCTCGGTTCGCCCGGTCGTAACGACGAATCGCTCGCTCAGCGCGGATCATTCACCCAGCCGAAGCGAGTCGTGTAGTTGCCCATGCTGAACTTGCGCTGCTTTGCGGCGAAGAGGAACTCCCAGGCGTCGAGGTCGCCAACTTCAATCCGGTCGGGCTGGCCGCCTTCGGCCGGGCGGATGGGATTGACCGATCCGTCTAGATGGCCGATGTTTCCCGTTCCCTTGTGCCGGTCGGTGATCTGGTCTTCGTTGGCCCAGGCGCCGTCGTCGATGCGCTGGTTGTACCAGACCTCGTCTTCTTCCATGAGGGTTGGAGGGGGGATTAGCAGGAGGTCCGACTGCGAGCCGAGTTCCGGATTCTTCCGGTAGAAGAAGGGCGACTGGAGATCGATCTTCGCGCCTCCCATGTTGTGAGGCATGGTGTAACTGAAGAGTTGATTGGCCTGGCGTTTCTCCGTGGGGCATTCGAAGACGAGTTCCACCTTCGAGATGTAGCGCCACAGCAGGCCGTTGTACGGCGGTCCGTTGAACGGGGGCGGCACTCCCTGCAACAGATTGTTGTTCTTGCCGCACCAGTCCAGGCCGCGCGGATGCGTCGCCGTCCCCGGCAACTGGCCTTTGTGGTCGTCGGCCGCGTAGTACGTTTGCGCCAGCACGACCTGACGCATGTTGCTGCGGCAGATGACGGCGCGGGACTGGTCGCGGGCGCCCGCCAGCGACGGCAGAAGCAGGGCGATGAGCAGCGCGATGATCGAGATCACCACGAGCAACTCAACGAGGGTGAAGCCGGCGGGCCTTTCCATCATCCGAGCCGCACGGGACGGCAGCGCTGGTGCTGGAGCCATCAGGTTCTTCCTGCCACGTCAGAAGTTGATGCGAAGAGAGAGACCGCACGACGACGAGTACCGCAGAAACGACCCGCCGCGCCAACTCGATGAGCCGCAGTGCCGCGGGACCGGCTTACAGTAGTTGAACCGGTACTGCGATGGACGGAAAGACCAGCCGTAGGACCCGTACCAATAGTACGGCCCGTAATAGTGCCAGCCCGACCAGTGGGTCGGCGAGTAGTAGTAAGTGTTGCGGTAGCGCCGCGTCGAGTACGGATCGACGCGGAACTCTTCAACCGAGATCATGCCGGGGGGCGGACTCGTGTACGCCCCGGGAGGCGGGGCGAGAGGCTCCTGCACGTACCGGGCGTATTGCACAGCCGGCATCGTGCCGCCCGCGTCCATGACGGACTGCTTTGTGATGAGCCGGGCGCGATTCTGCGGCGGATAGACCTGCGCGTATGTCCGCTGCACCGGCCGCCCGTGGAGCACCGTCCCCGCGGATTGCCCGTCGACAATGACCTGAGCCGATGCGGCCGGCGCCAGCGCGAGCACGCCCAGCCAGAGGGCGCCGCGCAGAATCCAGAGATTGATGAGTGACTTTTCTGAGTGTTTGAAGGTGCTTCTCATTTCAGAACTCCAATCCAGTCGTTGCGGCATCGAGGCCGACCGGCGCGCGACCGGGCCGCGCTGTCACCATACCATACCCGATTCTGCCGCCGAATGCCGCCGATTCTCCGGTATTTTGAGTGAAATGGGCGTTCTCCGATGAATTTCTACCCCCTGCGCTTCCGGCCGATCCTCGTTCCCAAGCCCTGGGGCGGGCGGAAGATCGCCACCCTCGGCCGCGACCTCCCCGGAGGGCTGCAAGCGCCTGTCGGCGAGTCGTTGGAACTCGTCGATCTTCCCGACCAATCGAGCGTCGTTGACGAGGGCCCGCTTGCCGGCCGAACGCTCCACGAACTGCTCGAAGCAGATTCGCCGTCGCTGCTGGGCGACCTGAGGCCGACCGGCGAGGGCGGGTTTCCTCTGCTCGTCAAGTATCTGGATGCGCGCGAGAACCTCTCCATTCAGGTTCATCCCGACGAGGCGTATGCGGCGGCGAACCCCGGTGTGCGAAGCAAGACCGAAGCGTTGTACGTCCTGGAGGCTGAGCCGGCTGCGGTCGTGTACAGAGGGATCAGGCCGGGCGTCACGCCGCAGCAGTTGCGCCGCGACGCCGAGACTGGTGACATCGTCGACGATCTCATCGCCACGCCGGTAAAAGCCGGCCAGTGCTTGTTTCTGCCCGCCGGAACGTGCCACGCTTATGGCGCAGGTGTATTCGGCGTCGAGATCCAGACTCCCGGGGACACGACGTTCCGGCTCTACGACTGGGGCCGAACCGGACGCGAACTGCACCTGGACCAGGCCGTTGCCTGTACGAACTTCGCCATCGGGGCGGAGGACTTTGCCAAGGCCCAGCGCCGCACTCATGTCGCCGGCGTTTTCACTACCATGAGCAAGATCTGCACCTGCGACGCGTTCACCATTGAGAAGGTGCGCATGGTCGAGCAGTACGGCCAGGAGATTCCCTATGACCGCCCCGCCGTGTGGGTGGTGCTTGAGGGATCTGGTGTGATCACCGGCAGCCCGGCCGGGATCGACGTCGAGTTCAGGCGGGGAGACGTGCTCCTGATTCCCGCGTGTCTGCATGAAGCCCGCGTGCAGATTCGCCGGGATACGGTCTGGCTGGACGTCCAGTTTCCGCGGGTAGGGACCGATATCCTGCTGGCGTAGGCGCGTCGCGGCGCGTTCGCGCCGGTCGCTCGAGCGCGACTCACGGCAAGAACGGTGCAGTTGGCGCGGGAATATCGATTGGGTTCTGTGGAATACCGCACGCCTTTGGGCGTCGAATTGAATGACATGCCGCTTGCCCTGACCGAACACGATTTGGGACGGCTGATGCAGTCGATGGGGCCCCGGCTCCTCGCACTGGCGCGCGGCATCTGCCGCGACAGCGCCGTCGCCGAAGACGTCGTGCAGGAGGCGTTTGTCAAACTGTGGAACACGCCGCCGGACGGTCCGGAGCAGGTCGTTCCCAGCTGGCTCAAGCGCGTCGTCGTGAACCTCTCGATCAACCATCTGCGGCGGCGCAGGAACACGCAGACGCTGCCTGAGTGCGGTGAGGACCGCGCCCTTCGGCACGACCGGCTTCCCGAGGCGCAGATCGACCTGAGCGACAACATGCGCCGCCTCGAATCGGCGCTCAGCCGCCTGCCCGACGACAAGCGCGCGATACTCGTGATGAAGGTGTACGACGAGATGAGTTACGAGGAGATTGCAAGGGCGATGGAAGTTCCGATCGGGACGGTAATGAGCCGGTTGAACCGGGCGCGGGCCGCGCTCAAGGAACTGATGGAGGCGGATTTGAAGCACGCCGAAGCCGATCCGCTGATCTTCCCGCTTCGGCGGGCGCAAGGGTAAGGACGACGAGGTGATGACCATGGAGCGATACGAATGCCAGGATGTGCAGGCGGTGCTGTCGGGGCTGCTCGACGGCGAACTGGATGCGCCGGCCGCGCACCTTGCCGAGGCGCATCTCGCGCGGTGCGGACCGTGCCGCGACCTGCTCCAGCAGGCCGAAGAGACCGATGACGTGCTTCGCGTTGCGATGGCGCGGCACGAAGTGTGGCCGGCCTCGCTTGAACGGCGCATCAGGGCCGAGGTCTTCGGCGTCGTCGGTGAAGCCGACGCGAATCACCGCCGGCGCCGCCTGCTCATCGCCGCATGGAGCGGGTGGTCCATGGCGGCCGTGGTCATGCTTGGATTCGGATTCTCCATTTCACAGGGTTGGCTCACCGCGCGGCCCGCCGAGAGCAGCCCCCCCCTCGCGTTCGCCGACACCGGGCCGGAGATCGCCCCGGGCGATCCGGACGTCTGGCTGTCGCCCGTCGGCAGCGAGGACCTGGCTCGATCGATCTTCGACGATCTTCTCCTGACCGAAGCCGGGGCTGCGGCGCACGAGGAAGGTGAAAGCCCAGCCCCCGCCGTGCAAGGGCCGGCGCTGGCCATGGAAAATGAACCTTCTGACACGAGGGTGTCTCAGCCTATCGCGCCTGCACGGCCCGCGTTCAGCAACCTCGCCCTCGCGGGAATGGAGGCGGAGATCAGCGCGGCCCGGCAGGCCGAAATGTGGGCGTCGGCCCGCGCTGCCCGGGAGCAGCAGCCCGTCCTTGCGCCTGTCGAGGAGCCTGGGCCTGCGGTCGAATCGTCGGCGCAGTTCGCCGCGGCCGAGGCTGAGTCGGGCGACCCGACCATGGGTGAAGTGCTGCACCAGGCATCGATCCTTCTGACCGCGCTCGCGCAGGCGGGCGACGAATCCTTCGGCGATGTCCGCAAGGTCCAGCAGGCTCTTTCGAGTGATGACGTGCTCGAGCGGCTGGCGATGGCTCGCGGCGACCTCGATTCGCCCGATTCGGTCGATCTCGTCAACCGCGCCTGGACCCTGCTGGAGTGGACCACCGGGAGTGTCGATCAGGAAGAACTGGAGCGAGTCAAGCACTCCATCGCCATGCAGGACCTGCCGAGACGGCTGGAGCAACTGAGTGACCTGTACTGGAACTGATCCGGGAATCGCGGCGCGGCGTCAAGGCGGAGGCCGGCGCAGGATGCATGTCGGCCGAGCGCGGCTTCGCGCCGTTGCGTCCCTTGCCGCGAGCGCCCTGGCGGCGGCGCTTTCGGGATGCTCTTCTTCGATGCCCGCTGCCTCCACGACCAGCGGACTGCGCGATGCGAACTTCCGGCACGACGCCACCCTCATCCCCGCAGCCGCCGAAGGCCGCGATGAAGAGGCCCGAAGAGTCATCACCATCGAACCGGACCCGGCGCGCGACGCCGAGATCCAATCGCTCCTGCGAAACGCTCTGGATTCACTTCGCTCGGGCGAGATTCAGCCGGCGCTCGATCTGCTCATGCAGGCGCAGAGCATCGACGGGTGGGTGCGCAGCGAGCACGCCCCGGCTGTGCTCTTCTGGACCGGGCACGCCTACGACCAACTGGGCGAGCGCTTCGCCGCGATGGGCGCGTTCCGCCGCATCACGCTCCAGTATCCGAGCTCGGCCTTCGCCGAGCGTGCCACGCGCCGCCTGCGTGAACTCCGCAGCCGCACATCTCCGCAACAGCGCTGACCAGGCCGGGATTCAGACGCGTCCCGGATCGCCGCCACCCCTTGTTTTGCCGGTCAAAAGAATACACGCGTCCCTATTTTCCGGTGATAGCGCGGTGGCCGTCGGTCAGGCGCATGGCGCGGCGGAGGCGGCGCAGGCCGCCGCTTGCCCCCAGCCAGGCCAGGCGCAGCCGCTCGCCGTACGAGCCGAGCCACGGCGCGCGCCCCGCGGCGCGGTCCGTCCGCAACAGCGCTGCTTCCACGTCGTCCATGGTCAGTGTCGTGCGTCCGGAAGCGCCGGCGTGCAGGCGTGCGAGCCAACCCGTTGCCGCCCACATGACCCACAGCGCCAAGAGGCCGGTGATGATCGGCATGGCGTAGTAACCCGGCCCCCACGCCCGCCCGTCAGCAAGGCGCGAATGCAGGTAGCGCAGCGTCAGTTCGTCGATCGCACGCACGTCTTCTTCATCGCGCGCCGGCCCGACGCCGAGGACCATCTCAAACCGCAATCCAGCCGGCCAATCGCGGGCGAAGGCGGGCACTTCACCCCTGCCCGCGCCGAAGCGCCTGTGCGTGACGAACTGCCTGAGCGCACGCCATCCCAGTCCGCGGCCGCGAACCTCGCCGATCTTCACATCCTCGACGTGCGCGAAGACGACCTGCCGCAGCACCTTCGCCTGCCTGGCAGTCGGATGCTCCGGCGGCGACGCGGCGATCTCCTCCTCAAACGCATCGACGAGCAGATCGAGGAGATCGCGCAGCCGCTCCTTGCGCACTTTGTCGAGTTTTGCTTGGCGCAGCATGTCGGCAAGCCAGGCCGCTCCGTCGAGGCGCTGCTCCACGGCCAGGTCGCTGCGACTGAAGATGCGCTCAAAGCCGCCGATAATGAGACGCTCCTCGCCGCCCGAGGCCTCGAGTCGATCGGTGAGCATGAGGCGGCTTCGCGGCTGCGCGACCTCAGGCAGGGCGCGCAGCATCCGCCGCAGATCGTCGAGATGCGTTCCCAGTGCCGCGCCGCGGTTGCGGATCATCGACGGGCATGCATAACTCAAGCCCACCTGCACGCCGCCTTCGCCGGGCATGGGCACGAATGGAAACAACTGGCACGCGAGGGGCTTGGCCTCGAGGCCGAACTCCGCGTGGATGCGGCATCGGCCGTCCGGCTCGAGAAAAATGCACGAACCGTCCTCGCGCTGGCGAAGCCAGACGCGGCCGCGAAACTCAACCGTGGGCGATTGACCGAGGCGCTGCGCCCAGCCCTGGACTTCGAGACGCTTCAGGTCGTCCGGGCGCAGCTGCACGGTGAAGTCACGGCAGCACCCGGCACAACTGTGGCACGAGTAGCGCTGCGCGCCGGTGCGCGGCATGAGAATGGGCAGTGATCGCGGAGTCATCTGTCAGGCCGGCGGAGCGGCCCCGGTGCAATGAAGCACCCCCGAGTATATGGACTCGGGGGCGGGAATCAGGTCGTCAAGGATCACGGCGGCGCTCAATCATCCAGGCGCTTGACCGAGGTCTGCACGCGCTGGTGATGGTTGGTGCGCACGGGCTTGTCGCCCTCAAAGATCGGCTCCTGGATCATCAGCCAGTTGAACTCGAGTTCGCCGACGCGCTCGACGAGTTCGTTGTTCTTGGGATCCCAGATGTAGCGCCAGTCGCCCTTGATCATGTCGAACTTGGTTTCGAGCACCTTGAGCATGCCCTCGATCTCTTCTTCAGGCGGCTCAAACTGGAGATCGATGACCATCTTCATGCCCAGGACGACGCGGTCTTCGCTCCGCTGGAGCATCTGGTAGTCGCTGGTGAAGGTCCACGTGCCGATGCCCTCCGCCTTGTTGCTGTTCTTGTCCTGCCAGGGCTTGGAGACGTCGCGAGAGTAGGTCTCGTTGCCGACGCGCCATGTGCTGGCGAAGAGTTCGCCGAGGCCCTCGGGCTTGTATTCGCCCGCTCGCCCCTGGATCGCCTGGATCTGTTCCATCAGTGCGACGGCCGGTTCCGAGCCTTTCACCGTCTGCGGGTCGATATTCCCCTTGGAGTCTGCGGTGAACGTGATGGTCGAGGAGGCGAGCCTCTTGAGAGCCGCCGTCACATTGGCGTCCGTATCGGGATCGGGCGCCTCCGTCGTCGAGTCGAATGTGTAGTTGCCGCCGAAAAAGGAGGAACCGCCCTCGGTGTAGAAGCGGTCGTAGGTCATGGTGATGTCGGCCGAACCGTCTTCGTGGACGTTGGTCACCGTGAATCGCATGACGTACTCGGTGTAGGAGCGATCGACCATCTCCTGCCCGGCCGCCTGCTGAATGCTCATGTTGTCGGCGCGGAAGAGATACTTGACGACGCGGTCCTTCTGGAACTTCGGGCCGAAGTAGACCTCATCGGCGGGCGAGGCGATCACGTCGGGCGCCGGCTTGGGATCCTGCGCGGCAGGAGCGCATGCGAGGGTCAACCCGATAATGCCAAAGCCCAGAAGAAGCGCGGCCGGGCCGAACCGGTGAAACCTCATCGACTTCGTAGATAAGGACATTCCATCCTCCTGACTAGCCTGTCTGATCGGGCGGCCGCGTCCGGGTGGCGACCGAAACATCCCAGAAACAACACCCTGCACGACCGGGATCATAGCGCCGCTCTCCCGGCCGAAACCCGCGTCCGTGCCTGTGCATCGGACACTTCAATCCGTTCCACGAGAGAAGCAGGCTGCCGGGGCGCGCTTTGAGAAGGACGCACGAGCGAAGTCCCTCCGGCGTTTCCGGCCGCACGTGAGGCGCGGCGCGGCAACTGAGCCGGTTACGCCCCGGCCATCCGCTCCGCCTTGGCCCGGGCGTCTTCGAGCGTTCCGACATACATGAACGCGCCCTCCGGCAGGTCGTCGCCGGCGCCCCGGCAGAGCGCTTCGAATGAATCGAGCGTCTCACTCAGTTTCGAGTCGATGCCTCGCTGGCCGGTAAAGACCTCTGCGACGTGGAACGGTTGAGAAAGGAAGCGTTCGATCTTGCGGGCGCGGCTCACGGTCAACTTGTCCTCTTCGCTCAACTCGTCAACACCGAGAATCGCGATGATGTCCTTGAGGTCGCGATAGCGCTGGAGGATGCCCTGCACCGACTTGGCGATGCTGTAGTGGCGCTCGCCGACGATGCCCGGGTCGAGGATACGGCTCGTGGAAGCGAGCGGGTCGATGGCGGGATAGATGCCCTTCTCGGCGATGGAGCGTTCAAGAACGACGAAGGCGTCGAGGTGGCTGAAGGTCGTCGCCGGCGCGGGGTCCGTCAGGTCGTCGGCAGGGACGTAGATCGCCTGCACCGAGGTAATGGCGCCGCGGCTGGTCGAGGTGATGCGCTCCTGCAACTCGCCCATCTCTGTGCCGAGGGTCGGCTGGTAGCCCACTGCGGACGGCATGCGGCCGAGAAGTGCTGACACTTCCGACCCCGCCTGGGTAAAGCGGAAGATGTTGTCCACGAAGAGCAGCGTCTCCTTGCCGGACTCATCGCGGAACTGCTCGCACATGGTCAGCGCGGAGAGGGCGACGCGCAGACGGGCGCCCGGCGGCTCATTCATCTGGCCGAAGACCATGGCGACTTTGTCAAGGACCCGGGCCTGCTTGCCGTCGGCGTCGGTGTAGACGGCCTCGGCCATTTCGCGCCAGAGGTCATTGCCTTCGCGGGTGCGCTCGCCGACGCCGGCGAAGACGCTGTAGCCGCCGAAGTTCTTGGCGACGCGAGCGATCATCTCCTGGATGATGACGGTCTTGCCGACGCCGGCCCCGCCGAAGAGGCCGATCTTGCCGCCGCGCACGAACGGGCAGAGGAGGTCGACGACCTTGATGCCCGTTTCAAGCATCTCGGTCTTGGCGGAGAGTTCGCTGAACTCGGGCGGCGTCTGGTGAATGGGGCGAGTCTCCTTCACGGTGACCGGCCCCTTCTTGTCCACTGGTTCGCCAAGAAGGTTGAAGACCCGGCCGAGCACGCCTTCGCCCACGGGAACGCGGACGGACGAGCCGGTATCGAGGCACTCCATGCCGCGGCTCATGCCGTCGGTCGAGCCGAGCGCGACGGCACGAACGCGTCCGCCGCCAAGATGCTGCTGGACCTCGCCGGTGATCTTGATCTCGACACCACGGTTCCTGGCATCAACCTTGACGGCGTTGTAGATATCCGGGATGTCGGATTCAGGAAACTGGGCGTCGAAGGTGGAGCCGATGACCTGGATCACTTTGCCTTTGGTGGCCATGCTGAGGGAGTCCTTCTCCTGGCAATGTCGGTCTTCAATAAGCAACTGGGCCGGTCTGTGACAGAATTCACAAAGTCGTCCGTTACGAGCACAACGGTAGGAACCACTCCCGGGTCCGGCAATGCGGCTCGTCTCTGAGAAACACGGTCATGTGAAACCAGGCACGCGGACCCGCCCGACGAAGCGCGATGTCGCACCTCACCGCAGTTCGGAGACCTTGGAATCAAGGCTGGCCGCGGCTGCCGCCGCGGCACGGCGGCATTGCGATCGACCAAAGCGGGCAAAGGGACTCGAACCCTCGACATTCAGCTTGGGAAGCTGACGCTCTACCAACTGAGCTATGCCCGCAACCACCGGGGCCTCGATCAAGCGCCGCAGGTTCGCGGCGACTTTTTACGCCCGCTTCGCGCGGTGGCTACATTGTATGGGCTTGTGCTTCCGCGAACAAGCACACGGTCGGCCCCGTGCGGCGGCGGGCAATCGCTGATTCGCCGACGGATCGTGGCTCTCGGGCGCAGCCGTGGGCAGCGTCCCTGGAGCGCCCGGCGCATCTCGGCGACCGCGCACGGGCCGATAGAATGCGGCGGCGTGAAAGCGATCAGTGAGTGGAAGCCATGAACCCGGCGGCAGCAGACTGGCGGATTCGGTTCGGATCGAAGATCGTCTCGCCGCAGCAGGCAGTGGCGGTCGTCAAGCCGGGGCAGCGGGTATTTGTCGGCTCGGGCGCGGCCGAACCGCAGTCACTTGTTGAAGCACTCTCGGCACGGATGGACATCAGCGACACGGAGATCGTCCACATCCTGACCCTTGGCGTGGCGACCTACGCGGAACCCAAATTCGGCGAGCGTTTCCGCCACAACGCGTACTTCATCGGTCCGAACGTGCGCGTCGCGATCGCCGAGGGCCGGGCGGACTACACGCCGATTTTCCTCTCCGAGATTCCCGCGCTCTTCCGCACCGGCCGGGTCGTGATCGACGTGGCGCTCATTGCGGTCAGCCCGCCGGATGAGCACGGATACTGCAGTTACGGCGTCTCGACGGACATCGTGAAATCGGCGGCGGAGAGCGCGCGCCTGGTGGTGGGGGAAGTGAACAGCACGATGCCGCGTGCCCTGGGCGACTGCTTCATCCACGTCAGCGAGATCGACGTGCTCGTCGCGTCGGACCGGCCCATTCTCGAATCCTCGACGGTTGAGCCGGACGACCTGTCGCGCCGCATCGCCCGGCACATCGCCGATCTCGTTGAAGACGGTGCCACACTTCAACTGGGGATCGGCACGATCCCCGACGCCGTGCTTCACTTCCTCGGCGACTTCAAGGATCTCGGCATCCACACCGAGATGTTCAGCGACGGGATCATTCCGCTGATCGAAAAGGGCGTGCTCACGAATCGGCGCAAGACGCTGCATCGTGGAAAGATCGTGGCCAGTTTCATCATCGGATCGCGGCGGCTCTACGACTTCGTGAACAACAACCCGCTCGTGGAGTTCCACCCCACCGAATGCACGAACGATCCGTTCATCATCGCGCAGAACGAGAAGATGATCTCGATCAACGCGGCGATTGAAGTCGATCTGACGGGACAGATCTGCGCTGACTCGCTGGGCACGATGTTCTACAGCGGCATCGGCGGACAGGTGGATTTCACGCGTGGCGCAGCCCGGTCCCGCGGCGGTAAGCCGATCATCGCCCTCCCCTCCACGGCTGAGAACGAGACAATTTCGCGCATCGTACCGACCCTCAAGCAGGGGGCCGGCGTCGTGACCAGCCGCGGCGACGTTCACTATGTCGCGACGGAGTACGGCACCGCGTACCTGCACGGCAAGACGATTCGCGAGCGCGCCAACGCGCTCATCCAGATCGCCCATCCCAAATTCAGGCCCTGGCTCTTGTCGGAGGCGAAGGCGCGCCGTCTCGTCTACGCCGACCAGGTCGAACTGCCCATACGCGTTCCAGCCTATCCCGAAGAACTCGAGCGGTGGATCGAACTCAAGGACTCCTCGCGTGCGTTCCTCAGGCCCCTTCGACTCACCGACGAATCAAGGCTACGCGAGTTCTTCTACCATCTTTCGCCCGAGTCCGTGCACTACCGCTTCTTCCGCATGATCACCTCCATGCCGCACACGCGCCTGCAGGAGTTTCTCAGGATCGATTACGAGTCCGACATGGGCGTCGTCGTGCTGACGGGCAAGGGCGATGACGCACGGGTGCTCGGGATCGCGCACTACCTGAAGGATCCACGCACCAACTTCGCCGAGGCCGCGTTCCTGGTGCTCGATGAATGGCAAGGCAAGGGGATCGGCACTGCGATGATGAGGGCGCTCGTGGAAACTGCCCGCAAACAGGGTATCGCCGGCTTCACGGCCGACGTGCTGGCTGACAACGAGCGGATGATGCGCGTCTTCCACCGGTGCGGCTTCGCGGTGGAGAGCACACTGGCCGACGGCGTGTATCGCCTGCGCATTCCGTTTGAGTCGCCCAAACCGCAGGCATGACGGGGCTTTCCAACTGCCTAACCGGCGGCAGAACCTCCACCGTCTCATGCCCTGGGATACCCTTCAACGGTCCAGCGCCGCCGCGCGGAAGATCAGCGGGAACGTCGCCTGCGACCAGCCGCGATACTGCGGGCGGAAGGCAAAGAGGTGCACGCGCCCCCGGCCATACTCGATGCGCACCCATGCTCCCTGGTTCTCGATCACCTGAGGCTCCTTGATCCAGCCGGAGAGCAGAACGCGCGTCGGCGCATAGCGCATCAGGATTTGTGCGCGCGGAATCGTCACCACCCCCGCGTCGCGCTGCTCCTTGTCGGTCATGACGCGATACGCGGCTGATCGCGAGAAGAAGAGGGGAATCGATTCCGGCAGGCCGACGGTCAGGTCGTGCGGCTCGGCGATGCCGCGCAGCACGCTACCGGGACAGGAAAAGCCCTTCGCTTCCGCCCCGCGAGTGACATCAACCAGCGGCAGTTTCATCAGATCAATGGCCCACTGGCTGGAACTCGCAAATGTGATGAGCGTCCCGCCGCGACGCACAAACTCCTCGACCGCGACCGCGCCCTCCGGCGCCAGACCTCGCGTGAACTCCTCGGGCACCGTGCCGGGCGTGCGGCCGTCGTCGAGCGTGCGCGGGCCGAGGTCGGCGATGATGAGCACATCGAGGAAGTCGTGGAGATTGCCGGCGCGGATCATCTCGTTGCGCACGGAAACGCAGGGAATCTCCCACGTGTCGAGCACCCAGCGCATCCAGCCTTCGTCCATGCTTCCCGACCAGGGGGCATAGAGGCCGAGGCGCGGCAGGCTGTGTACGGGGAGGCCCTCTGCATCTTCAGGTTGATTCTCGACCGCGAAGAGGCCTGCCCCATCACCCTCGGTGCGGAACCTCCACTTGCTTCCATCAGCAAGCGACCGGGCGATCCGCGTCCACGTACTGCTGTGCCACGATGAGAGCACACCTTCGCCAATCGCGGTTCGGCTATCGCCGATGAACCTGCCCGTCGCTTCGTCGACCGTCATCACTCGACGCAGTTCGACCTCCAGCGGCTGCATGACCTCGACCCGCCGCACGCCGAGCAGATACGGCAGCGTCCAGCCCGCCACGTCGTAGGGCGGATCGCCTTCGGGATAGCGCTGCACTTCCATGAGGTCTTTGACGTGCGTGCCGTAGGGCTGCTGCCGCTGGATAACGATTGAGCCGGCGGGCCAGGTGCGGCCGTCCGCTTCGATCGCGTCGTCGGCAACGTGCATTTCGACGCCGGTGGCGAGGAGAACATCGACGAAGCGGGCGACCGCGTCGGGGTCGCGGTTGTCGCTGGGAATGATCCAGGCGCGCGGGGCGCCCTCGACGGGCGCGGCGAGCGTGCGCTGCGCCGCCTCGACGGCATTGCGAAGCCAGAAGTGCGGCTCGCGCGTCAGGCTGCCCAGCAGCGACCGGCCGAAGGCCATCTCGTAATCGATGATGTCGCGCAGCCGCCACCATCCGCCGAGCCAGGGCATCGGAAACCGATTCGACGCGATGTACTCCGCCGCGCCCGTCGGCGAGCGCAGGCGCGTGATGGGCAGAAAGATCGGCGTGGCGAGGTCGGCCGACGCCGCCTCCGTCAGGATGCCGATGATGTTGTGCCGCACCGGCACGTTGCGGTTGCCCCCGTTCCACCACATGTCATAGGACACGCCCGACGACACGCCGCTGAAGCCTTCGCGCGTCAGGTCGAGCAAGGCCCGGCTGCCGATCGCGTCGATCCCCGTGATGATGTTCGGGTCCAGGTTCGGATTCAGCGGATCGCGATAGGGCGGCACGAAGAGGCGCTCGGTGTTCGACCCCTGCTGATGCACGTCCCAGTAGACCTGCGGGAACCACTCGGTGTAGAGCATCTGCGTAACGAGGCGCGTCTCGCTCTGAGTCAGCATGAACCAGTCGCGATTGTTGTCGTGCCCGCTGTAGTACTGATACAACTTGAGCAGGTCGGCGGCTTCGTGCGGCGTGCCGACCGTCTGCCGGTACCAGTTCGTCACGTGATCGACGCCGTCGGGATTCGTCACGTAGAGGACGGTGACCATCTTCTCGCGGGCGCTCTTCCATGGCTCTTCCATCGAGGCGGCGAGGTTGAAGGCGAACTCCATGCCGAACTGCGCGCCGGCGCACTCATTCGAGTGCATCGCGGTGGAGATGAAGAGGATGAGGCGGCCGTGATTGACCGCCGCGTCAATCTCCGCCTCGCTCTTGCCGCGTGGGTCGGCGAGGGTCTTCGCATGGGCCTTGATCTCATCGAGTCGCGCGAGATTCGCCTCGTTGGAGATGATGGTGATGAGGAAGTCGCGGCCCTCCGTCGTGGAGCCGATTCTCTTTGTAACAGCGTGAGGAGACTCGGCGTCGAGGCGGATGAAGTAGGAACTCACCTCGTTCCAGTCGGCCAGTTGAAAGTCGGCGCCGAGCGGCCGGCCCAGATGCTCGGAGGGCGTGGCGACGTCCGCTCCCCGCGCGACAAGCGCCGCAGTTGCCGCCGCACACACAGCCAGAAGGAACGGCTGTGCCCTTGGCGCTGATCTCTGCATCGCGAATCTCCTATCTCCTGAGTGGACTTCGCGGCCGGCGTCGGGGCAGGCGGCACGGAATCCACTCTAGCAAGGCCGATCGCTCCGCGCCGCGAATCTGACGTGGAACATCGAGGGCACATCCGCCCGCCATCGGTCCAGGCGCAGCGTGATGATCGTGTCCTCGACATTGGTGAGCGTGACGATGAGCATCGCCAGGCGCGGCAGGACCAGCGGCCCGTCGAGCAGAATTGCCGCAGCACCGATGGAGACGAACAACCAGCACGACTTGGCGACCCACGTGTGATAAGCGGGCAGGCGGCCGAACTTCCTCAGAGCCGCCGTCAACGAAATCGCATAACTGCCGATCATGACTGAAACGATGATCGACTCAGACGCGATGAAATCCGGATCGAGCAGCGCCAGACCCAGGAGCAGCGCCCCGTACATGAACGCATCGGCGAGGCTGTCGAGCCGCGCGCCGAGAATCGAGCGCTGGTTGAAGAGGACAGCGATTCGGCCGTCGAGCCAGTCGGTGATGAGCAACGCGCCGAAGAGCCAGAGGAACGCGACCGGTCGGCCGGCCCCGGCCAGCGCCAGCAACACTCCCGAACCGACCAGGCGCAGGATGCTCAGGACGTTGGGCACCGTCAGGACGAGCCGCGATGGTTCTCCAGCGGCCTCCCCGCGAGACGCACCACGTTGCCGGAAAACCTCGGGCAAGAGATCCCTCGCTCGAAGTGTAGCGCACGGAGGCCGACGATTGCGCGCGGACGCGAACGCAAGAGCGCTTCGAACGGCAGTTCAGATCGGACCGCCCTGGACCCGGGCGATTTCACCTTTACCGTCGATGCAAAGCGGAGAGGGCGGGATTCGAACCCGCGGTACGGTTTCCCGCACACACGATTTCCAATCGTGCACCTTCAGCCGCTCGGTCACCTCTCCACGGCTGGACCGGCACAACGCCGCGCGCTGCGCCACTCGTCAAAGGTCAGGACGGGAGTGTAGGCCCGCTCCCTTTGCCGATCGGCCTCCCGCCCCAAATCCCGTCCCCTGCCGCCGCACTGCATCGCCGCCGCGAATAATCCCCCGTGTCCGAGCCACCCGACCAGCCCGAACCTCTCTGCGGCCTGATCATCATCGACAAGCCATACCGACTCTCCTCGACCTCGATCGTCCGCGTCGTGAAGCGCCGGGCGCGCGGCGCGAAGACGGGCCACGCCGGAACACTGGACCCGCTTGCGTCGGGCGTGCTCATCTGCTGCATCGGCCGGGCAACGCGCTGGGTCGAACGCCTGATGGCCCTGCCCAAGACCTATGAGTGCACCATCGACCTCTCCATCACATCAACGACCGACGACCTCGAAGGCGTCATCACGCATGTGTCCGATCTCGTTGCTCCGTCGCGCGAGGCCATTGAGCAGATGCTTGCCGAACGCTTCTCGGGGGAGATTCTCCAGGCGCCGCCGATCCACTCGGCCATGCGCCTCGGCGGGAAGCGCGCCTACGAACTGGCCAGGCGAGGCCGGACGATCGCACTGGAGCCGCGACCGGTCCGAATCGACTCCATCGAGGTGCCTGAATACGAGTGGCCGCTGCTCTCGATGCGCGTGGTCTGCGGGCGGGGTACATACATCCGCTCGCTGGCGCGCGACATCGGCGCAGCCCTGGGCGCCGGCGGCTGCCTGACGATGCTGCGCCGCACCGCCGTCGGACCGTTCAACCTCAACCGTGCATGGCTGCTTGATGATGTGCCCGATCCGATAGAGCAGTGCCACCTGATCGGCTCCGTGGAGATCGGGTGAATCTCCCCCCTTGCCGAGGATTCGCGAGTCGATAGAATGGTCAAAATGGAAGGCGGCGCGCACGTCGCATCCGCCTGGCCTGTCCCCAAGGGCTGTGCTTCAAGGAGTTTCCCATGTCGAGCGTGAAGGAGTACCTGTCGGCCGAGGATCAGGCGCTGCTGACCTACAAGTGCCGGGGGATCTCGTCCCAATACCTGCACCTGCCCGGGCCGGACTTTGTCGACCGCGTCATCGCCGCCTCGGACCGCCCCCCCGCGGTTCTGAGGAACTACCAGTCGATTCTCGACCACGGTCGGCTGCGCGGATCAGGCTACGTTTCCATTCTGCCGGTCGATCAGGGCATCGAGCACTCCGCCGGCGCCTCCTTCGCACCAAATCCGATCTACTTCGATCCCGAGAACATCGTCCGCCTCGCCATTGAAGGCGGGTGCAACGCCGTCGCGTCCACATTCGGCGTGCTCGGCTCGGTGGCGCGGAAGTACGCCCACAAGATTCCCTTCCTCGTGAAACTCAATCACAACGAACTCCTGTCGTACCCGAACAAGTACGACCAGATCGGCTTCGGATCGGTGCGCCTCGCGTACGAGATGGGCGCCGTCGCCGTCGGCGCGACGGTGTACTTCGGCTCGGACGAATCCACCCGGCAGATCCAGGAAGTGGCCGAGTGGTTCGAGGAGGCACACGCGCTGGGCATGGTGACAGTCCTTTGGTGCTACTTGCGCAACAGCGCCTTCAAGGTGGACGGCAAGGACTACCACGTCTCCGCCGACGGCACCGGACAGGCGAACCACCTCGGCGTCACCATCCAGGCGGACATCATCAAGCAGAAGCAGGCGGAGAACAACGGCATCTACAACGCGCTCAAGTTCGGCAAGACCAACAAGAAGGTCTACGACGAACTCACGCCCGGTGATCATCCGATCGAGCTGTGCCGCTACCAGGTCGCCAACTGCTACATGGGGCGCTCGGGGCTGATCAACTCCGGCGGCGAGAGCAAGGGCGGGAGCGACTTCGCCGACGCCGTACGCACCGCGGTCATCAACAAGCGCGCCGGCGGCATGGGACTCATCTCCGGCCGCCAGGCGTTCCAGCGCCCGATGAGCGAGGGCGTGAAACTCCTCCACGCGATCCAGGACGTGTATCTCGACAAGGGTGTAACAATTGCATGACGACTGCGTGCGCGCAATCGCCAACGTCCGATGCAATCCCACTCAGGTGAAGGTGCCGGCGCGGGAGTGGTCATGCGTGATGGCCCAGAGCGGCCGGCCACGTCGCTCATTCGAGGAGCGCATTGCTGCGCCAGACGCCCGCTCACGGCCCTGTTGAGGGGCTTGGCCGTGAGCAGGCAACGGAATTGCGGGAGAGTGTGATGGAGAATGAGGGTGCGCCTGATGGGGTGCCCGCTACGCCATCAATTTGATCTCGCAATTTGCGAAGGCTGCGGTCAATGCGACGCAGACAGATTGCAACGGCTGAGCCGGGAGAAATCAGAAATGCCCGCTCACGGCCGTGGCAAGCCGTGAGCGGGCAGGGCGATGGAGGAGAGAGAGCAAGGAAGAGAAGTCGATATCGTCAGCGAACCCGTTCGGTGACCACGGGTGAGAGTTTCTCGAAGGCGGCGGCCTGGAAGTGGACGGTCGCGCCGCGTGCATTGCGAGGCACGGTGCGGACGAGCGTCGCCACGCCGTTGCTGTCGGCCCGGGCGCGGCCGATGAAGATGGGATTCTGCAGGTCCAAGGTCACGTTGAGACTGGCGATGAACGTATTGCCGGTGGTGAAACTGTAATAGAACGAGACTTCCTCGGCCGGCCGGTCGCCTTCGCACGTCAACGTGACGCGGCCGCCGGCGACGAGGCCGTCAACCGACAGCGCGAGTTGAGGAAGTTCGAGGGTGAGGTTGCCGCTGCAACCTTCGCTGGGAGAAGTCGTGCCCCAGATCACCCCGCCTTGCGTAACCGTGTAGGCCGGGTCGAAGTAGACGTCGAGCCGATCGCCGGCGTAGTTGATCTGAGCGCCGTATTGCGGGGCGCGAGGCGCGAGGCGCTGGAAGAGGGCCTGGCAGATGATCGGGCCGTCCGTCTGGAAGTTGAGTTCCTGCGCGCTGATCGTGGCGGAGAGTTCGCCCACGTCGGTCACGATGCCGGCAGTGAAGATGGCCGGCTGGCGAGTGGGCGTGAAAGGCTCGAAGAAGCCGGTGAACTGCACGGCTCCCGCAGCCGGTGCGGCGCAGGTCATCACATCATGCTCCATCGTACCGTAGTTGTAGAAGTACACCCTCACTTTGCTGTCGATGAAGGGCATGGTCAGGCCGTTGTCGCCGACGTCGTTGACCGTATACCCGCTTGTGCGCAGTTTGCGGGCGATGGCGTCTCGCTTCTGCTGTGCGTTGGAGTTGGCGGGAATGGTGACATCCACGTACCGGTAACTGTTCGGATCGTGAATGTCTTTCGTCGTGTCCTGGAACTGAATGGTCACGGACGCGTCGGCCGAATTGCCGGGGTCCGAAAAGGCCATGTTGACGGGCTTGGTTTCGGCCAGGGCGGCTGAGGTCAGGCCGATGGCGAAGAGGAACGCGAGCATCGATCGACGGACGGAAGTGGAATGCTTGGAAGACATGGTTTGCTCCTTCAGAGTTCGTTTGGGAGCGTAATTGCTCCCTGCCAATGCACTCGCAAACCATGGCGATGCAAGACAATGCGGCAGGGCACGGCCCCGGCAACCCCGCCCCTCCCGGGCCTCGCCGCTGCGGGGACTTACCCTGATCGGCGAGGCAAATCCGTAATCCGTCGGAAGGTTCGCAACCCGATCGGGCTGCGGTGCGTAAGGGGAAAAGATGCAGAATCCGGCAGATGGTGCCCGAAATGACTCAACTCGCCGGTCCGACGCCCGATGTTCACAGGGCTGGACCGGCACGTTGCTTGCTGAACCGGATCAGGAGAGCCGGCTCTCCGCAGCGGCGGACAGGGAGGCCAGGCGCATGACGGGTCAGGAACGCCACATCCTACAGGCCAAGCAGGCCCTGCGCGACCAGATCAAGGCCCGCCTCGACGATACCACGCCGACTGAACTCTACGGCCTCTCCATTCTTGCGTCCGAGAACGTGATCGCCTGCGAGTCTTTCCGGCACGCGCGCACGATCATGATGTACGCCCCGCTCGCGCAGGAGGTCGACGTCTCCCACATCGCCCTGCGCTGTTTCCAGCAGAACCGCACCGTCTGCCTGCCGAAAATCGACTGGGATCACCACCGCATGTGGCCCGTGCCCGTCAACAGTTTCGACGACTGCTCACTTGTCACGGACCGCTACGGGCTGCGCGTTCCGGAGCGCGGGGCGCCGATGCCCATCGAGATGATCGACCTGGTCATTGTGCCGGGCATGGCATTCGACGCGGATGGGCGCCGTCTTGGCCGCGGCGGGGGGTACTACGACCGCTTTCTGGGCCAGCCGGGCTTCCTCGGCCGATGTATGGGGCTGTGCTTTGACTGCCAGATCGTCGATGCCGTCCCCCGCGTGCAACACGATGTAGTGATGGACTACATCGCCACGGAGAGGCGGCTCATCACGGTCGATCCGGCCGTCAGAGGACATCGGTCCTGACCCGCGCCCGCCGCCTCTCCCCCGCCTCGTCTGCTTGAACTGCGGCACAGTCGGCGCTCGCGGCGACGTATCATCTTCCAACCCGCCCACTTCACCGCGTTGATGGAGCAGGACATGGTTCTCGCATCCCAGATGGCCCGGCCCGGCACGACCAGGTCCAATATGTACGCACGCGGCGGCGCCAGGCGCAACCGAGTGATTGCCATTCTCGTCGGCGCCGGCATGCTCGCCCTCGTGGCCTGGTGGATCTGGCCCCGGACTCCGGGGGATGACGACACACACGGCAGCGGTCTGACGGAACTCGGTCCGTCGCTGGCCGCCGCGATGCCTTCGACACCTCTCGGCGGCGATTCGACTGGCCGAGCGAACTCCAATCCCGCGCCCGGCGACCGTCCTGTGCGTCGTGAGTCAGAACAGGCCTCAGTTTCGCCGCAACTGCCTGCCGGCCGCGAAGGCGCATTTGAGCCGCTTGAGTCGCCCGCTTCAGATGCCAGTGTGGATGATCAGCCCGGCGGGGGGACGCAGCCGCTCACCATGGGGCAGTCGCCTCAGAACACAGCCAGGAAAGAAGAGCCTGCACCGAAGGAACCGGTCCGCCAGCCGACCACCGCGCCCCAGCGTGACACCGCGGCGCCCGGTTTCCCGGCCGCCGGCGAGATTCACCCCGAGGTCGCGGTCCTGCTCGAACGGGCCGACCGCGAGATCCGCGGCAACCGCCTCGTCGAAGGTCGCGCCACGCTCAACTCGGCGCTGACCCATCCGCGCGTCGGCCTCGCCGCCGAGCAGGTCCGCACTCGACTCGCCGAACTCAATGCGATGATGGTCTTCGGCAAGACCGTCGTCAAGGGCGATCCCTTTGCCGCGACGCACGTCATCAAGTCCGGCGACCGCCTCGTCTTCATCGCGCGCGAGAACGCCGTCGATCATCGCTTCCTCGCGAACATCAACGGCATGCCTAATCCCGATCAGATTCGGCTTGGCCAGAGCCTGAAAGTCATCCGCGGCCCCTTCCACGCCGAGATCGACAAGAGCGACTTCCGGCTCGACCTCTACCTCGGCGAGGCGGGCTCGAGCGGCCGCACCTACGTGCGCTCCTTCTTCATCGGCCTTGGCGAACTCGGCTCGACGCCGACGGGGCTGTTCCGCGTCAAGGCCAACGGCAAACTTGAGAATCCCGCGTGGACGAATCCGCGCACGGGTGAGCACTTCAAGAGCAAGGATCCCAACAACCCCATCGGAAAGTACTGGATCGGCCTCGAAGGCATCGACGAGAAGACCAAACTCCTCGACGGCTACGGCATCCACGGCACCATCGAACCCAAGTCGATCGGGCGCGAGATGTCGATGGGCTGCATCCGCCTCTACGACGACGACATCGCCCTGCTCTACAGCATGCTGGCGCCGGAGAAGAGCACGGTGCTCATCCGGGAGTAGGGCCGGCGTCACTCAAACGTCCACGTCACCGTGTGGCTGATCTGACACTCGATCGGCGCGACGGCCTGGAGGCGCGCCGTGCGACCGCGCGCAGCGGGCGGGACGTTGACCACTATCGTCGCAACGCCGTTCGAGTCGGCGCGCACGGCGGGCAGCGCCTGCGGACCGCGGTTCAGCAATGTCCCGCCGGGACAGCCGGGTGGAATCTTCTGCGCGCCCTCGTGCGTCCCCCAGACGCGGTGAACAGCCGCCCCGATCCGCAGAACACGCCCTACGCACTCTTCTACCACACCATCACACCTCACGCGCGTCACGAAGACGGCTCGGTCAAGCAGTGGTGGGACATCCACGACACCTCCCTGATCCCGCAGACGACCGGGTACGGGCACATGATGGAGGCGACGTTTGCAAAGAACCTGGAGGCGATCGACTCCGCGCTCTTCCGCGATCTGCTCGCGAATGAACCAGAAGACCGCCTTGGGGCGCTCGACGCGGACAGAAACTATCGCCCCGCGAGCAACACGATCGTCTTCTTCCTCGGAGACAATGGAACTGATCCAACCCTCACGAACTACCGCGGCAAAGGCACGCTTTTCGAGGGTGGCGTTCGCGTGCCTCTGTTCGTGATGGGGGCGGGCGTGCCGCAGGGAGAGCCCGGTTACCCCATCATGGACAACCGGCAGATCAGCCACGTCGATTTCTACGACACGATCTGCGACATTGTCAGCGCCCCGCCCGAGGTGCGCGACAACCCCGACGGCGCCTTTCACCGTCGCGGCAAGAGATTTGCCTGCAACATCGGATGGTCGGATCGGCCATGTATACACGAATGAGCACGCTCGATCACGTCATATTACATCGGATGCGCCAGGTGTGATCCGCCGCCGTCCAGAAGAGTCGCTCACAAGGTCGTGCTGAAGGCCTGTACCGCCGGCTGTTCGCGTTCAATCTGTGAGGAGTACC
>CAADHA010000033.1 GCA_900696685.1 uncultured Planctomycetota bacterium
GAGAATAAACGGGACAGGTACATTTATTTCTGCCAGAAATCAGTGCGTAACTGCTTGATAATTCAAGACATAAAATGTACCTGTCCCGTTTGTTTTGCGGAGACTGCTATCGTGCGACGTCGAACCGGCGGAGTTCGGCCGCGAGTTGCGCCATGAGAGGTCGATCCGTGTCCGGGTCGAAACGGCGGGCGCCTTCCCAGTTGTGAAACCAGACCGGCCGCGTGCGGATCTCCACGGACTCATCGGAGCAGCGCGGGAAGAGGTGTGCGTGGAGGACGGGTTCGAGATTGCCGAGGATCTCGTAGTTGATGCGGGTTGCGCCCGTGACCGCAAGCAGGGCGTCACCCGTGGCCGCCATGTCGCGCAGAAATGTTTCGCGCGATTCGCCGGACAAGGCGTTGAGGTCGGGCACGACGGGATCGGGAAGGAGCATGCAGTAGCCGCGCACCACCTGGACGTCCCCCATGACGATCCAGCCCGAGGCGACGCGGGCCACCACGCTCGGCTCGACGCCGCGCCGCGCCTGACGCACTCGTTCGTGGATGATCGTGGGCATGGGGAAGGGTACGCGTGAATCGCGTCGCGACGACCGGGCAGGGCATCGAACAGAGCGACGACGCGGCGCTGCCGCTGAGCGTGCCACACGCGCAGACGCAATGCCTCAATGCCTGGTTGCACAGATGCACAGGCGCACAGGCGCCGGGGCCTGTGTTCGAAAGGAGTCAATCATGATCGGGAGTTGCTCAGACTTCGAGAAGTTCGCCGATGCGCGCGACGAGTTTCTCGATGTTGAAGGGCTTCTTGACGAAGTCGTCGGCGCCGGCCTTGAGCAGTTCGCTGATCTCGTCGGGATTGACGACGCCGGAGACGATGATGATCTTCGTGCCGAGAAGTTCGGGATTCTCGCGGATGCGCTGGCAGACGATGTTGCCGTTGATGTCGGGCAGCATGTAGTCGAGGATGATGAGGTTGGGTCGGAATGACTCGGTCATGAGCCCGGCGTCGTAGCCGGTCCTGGCCGTGGCGACCTGGTAGCGGTCGTCGCGCGAGAGGACATCGACGAAGAGTTCGATGATCTGGTCGTCGTCATCGACGACGAGGATGCGCTTCTTGCCGCCGTTGAGCAGATCCGGCGGAATGTCATTCTCCTTCATGAAGCGAAGAAGTTCGGCGCGGGGGATGCGGCGGAAGCGCGAGCCGGGCACCCGGAACCCCTGCAACCGGCCGTTGTCAAAGCAGCGGATGATGGTCTGCTGGCTGACCTTGCAGACGGCCGCAGCCTCGCCGGTGGTGAAGACCTGCTTCTTGGAGATGTCACTCACGATTGCCTCCGCTGGCCGGCGTTACAGTCGGATTGAGGGGCTGGCCCGGCCGACAGATTGCCCAAACTTCCGAAGAGGCCCAGAATCCCCACATTTACGCACATGGACCAATCGGCAAACCTTTCTCGCCACTTAACCAGCCCATGTCTTCCCGCCGGCGCAACCCGCACGGATTCTGCGGTCGCCCGTCCCGCGGAATGACCCAGGTCGTTATCAATCCAAGCGCTGCCGTCACCTGTGCCCAGGGAGCAAGAATCGCTCGCAACCGGCATGATACTGTGCGGACCAGGACTCTCCCCGGTTCCGTGAAAATGGGCGAATTTCCCATGATCCGGCGGGCCGAGGCAATCCCTTCGGCCTCGTCCGTCAGATGCCGCGCCGCTTCCAGAGCCGGACTGCCTCAGGTTCGCGGGCATACTCCGGCAGGAGCCTACCGGCCTGTACGAATTCTCCGGCCGCCGCCAGTCGTGCGCCGACGGTGAGGACATGCAACGCATTCGGCCTGATCTCGACCGACTCGATGCCGGCAGCCGCGGCCCGATCTGCGAGGTCCCGGGCGTCGGCCAGCGGCTGCGACACAAGAATCCGTCGCGCGCCAAGGGCTGCGGCCCGTTCGGCAATTGCTTCTGCCGCAAGGAGTTCGACCGGGCCTTGTCCCTTCACGGCGCCGCTGCAAAAAGTCGTGGCATAACACCCGCGCTTGCCGGCAAGGCAGACCACCGTCTGTCCCCGCAGGTCGCCTGCCGCCTCGAGCATCGCCTCAGATTCTCGAACGGCGACAATGCGGCAGCCCAGCGCCAGGGCGAGCATCTTGGCCGTGGCGACGGCGATTCGAAGGCCCGTGAATCCGCCCGGCCCGACGGAAGTGCAGACGATCGATAACTCTGGCGGACGCGCGCCCGATCGTGCGAAGGCGCGGCCAATCGCCGGCATGAGGTCATCCTCATGGCGACGGGACGTGCGGGCAGGCTCAAGAAAAGGCGAACCCTCCCCCTTCCGCAACGCCACGGAGGCCTCGCGGCCGCTCGCCTCGATCGCCAGGATCAGTTTCCCGTCGGCCCCGGTCATGGGCAAGTCTATCGCGGGCGACGGACGCGGCTGATCGGCGCGTGGCAGGAGGGCGCCGGGGGGGTGTTCGCGCCTTGCGGCGACAGGGCACACGAGTCGTTGTCCGGCACGGCCGATATTCATATCATCATGTTCGCACCTATTCAGCCGGTCTAACCTCTGAGAGTACCCGGAGTGTGCGACATCCGAGAGCGGTGGCGGTGTTGACTCGTTCGAGCCGGCGTCCGCCACCCCTGTTACCGAGGACCGGCCGCGCATGACCATGACGGACCCCAAGACCGCCCTCCAACCCGTGGACCGCGTCGAGGCGCGCACGCGCCTCAAGTGGCTGCGCGACATGATGCTCATCCGCGAGTTCGAGTTGCGGACGATGCAGGCCTATCAGGAGGCGAAGATCGGCGGCTTCTGCCACGTCTACATCGGGCAGGAGGCGTGCGCCGTCGGGTGCATTGCCGCGGCCAACCCTGACGACCCCGTCATCACGGCCTACCGTGACCACGGCCATGCGCTCGCGCGAGGCATGGAGCCGCGCTATGCAATGGCCGAGATGTTCGGCAAGACCGGCGGATGCGCCAAGGGCAAGGGCGGGTCCATGCACTTCTTCGATCGGCGCACCCGCTTCTACGGCGGGCACGCCATCGTCGGCGGGCAAACGCCGCTGGGCGTCGGCCTCGCCTTCGCCACGCGCTACGAGAACGAAGTGCTCGAACGGGGTGAGAAGCGCGTCACCCTCTGCTTCCTCGGCGACGGGGCCCTTAACCAGGGCGCGCTGCACGAAGCGATGAACCTCGCGGCCGTGCTCGAACTCCCCTGCCTCTTCATCGTCGAGAACAACCGCTACTCGATGGGCACCGCCATCGAGCGCGGCACGGCCATGGCCCACGACCTCTCCACCAAGGCGGCGGCGTACGGCATGCCGTTCTACCAGGCAGACGGCATGGATGTCTGTGCCGTCTACAACGTCATGAAGAAGGCCGTCGATCGCTGCCGCGCCGAGCAGATTCCCGCCTTCGTTGAGATCAAGACCTACCGCTTCAAAGGTCATTCGATGTCGGATCCGCAGAAGTACCGCAGCAAGGACGAGGTCGCGGAATACGAGGCGAACGACCCGATCCGCAGACTCGCCGACGCCCTCATCGCCTCGGGCGACCTCGACGAAAAGGCCTTCCGGGCGCTGAGCCAGGGCGTGCGCGATGAGGTGCGCGATGCGATCGCGTGGGCGGAGAAGTCGCCTGAGCCTGATCCGGCGACGGAGTTGTACAGCGACGTGGTGCGCGAGCCCTTCGGACCGTACGGGCCGACCACGCTGCCGGAGATGTGCGGGCATGAGCCTGGTGCGATTGCTGATGAGCAATGACTCAAGGTTTGAGTGTTGTAGATTGTAATGAAGAAAGCACCCACGATTCGCAGAGCCTCATCGTGGGCGTTGATCTGAAGAGGCGCTGAGAGCAACGTTGATGACCGCTGTGGCGACACGTCAGATCCAGTTCCGCGAAGCGCTGCGCGAGGCGATGAGCGAAGAGATGCGCCGCGACCCGCGGGTCTTTCTCATGGGCGAGGAGGTCGCGCAGTACCAGGGCGCCTACAAGGTCAGCCAGGGGATGCTCGAGGAGTTCGGCCCCAGGCGCATCATCGACACCCCCATCTCCGAGAACGGCTTCGCCGGTCTGGGCATCGGCGCGGCCATGATGGGACTGCGCCCGATCATCGAGTTCATGTCCTGGTCCTTCTCCCTCGTCGCCGCCGACCAGATCCTCAACAACGCGCCCAAGATGCTCTACATGTCCGGCGGGCAGTTCGGCTGTCCCATCGTCTTTCGCGGCAACGACGGCGCGGGCGGGCAACTCGGCTCGACCCACTCCTGGGCGGTCGAGGGACTCTTCTCAAACGTCCCCGGGCTGCGCATCGCCATCCCTTCCACCCCCTACGACGCCAAGGGGCTGCTCAAGACTGCCATCCGCTGCGATGACCCAGTCTTCTTCCTCGAATCCGAACGCATGCTCGGCAACAAGGGGCCTGTGCCCGAGGAGGAGTATCTCATTGCCTTCGGCGTCGCCGACATCAAGCGCGCGGGGACGGACTGCACGATTGTCAGTTTCGGCCGGCCGGTTCACTTCTGTCTCGAAGCGGCCGAGAAACTCGCCGCGGAAGGCATTGAGTGCGAGGTGATCGACGGCCGCACCATCCGGCCCCTCGACATCGACACCATCATCGAAAGCGTGAAGAAGACCGGCTATTGCGTGGTCGTGGACCAGTCGTGGCCCTTCGGCTCGGTGGCGAGCGAAGTGGCGGCGCAGGTCTACGAGCGTGCCATGGACTACCTCGACAACCGCGTCTACCGCGTGTGCAGCGACGACGTGCCGGCGCCGTACAGCAAAGTGCTCGAACAGGCGATGCTGCCCCACGCAGGCAAGATCATCGAGGCGGTGAAAAAGGCGACGTACCTGGCGTAGGGTCGCGATTTAGCCGCGACCCGAAGGCTCTGCGCAGGCGAGCGCGCAGCGTGTAAAGGCATCCCACGATTCGCAGAGCCTCATCGTGGGCGTGAAACAGAGAGTTCCAGGGTGAAGCACGATGGCGATTGAAATCAAGATGCCGCGCCTCTCGGACACCATGGAAGCGGGCACGCTCGTGAAGTGGAACGTCAAGGAAGGCGACAAGGTCGAAGCGGGCCAGGTTCTTGCGGACATCGAGACGGACAAGGCGACGATGGAGATGCCGACCTACGACGCGGGCCGGGTGGCGAAGATCCTCTGCCCCGTCGGCGCCAATGTCGCGGTCGGTGAGACGCTCATGATCCTCGCCGAAGAGGGGGAGTCGATCGAGCAGGCCGTGCAGTCCGTCGGCGTTGGGGCCGGCGAGCCGGCGGCACGGGAGGCCAAGACCGGCGGTGCGCGGCAGCACGAGGCGCGCGGCATATCCGAGTCAACCTCAACGGCGACGATCATGAAATCGAAGTCCGATGCGGGCGCGGGGGCCGCGTCCGCTGCGACGAGCAACGGCTCTGATGGCGAAAGCGCCTCCGGCCGCATGTTGGTCAGCCCGCTGGCGCGGCGCATCGCCGAAGAGAACGATCTCGATCTGAATGCGGTCAAGGGCACCGGGCCTCAGGGGCGCATCATCAAGCGCGATGTGCTGGCGGCGCTGGGGCAGGATGCGTCAGCCGCCGCGGCGGCGCCCTCGAAGGCTGCCCCGGCATTGAGCGCTTCCGCTCCGCTCCTGATCACCCCGACGAACCTGGGCGGCAAGGTTTCGCTGAGCAGCATGCGCCAGACCATCGCGCGCCGCCTCGTCGAGTCCAAGACCACGATTCCCCACTACCAGGTCAGCGTGAGCGTCAATGCCGATCCGCTGCTTGACCTCCGCGCCACGCTCAACGAGCAACTCGCCTCGCAGAACGTCAAACTCTCCGTTAACGATTTTCTCGTGCGGGCGTGCGCGCTGGCGATCCATCAGCATCCGCACTTCAACGCGGCGTGGAAGGGCGATTCGCTGCTCATCGGCGAGCACATCAACGTCGGCGTGGCGGTGGCGTTGCCTGAGGAACGCGGCGGGGGACTGGTCGTGGCCACGTTGCGCGACGCCGACCGCAAGGGACTGCGGCAGATCTCGGCCGAGACCAAAGCCCTCGCCGACAAGGCGCGCGGCAAGGGGCTGAGCCTCGAAGAGATGGCCGACTCGACTTTCACCATCTCCAACCTGGGCATGTTCGATGTCGACTTCTTCACCGCGATCATCAATCCGCCCAACGCGGCGATTCTCGCCGTCGGCGCAGCCCTCAAGAAACCGGTCGTTCGCAATGATGAACTGGCCATCGGCCACGAGATGGCCTGCACCCTTTCCTGCGACCACCGCATCATTGACGGCGCGAGCGGGGCGCGGTTTCTCCAGACCCTCAAGGGGATGCTGGAGAATCCGGCGACGCTGCTCGTGTAATACGACCCCGGACCATTGGGGCCCGCGGGATCGTCTTTCTCACGAACTTTCCCCGATCTGCCTGAATTGCGCTTGCAGGACAGGCGGCGATCCGGTAATATGCGCAGATCACCGGCCTGTGTCGGCTGGTACGCGGTTCTTTCGTTTTGATCGACGTTTTGAGGAGGGGAGCCATGAGTCTCAGCAAGTACGGGTTCGGGGCGGCGGCGGTCGTTGCGGGTCTGGCGGCTTCGGTCGCGCTGGCGGACGGCCGGGTCAACGATCGGGCCACGCTCAACAGCATTCTCGGCGGCAGCCAGATTCTGGAGGACTTCGAGAGTTTCGTGATCGCGGACGGGTCGGCGGCGAATCTCGACGTCAATCCGCTGGATGACACGTCGATCGCCAACGGGCAGGGGCCGGGTCTCGTCGAGGACGGCGCTTCCTATCTTGCGACGCCAGGCGTGCTCCAGTGGAACGGCAACAATTACTTCAGCCTGCCGACGCGCACGTTTCTCGCCAACGGCGAGGTGCTCCAGATCACCTACGACTCGCCGGTGCGGGCGATGGGCCTTGATGCGGGCGCGTTTGCGGGCTTCGGCTACAGCGGCGTCATGAACGTCTACGACAGCAACAACAACCTCGCCGGGACGATCAACTTCAACATCAGCAGCGGCGGCGCCGAGAAGGTGTTCCTCGGCTGGGAGGTCGCCGCAGGCATCTCGCGCGTCACCCTCGATGATCTGGGTCATCCCTGGAGCCCGGTCATCGACGATCACGGCTACGGCGTTTCGGGCGGGGGGGTCATCATCCGCCTGACCGGCCAATGCCCGGGACAGAAGACGCTCTCGTGGTCCGGCGCCGGCCCCGGTCAGATGGGCATCATCCTCGGCAACGGCCCCGGCAACTTCGTGATTCCAGGCGGTCCGTGCCAGGGAACGCAACTGGGCCTCTCCGGACCCGGCGGACTGCAACTCTACAACATCATCGGGACCATGGGCGGCCAGGGCCAGGTGACGGCCACCGTCGGCACTGCCGCCTGCGGCAAGTGGATCCAGTGCATCAAGACCAACGACTGCACCACGAGCAACGCGACCGGGCCGATCTGATCGGTTCGCCGAGTTTCGCAGCGTCCGTACAAGAGACAGGCCTCACTCCTCAGCGGAGTGAGGCCTGTTGTGCTGCTGGAGGGAGTTCGCTACTCGATATTCCGCTTGACGACGTTTGACCGCCGCTGCTGCTGCGCCGCCTGGAGGAGGATTTCGCGCGGAGGGGCGCTGTTGGGGACGGTGCGCGTCAGCGTCGCTGTGCCGCTGCCGTCGGCGATCGCCGTGCCGGCGAGAACGGGCTGGATGAGGTTGAGCGTGACGTTGAGTTGGGGCACGAAGGTCGAGCCGTAGCCCGCGAAGGTGTAGACGAAATACGTCGGCCGGCCCGGCTCGCCTCGATGCGCCCGCAGCGTCGCCGCCTGGCCTCGGCGCAGACTCGTCGCCTCGAGGAGCATCCGCCACTCGACGTTCGTCGTCGCCAGCGCGATCGCGCCGGCGAAGATCTCCTCGCTTGTCGGACGGATCTGTTCGCGCGGGAGGATGAAGCCGAACTGCCCCGTATCGCGCAACTCGAAAGTGAAGCCCCATGCGGCGCGCTCGGCGTAGGTGTAGTCCTGCATCACCCCGCTCGACGGGTACAGTCGCGAATACCACTGCCCCGGCTGATAGGTCACGTTGTGAACGCCGCGGATCGCGCTGGCGATCGTCTGAGCGAAGTTCGGAAAGGCCGCGCCCTCGATCGTCGATTGGTTCGTGAACGCCCAGGGATAGAGGACGTACTGCGAGTAACTGTGAATGTCCACGTGGCGCTCGACCCACGGCCGGGCAAGGAGAAAGTCGCGCATCGCGGCTGTTTCAGGCTCGGAGAACGGCGCCGTGCCGCGGTAGATGTCGCTGCCGGGATCGCCTGATGAGCCGACGCCGCCCCATTCAACCGACCAGTTGCGATTGAGGTCGATGCCGAACGTGCCGTTGCCGTTGTTGCGCCGGTTCTTGCGCCACATGCGGTTGGTCGTCCAGGTGTAGACGAAGCCGTCCACGTTGACGACGGGGACGACGTAGAGGATGGCGCTGTCCACGAGTTGCGTGATGGCGGGATCGCTGCTGTACCGGCGGATGAGCTGGTCGGCGATGTAGGTGGTGGCCATGCTGGCGACCCATTCGCGCGAATGCTGGCAGCCGTTGTAGAGCACGCCTCGCACGCCCGGACCGGGCGCGGCGCCGGTGATCTGGATGCCCTTGATCGCCCGCCCCTCAATGCTCGTGCCGGCGGTGAAGATTGTCGCGATATCGGGGCGCAGGGCCGCGAGGGTGTCGAGGTAGGCGTTGATCTGCTCATACGTCTTGTAATCGTCGAACCACTCGTTGTCGAGGCCGCCGCCGCGCCCGGCGGTCTGCGCTTCGCGGTCGATGAGGCGCTGGAGGTCGTCAATGAGAATCTCGTAGGGAATGCCCGTGGCGTCGAGCGCTTCGCGCGCCTCCGGCTCGATGCGCACGTCGAGGGGGCCGACGCCGATTCCATGCGACCAGACGTCGGGGGTCAGCGCCAGAAGCGCGTTGAGTTCGCGCGCGTTGCGCGGCGTCGCGCGGACGACGATGTGGCCGTCGAAGCGGACGCGGTGATCGACGCGCGGCCGCGTGGCGTCCATCTCCTGCGCCGGCGCAATGGAAGCGACGGCAAGGACGACGGCCAGGCCGACGAATGCAGTGAAACGGTTCAGCATGATGGTCTCTCCCTCGTTTGGCGGTCCCGACAGTGAGCGGCCGGCGGTCTGTCAAGTGTACCACAAGACGGCCTCCAATGGAGCGGCAAGCCCGGATTCCCCGACGTCTCGCGGGGTCCGGGAAACCGCACCGAGTGGACGTCGCACGCCGGACGCTGGCCCCGCGACCTATCATCCCGCAGTCATGACTCGGACGATGACTCCCAGCGTCGAAGCCGCCCGCTCGCAACTGCTCGGCCGCGTCGAGGCGGTTTTCATCGCCGAGCGCGGCGCGGGTCCGATGCGTCAGGTTGCGCAGGTCGAGGCGCGGATGGGCGCGGGCCTGGCGGGCGACCGCTACGCGGGCCGTTGCGGGACTTTTTCCAGGGCGGCGCACGATGCTGTGCCGACTCCGCCCGGCGCGCAGGTGACGCTCATCGAGGCCGAGGCGGTCGAGGCGGTGCGGCGGGAGTGCGAGATTCAACTCGACCCCTCCGAGACGAGGCGCAACATCCTCACGCGCGGAGCCGCTCTCAACCACCTCGTCGGCCGCACTTTCTCCATCGGCGATCAGGTCGTCCTGCGCGGCGTCAAGTTGTGCGAACCCTGCGGCCACCTCGAAAAACTCACGCGCGCCGGCGTGCGCGAAGCCCTCGTCCACCGCGGCGGCCTTCGCGCTGAGATCGTCCGCGGCGGGTTGATCCGTCAAGGTGACGCACTATGCGCGTGATGATCATCGGGGCGTCCAACGATCGCAGCAAGTTCGGCAACAAGGCCGTCCGCGCCTACCTGCGGCAGCACCAGACGGTTCTGCCCGTCAATCCGCACGAGTCGGAGATCGAAGGCGTGCGCGCTTTTCACAACGTGCGCGACGTGCCCGGGCCGATCGACCGCGCGCTCTTCTATGTGCCGCCGCACGTCGGGCTGGAGATCATCGAAGAACTCGCGCGGCGCAGCGATGTGGGCGAGGTCTGGCTCAACCCCGGCGCCGAGTCCGATGAACTCATCGGGAAGTGCAAGGCACTGGGCTTCGATCCCATCATGGCCTGCGCCATCGTGGACATCGGCGAGCGGCCCTGAGCGGGGCGGCGCACCCGAGGCCCTGATATCCTGACCGCATGATCAGCACCCTCGGCTCATTCATCGCGGGCGTTTTTCGCAGAACGTGTCCTGATCCGTTTGTCATCGCCATTGTGCTCACCGTGCTGACGGCGGCGATGTGTCTCGTCTTCACCGAGGTTCGGCCCGAGGCGCTCGCCGCGACCTTTGCCGGCACCGGAGGAATGTGGAAACTCCTCATGTTCTCGATGCAGATGTGCCTCGTGCTGGTCACGGGGCATGCGCTGGCCTCCTCGCCGCCTGTGGCGCGGCTGGTGCGGGCGCTGGCTGATCGGCCCGAGACGGCGGCGCAGGCTGCGGCGCTGGTCGCGCTCGTCGCCGCCGTGTGTGCCGTCTTCAACTGGGGGCTGGGTCTCATCGTCGGCGCCCTCATGGCCCGCGAAGTCGGCCGCTCGATGGCCGGCAAGGGCATCCGCGTCCACTACCCGCTTCTCGCGGCCGCGGGGTACGTCGGGCTGATGGTCTGGCACGGCGGTCTCTCCGGCAGCGCGCCGCTCAAAGTCACCAGCATGAAGGACATGCTCGAAGTCCTCACGCCGGAACTCGCCCGGCAGATTCAGCCCATCGCGCTCCAGGCCACGATCGGTTCAACGATGAACATCATCATCACCGGCGGCCTCGTCCTCATGGCCCCGCTGCTCTTTGCAATGCTCCACCCCAGGCGCGACGATGAGATCGAGACCTTCACCGACTTCCGCGTGCCGGCACAGATCATCGAGCCGGCCGCCGCGGACGATGAACGCGAATCGCGCCTGCATCTCGACGACAAGCCGACGACCGCGCCGGAATGGCTCGAACGCACGCCGGCGCTTTCGGTGCTGATGGCGGTGCTGCTGGCCGCCGCGCTGTGGCAGGCGGTGAGGCTGCTCGACAGCATCGGCCGCATCGACCTCAATCACGTCAACCTCGTCATGCTCGTTCTGGGCCTTGTGCTGCACGGCTCTCCGGCTCGGTACGTGCGGGCCGTGGATGAAGCGGCTCGCGGCTGCGGCGGCATCATTCTTCAGTTCCCCTTCTATGCCGGGATCATGGGCATGATGAGCGTCTCAGGCCTCGACGCGAAACTCGCCTCCGCTCTCGCGAACACCAGCAGCGAGACGACGCTGCCGCTGCTCACGTTCCTCAGCGCAGCCGTGGTGAATCTCTTTGTGCCCAGCGGCGGCGGACAGTGGGCCGTGCAGGGGCCCATCGTCATGCAGGCGGCCGTCGATTCAGGCGTCAGCCCGGCGAAGATGGTCATGGCCCTGGCGTACGGCGATCAGTTGACCAACATGCTCCAGCCCTTCTGGGCGCTGCCGCTGCTGGCGATCACCGGCGTCCGCGCCCGCGACATCGTCGGCTACACGGCGTTGGTGATGATCGCGGGCGGAGTGTGGATCGGCGTGTGGCTGGTGGTGTGGTGAAGAGGGGCATCGA